>JBDRKX010000070.1:0-27132 GCA_043813605.1 Elusimicrobiota bacterium | reverse complement strand
CATTTAAGCCGCTCACTTATTTCTTCAATATTCTCAAGTTGTTTTTTATAAAACATATCTAGTTCTAATTGGCGATCTTTTGTTTCTATTTTATTTTTTATAACTGAAATATTCTCAGTAATGTTAGATACTCGTTTTTTTATGCCTTCCTTAAGCCGGGATTTTACTATACTCAATATGTCAAAATTTGCTTCATAATAATCTTTTCTTGTGTTATCTACCCAAACCTTTCTCACAGCGCCCCAGGATTCAAGTATTCTTACATTAGTTGACGCTGAACCTTTGCTTATTCCGAGTTTTTCTACCATTTCATTAAGCGAAACAGGTTCTGGAGACATGAATAAAAGGCCGTAGATCTGGCCTACAGTGGAACTCAAACTGAATCTTGAAGCCAGCATTCCGGCTATTTTGGCAAACTCAAGTTGTATATTGTTATTGTTCATTATGTTCAGTACGTTCTAAACGTATTATAACACAATGTTACTGTGTTTTCAATATCAATCTGATACAGCGGATATTTCTTCTGAAGAATTTATAATATAATTGCGGCCGCATGTACATGCAGCTGAATTACCGCTGAAATCGAGTTTATTGGCGCAAATACACACAAAACCCTTATGTTTCGCAGGATTACCGTATACCAACCAGTAAGGTCCGACATCTTTTGTCACAACGCTGCCGGCACCGATAAATGAATATTCTCCCAGTGTCACACCACATACTACTGTTGCATTTGCGCCTATACTGGCGCCTTTTTTTACCAGAGTGGCCATATACTCGTGTTTTCTTTCCAGAAATGCCCTTGGATTGATAACATTTGTAAACACCATTGAAGGCCCCAGGAAACAGTCATCTTCAACTGTTACATCGTCATAAACGGATACATTGTTCTGTATCTTGACACCGTTTCCTATTACCGCTTTTCGGCCTATGAATACATTTTGACCTATATTGCAGTTTTTTCCGATCTTTGCCCCGTTCATTATATGGCTGTTATTCCATATTTTCGTTCCTTCTCCTATGTTTCTATCACACCCTTCATCTATTGCGGCTGTCGGATGCGCAAAAAATTTCTGACCGCTCATCAGATATACCCCAGGTCCTTTAACCTTTTTTTGATCTTTTCCTCCTCTTCCGGACTGTACCGGTCTGAATGCCCTTCTTTTGCTACTTCTGACAGAAGAGAAATCAGGAATTGCTCCGGGCCGGAATATCCCATAGCTTTTGCTTTTTCTGTGATGTTTTCAAAAAGTTCGTCATTTATTTCGAGATCAATTTTTTTAGGCATCCTGCACCTCCTCAATAAACCCCTCTTTTATAAGATAGAGCATGATCTTATCTGCGCTCTCCACTGCAGTCTCTTCTCCGGTATATATTGTCACCTCTGGATTCTCCGGCTCTTCATAGGGATCGGAAATACCGGTGAATTCCTGTATTTTACCTTCTCTGGCCAGTTTATACATGCCTTTCACATCTCGTTTTTCACATTCTTCTATAGAACAATCTACAAATACTTCAATGAAATTTGTCGTCTCTTCTCTTGCTTTCTGCCGCTTTGCCCTGTAAGGTGATATAAATGTAACAAGTGCAGCGACTTCGTTTCGCGAAAGCAGTTTTGAAACAAATGTAATCCTCTTTATATTTTCATCACGGTCTTTCCTGGAGAATCCGAGATCCGAAGTGAGCGACTGCCTCACTATATCGCCGTCCAGCCGCTCGACCTTCCTTCCCTTAATTTTTAACTTTTCTGCAACCATATCGGCAACAGTCGTTTTTCCAGAACACGGAAGCCCCGTAAACCACAGTACGAATCCTTCCTGCAGCCTGTTAGTCATTAAAAACCTCCTCTATAATCCTGCCTTTCCCGTTAAAACCGCTCTCTGTTTCAAGGAACCTGAGTACTGTAGGAAATATATCCAGAATACTTGTATCCTCAAGCTGTACATTCCTGTTCCATCCTTTCCTGTAACCCATTATTATACCGTTCCAGTCATGTACCCCGTCATCCGGCCCTGTATCGTTCTCTCTTAGATACATTGTGTCATGACCTACAGTACCGGCTGACCTCCAGTACAGGTCATCCCAAAAAACCATTAATTCCGGTTTTTTTCCTGAAGCTTCAGGATATATCTCATCCGGTGTATAGACTGATGTATTCCATTTTTCGCCGCCGGGACCTTTTAGTTCCTTTATCGTCTTTTTCAGTTTTTCTATTTCCACAGCCGATTTTCCCTGTTTAATCCGGCCTTTTTCTTCTCTCCCTTTTATATTGAAGAATATCCTGGAATAGTATCCGCCCCAAGCCCAGGCTTTTGTCTTTTTCCAGTCAATATCAGCATCCTGTATTCTCTGTCCCGGAACGGGTTTTTTCCTGAATTTAAGATACCCTATCTCAGCCAGCCACTGATTGACGCAGAACGCCCCTTTCATGCCCTTGGCACCGTGATCGGATACTACCAGAAGAAGTGTATCATCATCAATGATTTCCATCATTCTGCCGAGCCATCGGTCAAGCAGTCTGTAATAATCAAGTATAACGCTCTGAAATTCGGAATCCGCTTCATACAGATGGTGAGTCTCATCTATATAGCGCCAGAAAGCATGCTGTATCCTGTCCAGACCTATCTCAACATGCATGGCAAAATCCCATTCTTTGTTTTTTAAAAGATGTTCCAGTACCCTGAAATGCTTATCTGTCATATCAAAAGCGCTATCCCGAATAGCTGCCTTATCATCTGTTCTGAATACCGTATCTACCGGATACTTCCCTACCAGTTTTTCTATCTCATCTTTAAATTCTTCAGGATAAGTGTATTTCTTATTAGTATCAGGTGTCATAAAACAACCTATCATATGACCGTTTATAGGCTGTACCGGATATGACGGGGGTACTGCAGAACAAACGGACTTCATCCCTTTTTTACCTATAATATCCCAGACAGCATCTTTTTTCAGATCATATGTTGTTGTAATCGAAAAATCCGAATACGAGTTCCCGGAGCGGTGACGGAATCCCCATAGCCCGAGTTCACCCGGTGTCTTACCTGTCACCATGCATCTCCAGGCCGGAATAGTTATAGGCGGTATGACAGTGCGCATCCTGCCCCAGAATCCGGTTTCCAATATGTTTTTAACATTAGGCAGTTTATCCCTGAACCTGTCAAATACAAGCCGCGGCGCGGCGCAATCCCATCCTATTATCAATACTTTCTTACCCGGCAAGGTCATCCTTTACCATCTGTAAATAGTCAGCTGTCTTCAAACTGTCGATAATGATGCCCGCAACTTCGTCTTTCCCGCCGGCTTCGGCGCCAAGTTCTATTGCAGATTTCTTAAATAGAACTGTATTCCTGACTTCTTCTGTTAGCGCGGATCTCACATATATCTGAGTCCTGTTGATAAAAAACCCGGTATTTACAACCATAACATAGTCGTATTCGCTGTTCTCGGCAAGTCTTCTTGTCAATGCAGAGATTATATTGTGTCCTGACTTTATCCTGTATACCGCAAGTTTCTTCCCGACTGTTTCTGCCGGATCCAAAGCAAGGAATCCTTTAATTTCATTTTCGAGCGCGGTGTTTTTTTCAACCCAGTCTTTTTTTTCCAGAACTTTCTCTGGATCGCCGCCTATTGAAAGGAGTATACACGCTAACTCGGGCAATATCTTACTGTCATTACACTTATAATGGACATCTATCATATCTTTAGCCCTGACGAATATACTGTACCTGTTCTTGTCCGATCCCAGGTAACGGCTGATCTCAGGGAACAGTTCGAAACCCTTCCGAAGAAACCTGTTTTCCAGATCACCCGCTATTCCCATTATGACAAGATCAGATACTTCAATATCCAGACAGTCCTTGATTACCCATGTACATGAAGGCCATTCCCTGCCGGGTTCTCCGTATGCAACAGGATTATTGTAATATACGCCTTCCATCCGGACAGGATCCCGCAGATGATGATCAAATACTACTACCGGGATACCGGTTTCTCTTTGAAATCTTGCTATATCTTCTCCCGGCACAGAATAATCCAGCAGCATACAGACATCATACCCGGCTGCTTCTATATCTATGTTGCCCCTATCGGAATAACTTCTGGGCTGCAGCCGGAACGTACCTATGTCCGGTACCCGGTATTCTATCTTTTTTGGTTTTTTTTCTGCGAGATAATCAGTTATAAGCGCTGCGCTTGAGATCCCGTCTGTATCCCAGTGGTGAATTATCAATACATTACTGTTTTCTGCTAATTCACTCCACAAAGGGGTTATCATACTTCAATATCTCTTCGGCTACTTCCGGCCTCATTACATCGGCAGACGGTTTGTTCCCCTCGCAAAGTGTTTGCCGGATCTTATTTCCTGCAAAATTTATTATATCTTCCTCTCCATGAGGACACGTTTTGTCATTTGCAATACTATCACATTTCCTGCATCTGAAAAAAGATTTCAGAAACACCGGTTCTATTCCGAGATCCGGGTATTTATCGAATATCTTATGCGCATCGAACGGCCCGTAATAGTTTCCCACTCCGGCATGGTCGCGCCCTACAATAAAATGCGTGCATCCGAAATTTTTTCTCATTATTGCATGGAAGACAGCCTCTCTGGGGCCGGCATAATGCATTTCATATGTCAACACACTCATTACCGTACGTTCCCGGGGATAATAATTAGCCAGCAATACATTGTATGCGCTTAGTATGACCTCGTCAGTGAAATCTCCCTTTTTCTTTTTTCCCATTACGGGATTTATGAAAAGGCCGTCCGTAACAGTGAGCGCGCTCTTCTGGACAAATTCATGTCCCAGGTGCGGCACATTACGCGTCTGGAATGCCACTACTGATTTCCAGCTTTTTTCTCTGAAAAGTATCCTTGTCTCCTTGGGTGTAAGATGATAATCGGCAAACACTGTGTGCACGGGCCGCTTGAATAATGTGATCTTTCCGCCGGCAACTCTGGGACTCTTTGAAAATATACCTGCTACTCCAGGATGCTGTTTATCTTCAGTCCCGTAGATCTTCTCCGCATGTACGGCAGGATCGATATCATATAATTCTTCTACATCCATGCAGCCGATGATCTCCCCCGAATAGATGAAAAATACAGTATCACCGACAGTCAGGGCGGCAGATTCTTCCTCGCTCACATGCAGCAACACTGGAATTGTCCAGGCCAGGCCATTGGAAAGCCGGCCCTTCTCCAGGACATTTCTATAATCCTCACTGCACATAAAACCCTCCAGAGGGCTGTAGATACCGGTTGCAATATTCTCCAGTTCCGTATAGACACTCATCCCGATATTGATGCCCGGACCCGGATTATCCGGGATCTTCACCGCTTTTAGTCTTTCTGTCAGTTTACCGCCGTGTGGAGCTAACATGCGCTATTTTCCTCCCTTAGAATTTATTTAAACTTTGACTTAAGTTTCCGGGATGCTATTCAGCCATTATTTCCGGAGACAGAAATATCAGGAGTTCTTTCCTTTCTTTTATATTTGACTTGTTTGAAAAAAGATATCCCAGGAGCGGAAGATCCTTGAGTATCGGGATTCCTGAACTGCTCACAGTCACACTTTCCGTCATCAATCCCCCTATAATAATAGTTTTTCCCGATTCCACGGTTACTTCCGTAATGGCCGATCTGTCACTTGTTACCGGATTATCGTTCTGAAATCTCACAAATTCCGAAACACTCACGCTTATCTGCATTGACACCTGGTTACTTCCCGGAGATACTACCGGAGTCACCTGCAGGTCAATTCCTTCGGGTATGAATACAACAGACTGTGTCGTGCCGGTCTCCGTGACAGAAGTTGTCTGGATAGGCAGATTCTGTCCGACATGTATTTTGGCAGTTTTATTGTTTTCCGTAAGAATAGTCGGTTCAGATATAGTCTTCGCTTTTGAGTTGGAAGAGAGAAAATTAAGAACACCGTAAAGAGTCGTCTGATTGATAACTGCCGACACATCAATTACTCCGCCTTCACTGAAATTAGACAATGTATTCAATGTAGTTATTGTTCCTGCAGTCGAATCTATACTGTAATTACCCATATCTTTTACCGCTCTGACTTCCTGCACATTACCGGTCAAGCCTATAGAGCTCGCCCAGGTAACACCGGTATTCACGCTGCTATCAGCTGTAACTTCGATTATTCTCGCCTTTATCTTTATCTGCGGAGACTTGATATCGAGCTGTTTTACAAGAAGCCCTATCTTCCCGAGGATCTCACTTGTACCTGATGCAATGATGGAATTTGATGCCTGGTCAATCGCAATAGTCGTATTAGCCTTTTCTAATGTCGTCATAAGACTGTCAAGCGTCATCTTCATCTCAGTCGCATTCCTTCTGGACAGCTGGAATGTCAATCTTTCCATAGGTATTTTCGATTTGCTGTATACTTCGATAATATTTGCGCTTTTCCGGACCGCCACCAGATCACTTCTTTCCAGCACAATATAAAAAGCATCTCTGAACGGTACATTCTTCAACCGGAGATTCACTTTACCGCTCACACCCGATGCAGTAATGATGTTCTTGTCGATCTTGAGGGCAAATCCCTGCAGCACCTCGATTATATCCGCATCTTTAAAATTGAAATCAACTAGTTCACCTGCGGAATTCCCGAGCATGGAATCATCCGATTTCTCTTCTTTTTCAGCTACATCTGACATGCCTTTTTTTATTTTTGAGATCTCTTTTTTTCTCCGGTTTTTTTCTCTGTTCCTCATCTCTTTTTCTTCGAGAATAGCTGAGATCTTTTTGTTATGCTCTTCGGTAGGCTGGTTAGGTTCCAGCGGATAATAACCTGCCGGAGCCGAGTATTCTCTTTCGCGGACAGATACTGCTTCCGATTTCTTTATATCTTCCCCGTTAAGACTAATAGAAATAGTTATCTGATCATCTGTCCAGACCTGATCAACAGAATAATCATCCGCCGCCATATCAAGTACGACCCTTACGATCTTTACCGGTTCATCCTTGTACTGCCCGGAACGTATCCTTGTAATAAGATTGTTGTTCACTTCTATCTCTTTTCCCGACCAGTTATGCACCGCATCGACCATCTCTATGACAAGTCTTGAAGGATTGGTAACTTTAAATACATGGAATTTGATCTCACCCGTAGTATCGAGAATAATTCTGGAAGCATTCGCGGAATCATCTACAATCCTGACATCGGTCAATTCTTCAAGAAGTTCCTCTCCTATACAGTAAAAACCGCTAAGCCCCAGCAGTATTATACAGAAAAATATTATTTTTTTACTCATCATTGCTCCTTATATTATCAGTTTATTCAGGTATTGTGAATTCAAATACTTTGCTGTCTTTACCGATCAGCAGTACTTTGCCTTTTTTTATCACAGCCGCAATATCCGGCTGCTGGATACCGTCCCTGTCATAAAGACGGCCGTTCTTTACTACATAATATTCCCCGGTACCAGTTGTTAAAATAGCATATTCACCTTTTTTATCCGAAAAACTACCGCTTACTTTAAGGCTATCCACACTTATTGTCATCTTCACAGTTTTCTCCCCGGATTCTTCGGAAAACACTGCCGCAGCGCCGGCGGAAGCAGAAAATGGAGACCTGTATTTTGAACCCGTATAATTATATTTTTCCATTACATCTTTTTGTGAAGAAGTATCCTGTTCCGCTGTTATTTTCTCATTTTTGGTTTTTTGCTCACCGGCAGAGCACACAATCAGCACTGCAACAACAATAAAAAATGCTGATATTGCCAGGACGGATATTTTTATTGTTTTTTTCCTGTTCATTCTTTTGAAGTATAGGTTACCAGAGTAAAAGACACACTCAGCATAACTGTGCTTTCCGAGGAAGTTCCGGCAAGTGTGAATATTACATCCCTCATATTAAACAGTCTTTCCAGGTTTATTATCTCCGTAAAAAACCGTCCGAAAGTATGATAATCGGAACTCAGCGCCATCTTATATGAATAAGTGACATAGTATTCACTGCTGGAAGGAGCCATCACGCTAAGATTATCCACATCCATTCCGTATTTACCCGCTATATCTGTTATCGTCCTTATAAATTTGGGAAGTTCGGTTGTCTTAGGAAGCCTTTTTTCCGTTTCTTTCAGTTTTTCGGCCAGTAATTTGTACTCTTTTTCCAGTTTTGCCAGCTCCCGGGCTTTCCTTTTCATATTTTCCAGTTCCGCTTCCTTTTTTTCCAGTGTTTCCCTGGTTGCCTGTATCTTCACCTGCAAAGGAGCATAGATCTTCTTATAGAACATGAACATGCCGGCCGCAATCAATACTGCGATGACAACCTTCTGCTGGTTAGTAATCGGTTTTCTTTGTGCCATATGTCTCTTTTTTACCGTTTTTTCTTTTTCGTTCTTTTCTTATTGCTGCTTTTTACCGGTTCTGGCGCAGGCCGTTCGCCGGTCGGATAATAATCGCATATTATTGAGAAGCTCCTCACAGATTCTCCTCCATGCTCTGTCGCAACTATACCGGTGAATTTCGGTTCACTGAACTTCTTATTCGTCTCCAAAACATTAATAAAATCGGCGACTCCATAGTTATCCCTTGACATAACGCTCATTGTCAGATTCAAGGTATTATTGCCTGTCTTGGTCTGCAAAGAAACGAGCCACACCTTCTGCGGAAGCATGGCAGCCAGTTCCTCCATGAATTGCGGATACAGCAGCCTGCTTTCTGCCAGGTCATTAATGACATTCATCTTGTTATTGAGATTCTTTTTCTTGTTCTGTATAGCATCGACTTTCTTTATAATAGGCTCAAGTTTCTTAAGTTCTTTCTCCACTTCTTCGATCTTATTGTCAAGCACTGCCAGCGTAGCCAGTTTCAGAAAATAAGCAGAGACAACACCTACAATAATACAAACGATCAGGCCGGTGATAATAAACATCTTCATGCGGGCTGCCGCCATTATTTCGATCTCTTTGGGAAGGAGGTTGATCTTTATCATTTTTTCTTAGTATTTCCGGCCTTTTTATTGTCTCCGGCCTTTCTGAGAGCCAGCCCGGTTACGACAGCCAGAGCGGGTGAATTGACATCTATTTTATCCTTCAAGGATGATTTATCGGCATTTTTTAACGGAGAAAAAATACTGACCGGTATTCTAATATCAGAGGTTATCAGTTCCGGCAGGCCTTTCATGCCTGCACTGCCGCCTGACAGGATGATCTGCTTGATATTCATACCGCCAGCTGCCTGCTGGCCGGAAAAATAATCGATCGATCTTTGTATCTCTGAATTAAGTTCTTTGACAACGGGATACATGATATTGAAAACCTGTTCACCCATGCCTCCTTCACCTTCGTTTTCTCCTGCACCGCGGAGCATCCCGTACTTGATCTTCAATTGCTCGGCTTCTTCAAGCGTATTCTGCATAAGTTCCCGTATTGCATGTGTAAAACTGTTGCCTGCAGTATAGAGGTCACGGACAACTTTTGAAACACCGTTTTCAACGATACTAATATTTGTTATAGATGCACCTATATTTATCAGCATCACCACATCGCCTGGCGCTCCGCTGTTCATAAATTCATATGCATTTTCAACGGCAAAAGCATCTACGTCTATTACTTTGGGATTGAATCCTGCAGCCTGAATAATATCAATCTTATCCTGTACGGTTTCCTTTTTACTGGCGACAAGTACAGTTTCCATCTTAACTTCTTCTTCCTCTTCGATATCACGGATGATCTGGGTATCCAGATACACCTCCTGTATATCAAACGGGATATGCGGTTCTGCTTCAAACTGAAGCGTCTTTTCCAGGTCTCCCGCACTCATCTTAGGGAATTTGACAAACCGGACGATAACCGAACTGCCTGATACGGAAATAGCAGCATTCTTAGTAGAGAATTTTTTGTTGCTTACAAGTCTTTTAAGCGAGTCCGCATACGCCTGTTTTCTTTCTTCAGGAGATTTCTCTTCAACAGCCTGGGACCCTATATCGTATTCGGCATAATTGGTAACAGACACCTTTTTACCGGATACATTAAGTTCCAGTATCTTAATGACCTTTGAGCCTATATCAATACCGAGTATCCCTTTTTTACCAAACACGGGCAGACGCCTCCTTTTAAATTTATTAATAGATGTTAACAGATTTTATGCCAATTATCAAGAAAATTAATCATTATAATATATTAACTCTAAATTTAAACAGATAATGTTTATATTATATTATGGATGGACAATTGAGATTACTCGTACAATTAATACTATTATTGATATGGTTTATGCTTAGAAGAACTATGTCAATCAATCGCTTTTATGAACTCATCAACCAATGCCGGATCAAACTGTCTGCCCTTTTGCTCCGACACTATTCTTTTTGCCTCTTCCCTGGTGAAAGGCTTCCTGTAAGGCCGGCTTGTCAGCATCGCTGAATATGCGTCGGCAATAGAAAAGATCCTTGCAAGCTTCGGTATATTGTCACCCTCGAGCCCATCAGGATATCCGCTGCCGTCATAGCGCTCATGATGGTATTTTATTATCGGTATAATATCTTTGAATTCATCAATATTTTTCAGTATATCGACTATTACAAGCGGATGCCCCATAACCTTCTGCCATTCTTCTTCGGTTAATTCACTCTTCTTGGAGAGAATCTCTTCAGGTATAACTATTTTTCCTATATCTTTCACAGCGGCGGCTATATCCAGTTTTTTCATCTCTTCAGGACTCAAATCCAGCCTTAATCCGAAAAGCACGACATATTTCTTTATCATCTCCCTGTTCTCCGGGAACAGTCTGTCTTTGACCTTTATTATCTCACTCAACAGGTTTATTGTCGATTTAAACCATTTTTCTTTTCTTGTAAAATTGCGTTCTTTATACAGCGCCATGGATGCATAAGATGAAAGGATGACCAGGACTTCGAGGTCTTCCTGAGTAAAAGGGAGCCCTCCCTTTGTCCTTATTATCTCCAGGGCACCCACAATCTCATTGAGTATCTTAAGCGGAGCACAAATAATAGATCCTGTCTGTATTTCCGTAATAGCATCGATCCTCGGTGAAAACCTGTCGTCTTTAGAAACGTCTTCTATAAGCACCGGGCCGCCGCCGCTCATAACCCATCCGACTATGCCTTCACCCCTGACAAGTTCCTTCCCCCGTATAACAGAGGACTGTTCTCCTGCAACTGAAACAAATATAGTCCGGCCTTCGTCATCCCTTACCAGCATTGAACTTCCGTATGCCTGAAAGAACCTCTTTGAACTCTTTAAAAGTACATCTATAGCTACTTCTATCTGGTACGGCGCTGTTATTGCCTCATTTATTGTGGCTAATTGCTTTAGAGCCCCTATCCTCTCTCTGATCTTTGTTTCATTTGTGAATCTTTCAATGATTGCAGCCATTTGAAGGCACACTGTCATAACAGTATCACATACTTCATCCCATACAGCAGTATCAGGATTATAAAACTCTACCAGCCCTACTGACCTGTCTCCTAATTTAACAGGTACGTTGATAATAGTGTCAACTCCGCCCAGTACTTCTTTTATCATCTTCCTGTAGGCAGATTCGAGATCCGGGTCATTTTCTATTTCAGGATCCTTCCCTGATTCTGATATCTTCCCAAACCCTGATTCTGTAAGAGGGATTTCCATTGCTTCCAGCCGCTCTCTTAGATCCGACTGCTGCTTAATGGGTATATCGGCACAAAATATGCGGATCCGAACGACATTGGATTTATCTCTATCGAGTAAGAGAACGATTCTTGCTCCGGTTATTTCACGCAAGATACCAATTATATTATTCGGTATACTTACAATTCCGCCGCCATCTGCGAGCAGAACATTTATTCTTTTCTGTGTTTCGCGTAAAAGTTCCATTAATATGTTATCTCAATATCTGCTTTTCTTTTACTCAAGTTTAACCTTATTTTAACTAAATTTCAACAGCATTAAAAACTGACTCTAAAATTGTGATTAATGATGGAAGGCAGTTTAAACTGATACAAGAGTGGAATACTGGAGTTAAAGACGCTTAAAGGCAGTTTTGCCCTGCCTGTAAAGTCTTTACAGGCATTTAGTATCTCCCCTGATTATTGTTTCACAGAAAGGAGCGAGTTTTCCTTCTTTTGTAAGTACCGCCGTAGGACACCGCTTGATCTCACCCAGGTCCAGCCTGTTTTTGTCCGGCCAGCTTCTTATAGTAATACACCAGTATTCCGGTTTCCATATACAGCCGTATAAATATGACCATGTTTGTTTAAATCCGCAAACCCGAAAACTCTTTATCAAAGCCCGGGACATAGACAATATATTTTTACTATCGCCACCTTTTGTTATCCTTGAACAGAAGGCACCATAAGCGCTCACATCAAACCTGCAGGCAGCATGATCGTCCCCCGACGATCCACTATTGCTTTCCATGAGTTCTTCTTCTGTAAATCCGCTGGCATCAGACAGAAGATGAATGATCTCAAACACACTGAAAGGCGCGGTATCAATAAACCTGCCGACACAACTCATGCTTCTCAAACGCAGCAATCTCACAAATGATCTATTATACAGATAGTATTCATAGATCTTCTTCAGTTCTCTTTCATTGATACCCCTTACTAATGTCATTGATAATGCTACACCTATTCCCACTTTTTTAAGATTCTTTAATGCTTGAAGTTTTATTTTCAGGAGTTCCTGGCCTCTGATCTGTTTGTATATCTCATCATTTAAACTGCTGAATGACAGGGCTACATTTTCCAGACCGGCAAGTTTTAATGTCTTGACATACTTGTAGTCTGCCAGTTTTAATCCGTTTGTCACAAGTGAGCATCGCATGCCTTTCTCTTTTACAGCCTTTATCAGAACAGGCAGATCCTCTCTCAGTGTGGGTTCTCCCCCCGTCAATTTAACCAGTTCCCCGCTGAATTCGCTGATAACGCCCAGAAGATAATCGATCGGCGGATCTTCCATACTCCTGTCAGGCTCGTAACACATAGGGCACCGCATATTGCATCGGTATGTCACAGGCAACGCGAGTTTTGTATAGGAAACTCTGTCTTCAGTGTAATCCGGATTCATTACTTTCATATAAAAATCCGGATTTTTTTCGACCACTATACTGAATTTGCCATGCACACGGCATTCTTTTTCCAGGTATACCGAATTATCCTTTTCCAGCACTCTCCCTTCGATCTCGCCGAAACATTCAGGACAGATACTTTTTGTTTTTTCTTTCAATATTTTCATATTTTTATTTAATAACTACTAACTGGTACTTGCCGCCTTCGGTTCTTGGTATTTTCTCTACAATATTCACATTTACTTCTATTCTCTCTGCAGTAACTTTTTTTAAGAGTTGTATAACTGTTTCTGTATCTTCTTCAGAATAATCCTCTTTTGCTACTACAATTACTTCCATATTGTTTTTTCCCTCAAAAATAAATTGACATTCCTTAATATTCTCTACACGTTCGACTACTACTGATAATGCAGCAGGTGATATATATTTCCCTCCGATATCCACATGTTCGCTTCTTCTTCCGTATACAGTTTTCAACAAAGGTAATCCGCGGCCGCAAGAGCATTGTGCTTCTGCTATCTGACCGATATCGCCTATATCATACCTTATCAAAGGCATTATATAATTATTGAATCCGGTTAACACCAGTCTTCCTGATTTCCCGGCAGGCAATTGTTTTCCATAGTCATCAACAACTTCCATGACACCTTTCCTTATCTCGATATGCGATCCCTCCTGGTTCCCGCAGCCCATTGCATAAACGAGATACTCTTCCGAAGCGTAGAAATTATATATTCGACAATTAAACTGTTTCTCAATTACTTTTTTTTGATAATCGTAGATATTCTCACACCATACAAAATAAGCTTTAAAACTGATATCATTCCTTCCGATACTCTGAGCATATAGCGCCAGCGCATATAGCGCCGAAGGAGCTCCCCGCACAGATTCCGGCTTGAACTTCTTTATCAGATCCAAATATTCATCCATGATGTTTTCTTCCAGATCAATTATCGAAAGCGACAACCGGTTCCAATAGAGCTCATATTTCGCAGTTCCCTTGAATTTCTCATAGAGAAACGGCCTTGCCGTCAACCTCAGGATCCGCTTCCCCATAGCAATTTCCGCCCATTCAAAACCTTGTCTGAAAAGTGCATACTCCATATACCTGAAATATTTATCACGGTAATAGCACATGGGAGTTCCCGTTGAACCGCTGGTATGTATTTTTTCTTTTCTTCTACGCAGGGCCCTTTTTTTAAAATTTGTCGCTATAAGCTTACTAAAATTATTTGAGACATCTGCTCTTGTAAGTATCGGGATCTTCTCAAGATCACTTATAGACTGAAAATCATCGGGTACTAATGCTCTTTGTTGAAACAATTCCTTATAATACGGCACATTTTGATATACATGGTTCAAAAGAGCTTTCAGTCTTCCCATCTGGTACTTTTCGAGTTCTTCTTGTGACCACCATTGCGATTTTTTTACAAAATCTTCGTATTTTTTACGTTTCATCCCATATCTTAAAGGCTCAATTACATTTACACATATTTTGGGGCACGCGTCCAGGATCCAGGCTGGAAATGATAATATCGGTATTTTTCCTGGTTTTCTTTCTTTTTTTTCAGATATCATTGTTTTAATAAAACTGATTATTTTATGATATTATTTTTCCGTTCAAGCTACAAGCATAAAGAAACACATTAATATCCTATTTTATTTGAGAATCTATTCCTAACCGTACCGTAGCACGATACAGACAATTCAGGCAGCATTATAATTCGGATTCAGTTAACGGTATTACGCCTATACTTATCACTAAATGTTTCTATATCTGTTACTTTTTCTATAGAATCCCGTTTTTTTACTACAACAGCCGGTTGGGGCTGTGTAAAAGAAGAGTGATATGAAAAAGAATATGCGCCCATACCGCATATCTTGACACGATCTCCTTCCTCAAGCCGCTGCCCGACATAACATCTTGTGAACATATCATCAGGCGCGCATACAGGACCGAAGATATATTCGGTCTGTACATCTTCAGAAGGATTAGTAATATTATATACGGGATGCCAGTAACAATTTCGCCCTCTTTCTATATCTCTGCTCACATCGATCAGTATCTTGTTATGTTTCTTTGTGACTACTTCCGAATAGACTTCTACCGCGTCACCGACAATGGCCGTCCCGGGCTCCATATACAATGAGATATTCTTTTTCAACAGTTCTTGAAGTTTCTTGATATTATCATTAACGATGACTGCGTATTCCTCCAGATAATTATCTGTCTTAAAACTTTCTGCCCTTCGTACATACTGCCGCTCTTTCTTCAATAGCCATCTATCAATAAAATGGTACTTATAAGAATAATTCTCCAGGGCTCTTTCCATGAAACTTCTTTTGACTTTATTTTCACAGGGAATACCACCGCCGATATCAAGAAACTCCAGGTTATCAAAGTAATGCGGCGGTACTTCTTCCATAAGCGACATCAGATTATTGAATATATGCCTGTAGTATCTCGCATGCTGAATAAAACTGCCCGCGTGGAAATGCAGCCCGGCCAGCACCAGCTTTTTATCTTCCGATACCATATCCAGCGCTTTCATTAAATCCTTTTTATTCATCCCGAACTTATGATACCCAACGCCCGATAGATCAAGCCTCAATCCTATTTCTGTTCCGGCATTCGCAAATTTCTGCAATCTGGTAAATTCACTCAGATTATCAATTATTACTGTTGTGCCCCCCCCCTCCGTAGCCTGCCTTAGTTCATCGGAAGTCTTTGCCGGGCCGTTGAACAGGATCTTTTCAAATCCCGTATTTCGGGCTAATTCCAGTTCCAATCCCGATACCACTTCAGCATAAAGACCCTTTTCTTTTAAAAATTTCAGCAATACCGGGTGATCGTTCGTTTTAACCGAATAGAATATTCTTAAATCATCAGGATCAAAGTTATTTTTGAGTTTTGATATGTTGCGTTCGACTTTGTCAAAGTCATATAAATAAAAGGGAGTGTTAAAACTTGACAGTTCGCTATATTTTATTTTATCGTTTTGCCGGGATACTTTTTTTCCCATAATAATAAGCTGAAATATAAATTTTCAGCATTTGTTCAACAACCTGCTACCGTGTTTTTTGCCCCGCAACAAATTATAATTTTAGGCCATAAATTATAATATTTAGTATATAGAGATTTACAGAGATAGTCAATAAGAAGAATTTTCGCTGTATTCAATTTTTAAATAAAAGCCTATAGCGGCACAGCGGCAAAGTCCCGGTGATACTAAAAACCGGCTACAAACTGCATCGCTTTCACAAAATATAACAGCCCGGATTTTACAGTGTAATTACTTCTTCCTATTCGCAGAACAAAAGAAGGGACCAAGGATCTGTTGTTCTTTCGTGGATAATCAGCCACGAAAATGGAGATATATCCTGTATAGCAGTGTAATCAGGTATTTAACAGCGGTTCTCGATTTTTTCCTATTTTTATGAACCTTTTTCAATAACAAACTTAGCAAAATAGTCTCTTTTGCTTTAATATATCTGTATTTTTGCTGTATTTTTTTTTGCCGGGTACTTCAATCCACGAATCTCATCGAACATATACATGTTTCTAAATATGTCTACTGGATCAAGTATTTTAATACGGTATTTTGCCGGAGAACAGTACATAGGTGAAGCAGAAAGCAGACAAAACCGATACAGAATATAGTCTTTCACGTAATTCCTGTTCGATTTGATAAAATTAAGCGTATCCTGGAAATTACAGCGGGTTTCATATGGATATCCCACCAGTATATGGACAATAATATTAATACCCATATTACTGGCACGTTTTATCATATTATTCGCATGCCCTATCTTAAATCCCTTACCCATCATAGACAACACTTTGTCACTTCCCGATTCAATACCCATTTCTATGTCACGACATCCTGACCGATACATTTTCTCTAAGAGAATGCTGTCAATATCAGCTGGATTAATACTCATATTCCACTTAATATTCAAATTTCTATCGATAAGACTATCACACAGAAGGTTCAAATATTTTCTGTCAATGCAGGAAGAACAAAAATTGTACATATTAGTGTTGTATTTATTTGAAAGCCATTCTAATTCATAAATAACTTTTTTTATATTTTTGGTCTGATATTTTCTGGTAAATAATTTTTGGTGCCCGCAAAAGGAACAACTGCGAAAACAGCCAAAACTTAGACTGTATGATATCCGTTTTCTTTCTTTTCTTACCTGGTAATATTCAAAGTTAAGTCCTTCAAGATCTGGCGCACACTGGTCGTCGATAGGCCAGTATCCCGCCGGTATTCTCTTTACGGCAGCATCCTTTCTGTATGTCAAACCTGGAATATCATCCAGCCTGCCCCTACTCTCACGAAGATACTCAAGAAGCTTAAAGAAAGGTACTTCTCCGGCGCCTGATATCATGTAGTCTATAGCCCTGAACTGATAAAGAAATTTATGATCAATGCTATTAATGAGCGGGCCGCCAAAAACTATCTTAATGTTTTTGTATAATTTTTTTATTCTATTGGATAGTAGGATACTAGAATATAGCTCCATTTTTGATACAATAGAGAATCCCACAATATGGTTCTCATCCAGATCCAACAGCGATATTGCTTTATCAGCCAGGCGGATATGCGCCGGTTTTTTAAATATTTTTATGAAAACCCTTCTGTCTTTGATTTTTACAATGTCTCCATAAAATCCTTGAAAATTCAACTTGGTCTTGGAGGATTTGTTATAACTGTGTATTATCTCATTCATATCGGTCTGGGAAAGTTGTACTCCCTGTTTTTTTAGGAACGAATACACTACAGTCATTCCCAAAGGTAAGGTTCTTTCTTGGTTATTTTCGCCTTTTGAAAATGGATTATGCCAGCACTTTTGACGGTAGGGTGATCTTGGATAATCATATCTTGGAGGGAATATCAGTTTTACGGGTTTTTCAAGCATTTTAAATATATTCTATTAACTCAGCAAATTGTCCCAATCAAAACATTTAAGTGCATTTTTTAACAATCTTAAAAGTCAATTTTATTTGATATAGTACTTATCATTATATAAGTTTTGGGGAAATAATAAAATAATCCGAATCATTTTGAAGAAAAAGCTAAATTAGAAGTGGCGCAGTAACAGGGGGAAGGTCAGCAAAACCTAAGAAGATAAAAGAATTGAAAAAATACTTTAAATCTTTAGACCCTTTTGAATTAAGCAAAACCATTGATAAATACTTGATAAAATCTTTAACCTGGCAACCAGTATTAAAAATCTTGAGGATTAAAATCATGATATTAAGTTTTTCAAAAAACGCGCTTTACTAAAGTTACATTCTTGTATGAGTTGACAGGTAATTTACCATGGGCTGTCTGGAAAATAGTATTCTCATCCTGGCATAATCTTTTATCCCATAAGAACATCAATACTATAACTTTTTTTAAAAAAATTAAACATCGGTTCAATTCGGCTGATGATACCTCAAGCAGGCTCCCTGACAGTATTTTTCACTAAAGAAATCATAACTGTTCATCAGCCTTTTGCTGGATATACTATCCCTAAAATTAATATATGCCGGACATTTTCTACAGCCGTCTTCCAGTGGGATGGTCAGATATTTCTTCAGTTGTTTTCTAAAGTAATCACTGATCTCCTGTCTATTCTTATACGTCAGTATGTTTTCTCCTTTATCAAAAATTGCCACACAGGGAAAAAAAGACAGATCAGGATTCACTGTAAACAAGCATGAGAAATCCCCCTCATATCCGATAAGGCATCTGTGGAACATAACAAAAGGGGAATAAGACTTTATGCGGCGCCATTGTTTTTCCGAAAATAGACACGGCGGCACCGGCCTATAATTATAATATGCTACGCCGCACCGGACACAGACATCCTGTATTCGCATTATCTTCTCAAACAGGTTATCCCGATATCCTTCCAGCACACTTTTACCCAGTATCTTTGTATTAAAATCCGGTAGTGCCAAGCATGTCCTCAAATAATCAGGTCTATATCTCTTTATGTCTTTGATGACATCTTCTATTCCCTCGTTCTCTGACCCTATTGTATATGACAATCCGAAAAATACTCTTCTCAAGTTCAGCTGTTTTATATTCTTTTCGTATAAAGCCTTCTTATCATTATCCAGTACTTTTTTTGCGTTATAATCAATTGTAAGATCATAATTTCCACGATTGATTTTAGCCATTATCTCAGCTGAAAAAAGATTATTCGTAGCGATGCTTATTCGAAGGTCATTTCGTTCACAAATATTCAGCATTTCAACAAACTCAGGATGAATTGTCGGTTCCCCTCCTGCTATCCTGATCCTTTTCCACCTACCGCACTTTGCCCATTCAATAAGTTTTTTAAAATCTTCCAGGTTCATGTTTTCTGGATATATTTTTTCAAGGCCCCGGACATAGCAGTATTGGCATATTATATTGCATTTATATGTTATGCAGACTTCAAGTGTATTATTGAATACCCTTTTCAGCATAATAGGATTTCTTTCGTTATGATGATGTGATAATTGTTTTAGTATGGCCGTCCTCGTCCATTTCCTGTCTCTGCTAAAAAGCAGTCTCATAACTGCAGGAAAATATATTTTCAGATAGAACAGCATCACGGGAAGCATTTTTCCCGAAAACACCAGATCCTTTATTTCGTAAAATAATTTATAGTGTTTTCCCTTTTGGTATCTGTAAATAAGCATGATTAAGTTCTCATCCTTGGGCGACCTGTTTCAAGAGCCGCATCTTTGCTCCGATACCCAGTTTCGTGACTAAAACATGTTTCACAGGCATTTCAGACTAATTTGTATTCCGGTTATCATTCACTGCACGCTTTTAACAGTCTTAGAAAATTCTTTCTCATTACATCCCACGCAACAAGCTCATCCATTGTTTTCAACATATATTTATCTTTCTTCCGTGTAATTTTTTTCCCGATAACAGTATCACATGTATAACTGATGTTCATATCTTCCGCCCCCCTTATCCACACACGTACCGGGTTCGTTTTTATCATAAGTTTTCTGTATCTTTTATATCTGTCAATATAAGTATAGTTGCCTACCGGACGCTTTCTTATCCTGGTAATTCCGAATTGCCTGTATTTATGCCATACTCCGCTGTCATAAGCAACCGTAAAATTATTCATATGAAGAAGACATGAATATTTTTCTGACAGGTATTTCATATATTCAACCGTTTTTTTCATTTCTTCTTCAGTTTCATCAGGGAAATTAATAATGCAGAAAAGATTCACACCTATACCTGCTTCTGTCAGATTTCTTATGATTTGTTCTATCGTTTCAATAGAAACGCCCTTATTATACAGTTTGTTCAGCCTGTCTGACGCAGATTCGACTCCGAAAGCAACCGCAGCCAAGCCTCCCTGCTGCATTTTCCTGCAGAATTCAAATGATGCAAATTTTTCATCCGCTCTTATGTAAGCATAAAATTTAAATCCGTATTTTTTATTAACTTCAATGAATTTTTCAAGTCCTCCCGGTGTAATCACTGAATTACTGAGTCTTATGTACAACGGGTCGTAATGGCCTTTGATATAACGAAGGTCTTTATCAATCAATTCTATATCTCTTTCCTGATATTGTTCTTTTTTCACTTGATGCCGGGACTCATGCATACATGACCAGCCGCAGAACATGCATCTTCCCCAGTAACACTTCTTTGAAGTCTCAAGTTTGATAATAGCACCCGGCCGGGGTTCATGGTATATCGGAGTTTCAGCATCATTTATATCAAAAGGGGTTCTGGCTTTTGACGATACAAGTTCTGATTTACGCATAAACTTTAAATTCGGGACAGTCTGCCACAAATCAGGACTATCAAGCTTCTCCAGCAGCTCCTTTAATGTATATTCTCCTGAATCCATACCTACGAAATCAAAATACCGGCTGAACAGAGGTTTGTTTCTGAGATGCCTGCTCATAATCGTTACCGACTTGCCGCCGATAATAATATGTACATTAAAATGCTTTTTGATGATTTTCATCAAAGTGAATGCAGGCAGGAATTCATTCATATGACAGATCGAGATTCCCACAAGATCGGGTTTCTGTTCTTTAAGCCATCCGATGACTTCTTCTTCATAAAACTCTATCAGAACATTCTCATTATTATCATCGGCAGCTCTTATTATTTCCCCATAAGAGTATGGAGAATAATCCATATCGATACCGAAGAAAAGGTCTACTTTAGAAGGATAATACGCAGATGAGATGAATTTGCAGGCTTCTGACAGGATATCGTAGTTCTTCTGAAATTCAGCGTAACCCAGTTTAGTGAATTTTTTATCCATAAGTTCATTAACCTCACTTACCTTATTTATAAAACTGTATGGATCTTTATCAGCAAAGTATTTTTTTACACGTTTCCTGTTTTTTCTGTTCTCATATATTCTTTTAAGCCATTTCTCGGTGAATATTTTATTGAAGAATTCATAGTTGAGGTTCTTCATCACGACATTGCAGCCATGTTTTTTAAGATAACCGTACAGTTGAGGAACACCCAGCTGCTGTTCCAGATAATATGACGGCACGTTAAAGAGTACCAGTTTATTTTTTTTGCTGTTCATATGCTCTGAGCATTTTTTTTGTGTTATCCGACATAAACTCACTACAGACATTCCCTCCCCAAATAATTCCTTTTTGCGACAAACGCACTTCTTCATCGTCACTGATAATCATTCCCTTCTTCTTTAAGCTTTCCAATGTCTGCGAGAACACTTCTTCAAGCTCAATACCGAATCTCTTAAAAAATTCTTTCTTTTTTACGCTTAATGCCCTTAATCCTACCACCATAAATCCATGCATCTCTTCTTTTTTCGAATTCCTTCTTCCCATTTCAATAGAGATCCGGCCGGCCGCAATAAGGTTCATATAATCATCAAGCGATTTACAGTTAATATACATACAATGATTCAAATATCCGAATGCCCTGGGACCTAATCCCAGCGTGTTTCTGGATTCGGATATCAATCTTGCATATTTAAAGCCTTCCCTGATCCCGTGCCGGGTAAAATCTGTAAGACTATCCTGCCTGAATCCCGCTTTTTCCAGTTTTCTTAAAGCGGCCTCATACATTCTGTTAGTTTTTTCCTGTGTACCTACAGGAGGGATTTTTCTGTTTTCTAATTGTCTGCTGATAGTCGTTTTCAGTTTTTTTGCAGGCGGAATGATCAGGCAGTAAACTGTTATATGGTCCAATCCCAGAGAAACGGCTGTGTCCAGATCAGACTCCCATACCTCCATAGTCTGCCCCGGCAAATTGTACATAAGATCAATACTTATAAGTTCATGACCGATCTTTCTTGCTTTTTCAATTATTTTGCTGACTTCCAGATGATTATGAGGAAGATTCAGAATTTTACCTATTTCGTCATTGAATGTCTGAACACCCAGACTTATCCGGTTCACCCCATTGGCAAGTATACTGGAGAGTTTTTCTTCATTAAAACTGGAACTGTTGCCCTCTACGGTTATCTGCACATCTTCACTCAAATTGAATTCATTACTGAATATATTCAGTAACCTCTGAAGTTGTGTTGATAAAAGACAGCTCGGTGTACCACCCCCGAAATATATCGTACCAAACTCCAGAGATCTTACATATTCCGTTTTAGCATATGACAGGATCTCTTTTTCCAATGCCGCAAGGTAATCTTCTACTAAGTCTTTCTGGTTCAATCTTACTACATCTGAAAACAGGCAATATGTACAAAATGAAGAGCAAAACGGGATCTGGACATAAATAATCGACTGTTCCCTGTGATCAGACCTGTCATTCAGGTCTATTCCATTCCAATCGGGTTCAAGCAGGACTTGAGGAGGGTAAAACCAGAATCCCCTGCTGCGCCTTTCCCGGTAAACCGATTCTGTCTGCACTGTATGTCCCGATCTTATCTTAAACATCGTTAATATTAATACTGCACATTGGACTATTTATCATCTCTATACCTTCAATAATATACTTCCGATATTGTGTTGACCCGGTTCAGCATAACGCATCTTAACAGCATACAATCCCTCGCTCAACACGGGTTGTGTTTCTTTGTTCAAGATTTCCGCTTTGTATTCTTTCCCGTTTACCAGGTAATGCAATTCAGGTTTTCTAAAATCAAAGTATATTTTGCTGCCGTGATCGTAATCTTCAGGTAATTCCACTCGCCATAACACAGTTTTAAAAGAACTTCTTCTTTCTATTTCAAACGGAATAACTGCTACTATTATTAATTTCCTGAAAACCGCACTTTTGAACTGACTCCTTATTCCCAGGCATATCCTCTTGCCGCCATCTTTTTCTCCTGTATTGTAAATGATATTCTCAAACTCAGGTATTTTAAATAACCATTTCGATTGCTCGAGCACAAAGCCTTTTTTCAGTGACCCGATATCCTGATACCGGACCGCTCCCGACAGATTACGGGGCACCAGTCTTGTAATAATATATTTTTTATCTCTTTTGATTACTGTATATTTCGACCGGAGCCTGAGATATACCTTGGCAAGTTCAAACAAAAACCCGGGCCATTTCCTAAAAAACATATTCTTGCAGCATGATCTGACTAACGAATCAGAACAGTAATTGTTTATCGCCATGGCCTTTATGCAATTCCAGAACATATCGTTTTTTGTTTTGGACAACTGGACGAACATATGGAAATTATTAAGTGCCTTGGATGTATACTGTTCCTGATAACCTTCGGCAATCCGACCCTCTTCCAATGCCCTTTCAGTTAAAGGTGTTTTCGGAAACCAGCAAAGTGAATAAAGATGTACTCTATAGTACTTGGGCAGACTTAAAAGTAATTCTACGGTATTCTGCTGATCGGTATCGGATTCATAAGGATTTTCCAGTATCAGATCATAGCAGATAGTTATCCCGAGCTGAGCTATGAATCTGACATGTTCAAGAATATTATCGTTGTATTGCTGCCTTGAAAATATATCTCTTGAGACTTCTTCGCTGCCGCTCTGTATGCCTATATTTACCCATTTTAAACCGGCATTTCTCAATTTTGTCAATATTTCTTTGGCGGTCTTGGCGGGATGCGCATAACAATTAAAAGGCATGCCGACTTCAACCGGGTACTTTTCACAGAACTCATCGACCCACTTTTTATCGTAAGTAAAAACATCATCCCAGAATCTGATGGTATGGACAGGCCTTTCTCTTAAAACAGCCTTTAGTTCTGAAATAACATTATCCACGCTTCTTCTTCTTAAATACGGGCCCAATCCCTCATACCTTTCCCTGATGATACTATTGCAGCAGTATGCACACCTGTACATGCATCCCCTCGAAGTCATTATAGGATAGACGTTTTTCTGGCTGGCAGAAATTATATAATTATCTTTTCCCGATTTGCCGCGATCTATCAGAATTTTATTGTCCCTGTCAATGAAATCAGGAAAAGGAAGTGTATCCAGATCCTGAACAAGAGGCCGCATCCTGTTTTTCTCTATTTCAGTGTCTTTTTTTATCCACAGGTTCTTTATCCCGCTTATTGGCTTACCCTCTTTCACTTTATCCGCCAATTCAAGCATGGGGTATTCCCCTTCTCCGGTGCACACTATATCTGCATACCGGATACATTCATCCGGAGCAATAATAGCGTGAATACCTCCCCACACGACAATACAATCAATTTGTTTTTTGATCTCACTGGTAATATGTTTAGCAGTCTGCATATGAGTGGAACTGACACTTAATCCTACTATAGCCGGATCTCTTTCCTTAAGCCTTGAAATCAGCAGGTCAATATCCTGTTTAGAATATACTTGATGCCGAAGAAGCCTGTTGGTAAGAAAATCGTTGTATAGAAATCCCTCGGCATATCTTACCTTATTATAAAAAATAATCTCCGTTTGATAGCCATGAATTTTAAGAAAAGAGCTTATACTCCGGATCCCAAAATCTATACTGAAGATAGAGATAAGGATTATAGGTTTATCTTTCTTACCGGTTGTCATTTACTATTATCCTGTTTTGCATGTTCTATGACATCGCATACGGCAATTTTTTCCTGTATGCCATAATTACCTGTTTAAAAGACGAATCAACTGCATTTTATCTATACAGCTTACAATATCTATACCTGTGATATTTAATAAAACTCCGCATCCTCGTCTTGTTTTTTATCCTGGTCTCCAGCAACTTCGCTCGCTCTTTCTTTATTTGCTCCGGTACTTTGTTATCCAGTTCCGACGCCCTGATATTCTGTCTGTCTGAGTATCTGTATACCTGCGCTATGTCGAATTTCATTTCATCTATCAGTTTTAAGGTCTTACTGAAATCATCATCAGTCTCACCGGGAAATCCCGCAATAAAATGAGTCCTGATAAAAGTCGACGGCAGGATTTCATATAGTTGATTTACACAGTCTATGCATTCCTGGATCCGGTCATCCCGATTCATCAGTTTCAGTATTTTACCGCTTCCTGATTGTATCGGTATACAGATGAAAGAGATTTTTTCTGTATCTTTCAATAAATCCCTGAATTTCCCCGTATTGCCTATCAGCCATTTAGGTTCCAGATACCTTATTTCCATTTTATGGGCCTGCGGACTCGATATCTTCAGTATTTTATTAAGCAGCTCAAACATGTCGGTTCCTATATCACAACCATATGATCCCAGGTCATCAGCACTTAAAATAATGTTTCTATACCCCTTTTCAAGTCCGTATTCAAGGCTCTCGACAATCCTTTCTATAGAAGTACTCTGCAACTTTGATTTCGCCTTCTTGATTGCGCAGAACGTGCAATTACCGGTACAGCCGCTGGACACTTTTATTACACAGGCCCTGCTGAAAATCTGGTTATAATAGTACTTATGCGCAGAGTATAGATTTTTAGGCACAATACCAGCATTTTTACGCTGGAAATACACAGGCATTATGCTGTCCAGATCCCCGCTAAGATTCAACATATCTTTTAACGGGTCTATTTCATACGGTCCGATCATAGTGCCGCTGAATATCTGCCGTACTTTTTCTCCGTTTATTTTTGATAAGCATCCGCCAATGATTAACTCGGCATCCTTTTTTTTGTTTTTCTGTATTTTTTTTATTATATTCATCCACATATTCTCGCGCCATTCAGCAAATCCGCATGTGAATAGAATAATAAGATCTGCTTCTTCTAATTTATCCGTTTTCTTATACCCGTTTTTCTGCAGATACTGTGTATAAAGAGACGCTTCCGTTCTATTTTCTATGCACCTGTCTGTTACTATGTATAGTTTTTTCATCTTGTTTCCTTTAAGTCACGTTATTACCTGAAACAATCGCAGCAACTTAAATATTTCATGATACTAATTTTAATATTTCCCTCATCAGCTTTTTCATTTACCTGTTCCGTTCTTTTTTTCTGTCTAGAACAGCCCGATCTTCATTTTACAATTCAAGCAAAACAGTTCCCATGGAAACTTTCTTTCTTACTCCATACTTCATATCTACTGAATACAGCCTTTTATGACCCGCTCCGGGATACCTTCCTTTCAGCAACCGTGCTTTTACCGGTTCCCCTTCCCTTGAATAATAGATACCCTCTTCCGAAAAACTGAAATTCATCTCACTTTGGATTTCGGCCCCTATGGGAATCCCGGCCGCCCATAATGATACTCCTGCCTCATATTCATCTTCTTTTTTAAAGGGCTTAATTACGATAATGATCTTAATGAATCTCCTTAGTCTCTCTTCATTCCTTATCCTTAAACAGCATTTTTTTTTACCACTTGAATTATCCGGTAAAAAAAGACTCGTCTCCAATTTCGGTTTATAAAACATCCACTCAGCATTTTCCACGATGAAAGTCTGCCGGATATATTCCTGGGGTACATATTCTACTGTATCCGCACAACTCAGTGGAATGAGTTTTTCAAAATGTATTCTATGCTTATCAAATCTGATCCTGTACTTGGCAAACAATCTTATATAGTTATGTGCCAGAAAAAGCAATATCTTCGGATATTTTTTAAAAAACCTGCTTTTCATCAGGAACCTGACAATTGTATTCGGAAAATCTCTATGAATCGCTATTGCCTTGATACAATTCCAGAATAGTTCTCTTTTGCCTTTTGATAAATACACATACA
>JBDRKX010000069.1:0-23212 GCA_043813605.1 Elusimicrobiota bacterium | reverse complement strand
GAAATTAAAAAGATATTTATATCAGGAAGGGTTACTTCGGGTGATTACGTAAGAAAATTGGAAGAAGCGAGCGCTGAATACCTGGGGGTTGAACATGCTGTAGCTGTTTCGAGCGCGACAAGCGGGCTTATTCTTGCCGTTATGGGGCTGGGTTTGAGCGGTGAAGTTATCGTGCCCAGTTTTACATTCACGGCAACCGTACATTCTCTTGCCTGGAATAATATAAAACCGGTTTTTACCGATTGTGAACAAAAGACCTATAACATGGATGCAGATAAAATAGAAGAAAAGATCACCGGCAGTACATCGGCTATCATGCCTGTATATGTTTTCGGTAATCCTCCAGAGATGAAGGAACTCGAGGAGATCGCCCGGAAGCATGATCTGAAACTGATCTTTGATTCCGCTCAGGGGTTCGGGGCGCGGTATCAGGGGAAAAGCGCCGGAGGATTCGGAAATTGCGAGGTTTTCAGTTTAAGCCCGACAAAATGCCTTACGGCTCTTGAGGGCGGGCTGATCACAACTAATGATGATAAACTCGCCTGTTTTTTAAAGAGCGCCCGTGATTACGGGAAAAACGACAGCGGCAGCGATATCGACTTCCCGGGTCTGAGCGCAAGGATGAGTGAAATACATGCTCTTGTCGGTTTAAAAAACCTGGAGAACATAGGGAAGCACCTGAGAACGAGACGCAGGCTGATCGATATATATAAAGACTTTTTGAGTTTTATTGACGGGATCAGTTTCCAGGAAGTGCTTGAAGGCAGCAGCACTTCCGGAAACTATATGGCCATATTTGTTGACGAAGAAAAGTTCGGTATGAGCAGAGATAACCTGTATGCCGCTCTCAATGCTGAAAATATACAGACAAAAAAATACTTTTATCCGGCAGTGCATATGCAGAAGGCATACCGCAGGCAGGGACTGAAATACAGGGGCGATCTGCCTGTAACCGAAAGAGCTTCCAGCGAGGGGCTGGCGCTTCCGCTGTACGGGGATATGGAAGAAAGCGCAGTACGTAAGGTTTGCCGGGCCATAGAAAGGATACATAAATGGTGTGACAGTAAAAGTGTATTAAGGAGAGAAAGGTGAATATCGATTTATACAGGATAAAAACAGACTGGCATGAAAAGTTAATTCATGTCGTTGACGTTGTCGCTATTGCCGCCTGTTACATAACCGCATACTTGATAAGGTTTGACGGGGCATTACCCGCAGGATATTTCAAGATCATGATAGGCGCGCTGCCGTTGATGGTGATCGTGAGGATGGCAGCTGTGGCGTATTTCAGGCTTAATAGGGGCATTCGGCAGTATGCCAGCATAAAGGATCTTATACAGATAATAAAGGCCGTCAGCATCAGCTCGATAGTTAATGCGGCAGCGGCAATGGCGTTTTATCCGGGGCATCCCCGGTCAGTATTCATAATTGACTGGCTTTTACTCATTGTTACATTGAGCGGCATAAGGTTCGTTATCCGTCTGACCAGGCCGTACAGGTTTAAGGAAGGCGCCAAAAACGGTAAGAAAAAGAAGATCCTGATCGTAGGCGCAGGAGACGCGGGCGAGATGCTGCTCAGGGAGATGTTGTACCACTACAGGCATAGTTACGAGGTTATCGGATTGATTGATGACGATGCGGGAAAAACAGGAAAAAGGATACATGAAGTTGAGGTCATGGGAAAAAGAACAGATATCCCGGATATCGTAAGGGACAATAATATTGAGGAAATAGTTATAGCCATACCAAAACTTTCTCCCGGACAAATGAGGGATATAGTGAACTATTGCATAAAGAGCGGCGCAAAATACAGGACTGTTCCAAACCTTTCAGCGGTGGTTGACGGTACGATCAAAGTAAGAGAACTGCGCGAGGTCAGGATCGAAGATCTGCTCAACAGGGATGAGGTGGTGATTGATGCGGAAAAAGCCCGCAGCTATATAAAGGGCAAAAAGGTCCTGATAACGGGCGCCGGAGGTTCAATAGGTTCGGAATTATGCCGTCAGGTTGCCAGGCTGCATCCGGATGAACTGATACTTTTTGAGAAATCGGAAAATCCATTATTCCATATAGATATGGAACTGGGGCAGTCTTTTATAGATCTTAAAAAAGTACCTGTAATCGGTGATATGTGCGACAGGAAAAGAGTAGCAGAAATTTATAAAAAGCATAAGCCGGATATCGTGTTTCATGCCGCGGCGCATAAACATGTCCCGTTAATGGAGTCAAATCCTATGGAGGCGATCAAGAATAATGTGTTCGGGACAAAAATAATGGCAGAGGAGGCTGTGAGGTCCGGGGTCGAGCGGTTTATAATGCTCTCTACGGATAAAGCGGTAGCGCCTACCAGCGTAATGGGCGTTTCAAAAAAGATCGCAGAAACATATGTTATTGCAATGGCGGGCATAAACGGGACCAAGTTCATGGTTGTAAGGTTCGGTAATGTAATGGGAAGCCAGGGAAGCGTTATCCCGACATTTAAAAAACAGATAGAAAACGGCGGGCCGGTAACAGTAACGGATCCTGAAATAAAAAGATATTTCATGACTATCCCCGAAGCATCCGGATTGGTGATCGAAGCGGGTTTTATGGGTGACGGAGGGGAGATATTCGTGCTGGAAATGGGGAAACAGGAAAAGATAATCGATATAGCCAGAGACCTGATAAGGCTTTCAGGAAAAGAACCCGGCAGTGATATAAAGATCAGGATCACAGGATTACGCCCGGGAGAAAAAATGCATGAGGCTCTGATCGGTGACGATGAGAAGATAACCGAAACAGAGCATGAAAAAATATTTAAAGTAGAGCCGGGGAAAACTTCTATAAGGAATATTTACAGGGATTTCAGAGAGTTGAAAAGAACAATAGAAGAAGAAAACAGTAATTCTTTTTTTAATAAATTACTTCTAATGGTGCCGTCGTATACGCCGGAGCCGTCAAATTCAAAAAACGGCCAATTATCCGGCGGCGGGAAAACGGCAAATAGAGACGTGGATATCCTTATAGCGGATGATGAGAAAGGTATAAAGAATGTTTTAAGCAAATATTTTGATGGGAGAGGATTTAATACGCTTTTAGCTTCAAACGGCAGAGAGGCCGTCGAAATCATTAAAAGCAATAACGTGTCAATAGCGATCATTGATATAAGGATGCCCGGTTTTATGAACGGCATACATGTATTAAAACAGATCAAAAAAATGGGAAAAAATATTGAGGTGATGATTTTGACGGGTTTTGGAACCGATAAGATCCGGCAGGTATGCCGGGATCTTGGAGCATCATATCTGGAAAAACCGTTTGAACTCGCGGAATTAAAAATATTTGTCGAAGGGGCATGTGAGACCTTCGGAAGTATGGCAAAGGAGAATACGGGAATAGTCAAATGAAGAGAAAGATTAAGGAGATGTAGGATGAAAAGTATTTCTTGTTTATTTATGTTGACTGCGCTGGTGCTTTTTAGCGGATGCGCGGGAGTCCCGCTGAAAGTAGGCTCTCAAAGGATCGTCGAGAAAAGCGCCATACAGCAGCCTGAATGGCTGCAGGTGCCGTTTTATGAGAAAAAAGAGATGATGTATTTCAGCGGCACAGTTAAAGGTGTAGGAGATTACGCTGTCGGACTCCGTCAGGCAAAAGCGGAAGCGATGAAGAATGTCGCTGAATCAATTCAAACAAAAGCAAGAACAGAATTTATTGAAAATACCCGGGGAGTAAATCTTTCAACAGAAGATCTGGGCAGGTTCGTGCAGGACGGTATTGCAATGGTAGCGGATAACATAAATATCAGCGGGCTCTTCCCTATAGAATACTATTACGAGAAGGTCGAAGAGATTACTGAATCAGGAGTGAGATATTTCTTTAATTGTTCGGCATTACTCAAGCTCCCTGAAAGTGATTATAAGACAGGCAGAAAAATGGCTATAAAAGGACTGGCTTCAAAAGCAAGAAAACAGCTGGATAAGGATGCGGAACTGGCAGCGGTAAAGCTGCTTGAGAAACTTGAAGATTAGTTAAATATTCAAAATTAAATATGATTCAGGAGGCATTGAAAAGAAGCAGGATGAAGCCCTTAAAGGAAATCTTATGGAATACAAATATATTATAAAAATAATCAAAGGGGCGGTAATATGCATAAGTATTATTTCCTTAAACAGGGTTTTTGCAGAAACAAAAAATCCGGTTTCCAATACCACAGGTGAGAAACCGGGATGGATCTCGAAACCGCCGCTGCCCGATAATAATTATGTCTATTTTGTAGGAATAAAAACTAATGAGAAAACAATTGAAGAGGGGAGGGAAGCGGCCGCACAGGATGTACTTGAACAGGTAGTCAAGTATATGGGAATGAAGGTATCTTTAAAACTGATATCAAGAAAATCAAGGTTGATAGATCAGCTGGCCGAGGAGACTAAATTATACGCCTCAGCAAATGTTCAGGGCACAATTATAAAAGAAATGTACTGCGAACAGGACAAGAAGAATAAATTATTCAGTGTTTATATACTTGCGCGTTATTCAAAGATTGAAATAGAAAAAGAAAAAGAAAGAATACATCTGGCTCTTAATGATTATGAAGAAAAAATAGATATTTTATGCGATGAAGTCCTGTTAAGGCTTCAGAAAAACAATATCAGGCAAATACTGGTAGGTGAATTTACGGAACTGATAAGCCAGGGCAGGTATTTTTTCAGTAATATCCTGGAGAATGACATCAAGGTAAGGATCGCGGCTGAAAATATAGCTGTGGCCGGTTCATTGCAGGATTCATGTGTTTTAAGCGGGACTTACAGGGTTCAGGGAGAGGATATCGTTGTAAGCGTATACATAACTGACAACAAAATAAAGGAAAATGTCTTTGCCAGTCATATATCCATCAACAAGGATGTCTTGGAGCCGGATTGGCTCAAGACAGAGAAACCACAAGAAAGGTATTTTTTAGATTTAAACAGTGAACCGCCGGAAAAGAAAAAGTACGGCGCATTATCAGTGACTTCAGTGCCTTTTGGTGCAAAAATATATATTAACGGAGAGCATTACGGCAGGACGGATGTCGATATGCATCATATACCCGTTGGTATTCATAACATATCAATCATAAATGATAAATACAAAGTATATAACCAGGCGGTCAGGATATCAGAAGGGTCAGTAACAAGGACCGATGTCAAACTGGAGGCGCAGAAGGGAGGGTTAAAAATAAAAACGAATACGAAAAAAGCAGATGTATACATAAATAATGAATTTCACGGGTTGTCGCCCTGTAAAATCGAAAATTTATTTGTCGGTGTATATGAGATCGCTGTTAAAAAAAAGGGATATAAGTCCAGCAGCAAAGAAGTTGAAGTGTTTCCGGGAGATGTTGAGGAGATCACTATTGATATTTCAGAGGAAGACGGGTCGCTTCTGGTCACGTCATCTCCGCTTGACGCGCGGGTCTATATCGATTCAGAATTTGTCGGATTAGCAGCGCCTTTATTTATTGAAAGAGTATCTGCCGGAATACATGATATCAGAATTGAAAAAGAAGGGTATGAATCTTTTGAAAAAAACGTTACTGTTAAAAGTTTCGCGGCGTATACAGTTTCAGCTGATCTCAAGAAGATGAAAACAGGTATTATTAAAGTTTATTCTGTACCGAGCAGCGCTTTGGTATATCTGGATAAAGCTGAAGCCGGCGCAACACCGCTGGTAATAGAAGGTGTTTCTGCCGGGATACACGGTCTGGAAATAATAATAGATGAGGATCTCGGGTGGACAGGTACTGTAGAGGTGAACTCCGGCGAAGCGATAACTCTCCTTAAGCAGCTAAAGCAGCAGGCTGAATGGGCCGGGATGGATTGACATAAATAACATGAAGAAAGACCGGATTATATCCCGCTCTTACGATAATATTATTTTTGACAAGGAAATACGCAAAAAGATCAAGACAGGAATAGAAATTACCAGGAAAGAATTTTTAAATAAGAAAGAGTATATAGTAAACAAAAATATTTCTGCTAAAGACATATCCGGTATCCGGAAAAATCTGGCGTTCTGGGCCGGGAAAAAAAGGATATCCCGCTTTGATCCCGGAGAGCAAAGCAGTATAAATAAGGTTATATCGGAACAGAATTATCTGTTTGAAATCAGTGTTCTATTTGTCAAAAGGTCACTGAATAGCGGAATGCGTGTATACAGGGGAGAAGATGTATCGGCTGAATACGTCCCGGTATCATTGCATGTATTGCCGTACAGAGCTCCTCCCCGCGGTTTTGAGGAAGGAAAAGAATCAGAAAAAATAGTTCCCGGATCTGAAAGGATCATGAATTGCAGGGTATGTTCGGGAAAGATAAAAAAAATACGGAGAAGAACCCGGCATTGTCCTGCCTGTGAAGGCACAGGAAAAACAGTTACGTACGAATGCTATAGAACTGTGTATTCACCGCAGTGTTTTAAGGGTATATTGTCACCGCTTAAGCTAAAAGATAAAGATATAACAAAAATTGATGGTGATAATATATTCAGGGGCACTGTATATAACAGATTAAAAAATCCGGATAGTATGGTTCTGGATGCGATCAAGCCGGATTATATTAAAAGTTATATTGAAAAAATATATGACCGGATCAATGATCCGGCAGCTGATAAGGGCTGGAAAATATTCAGAATGGATATCTCTCTCCGGCGTATAATAATGAAAAAAGTAGAATTTATCTACCGGAAAAAAAGTTACTGTCTGCGTATCACCGGTGAAAACGGTTCGGTATATAACAATAAATCACTATTTTACCGGAGTAGATTGGTTTTTGTTTTTGCCGGGCTGCTGGTCATCATGATTATAGGTATAAAAAACATACATATCAGTAAGGCCGGTAAAACAGGCACAGGTGTTGTTGAGATCCCGCGTGTAATGAATATCGCGGCGAAAGCCGTAGAAGAAGAAAAAACGATACAGGTCCCTGTAAACAAAAAGTTAAAAATAACACGAGAACCGTCAAAGAATAACAGAATAGCTGTTAGAAGAAAACAACTTTATGATAATGGCGTTCTGCTGTTAAAAGAGGGAGTAATAGAAACTGCATATAATTGTTTTAAAACTGCGCTTGAATTGAACATGGATAAAGAAAATAATTCAGGCTTTGATCCTACCGATGCACAACTATATTTTTACATTGGAGAAACGATGATGGGCTTTGAGAATTACGATGAGGCAATCAGCGCTTACGAAAAAGTAATAAAAGACGCTCCGTCAAACAATAAGGCCCGGGAAAGGCTGAAGAATGCCAGGATCCTTAAAAACATGTACGAAAGAAAATAATAAAATGAAAAAAAATACTATTCTCATAGTAGATGATGAAGAATACATAAGAAATATATTAAAACGCATATTTGAATGTGATTACAGGATCATAACTGCTGCAGAGGGACTCGAAGCTCTTGAAAAAGTAAAAAAAGAGCATCCGGACCTTATCATCCTGGACAATGAGATGCCCGCTATGAACGGTTTAGAAGTAGCATGGAAATTGAAAAGAAGCGATATCGTTAAACACAGGCATATACCGATTATCATGCTGACAGTAAAAAGCAGAGTAGGTGAAGTGGAAGAGGGCTTTTCATCAGGCGTTGATTTTTATCTGCCCAAACCGTTTACGCTTGCACACCTTTATGACAAGGTCAGGGAAGCGTTAAAAATAAAGGATCAAAAACATGGGAGTATAATTGACGGATAAAGAAGGCAGTCAATGATTATTAACAGAAACATGAAAAAGATAATCTATAGCGTTATTATCGGCATAGTTACCGCAATAGTTGTCAGCTTTGTACAGAAACCGGTTTTTGAAAGCAGCGCTTTACTTGAAATAAAATTGCATTCAGAAAGAGACAAAATTATGGAAAACCAGTACGGTATGGCAGTTAGTGAATTGATCGCGACTGAATGCAAAAAAATAAAAAGTTATTCAGTTATATATAAAGCGGCAGAATATACGGGAATCCTGTATCCGGGTATTGCCTTTGATGATAAAAACATGAAGATCGATTATTTACAGAAACATGTTTCAGCAGAACGGGTAAAAGGCACCAATATTATTCAACTTACTGCCAGGCTCGACAGCGCCGAAGGAGCAGCAGGAATTGTTAACAACATGGTTAAGATATATATAGAAAAAACCGAGGATCAGAAAATTAAAAAAGGGCAGAAAGTAAAAAGCCGGTATGAGGAACAGCTAGATGATATAGGGGCACTTATAGAACAGAAAAGGAGCCAGATAGATGACTTAACAGAAAAGCGCGGATTCATTAATAATGCAAATGAGCTTAAAACAGACTTAAGCGGACTTAAGCTCGATCAGATAAAGCTGCGTAGGAAGTTTAATTATAAGCACCCGGCTGTTATCGAAATACAGGATCAGATCGAAGAAGTAGAAAAGGAACTGGATAAGGCTGTTCAAAAAGACCTTATATTGAAAAAGATCGAAGCGGATGAAGAATTCCGTGAACAGCTGAAAGAGAAATATCGAGAAGCTATGTTTGAAGATTTTGATAATCTCGCCAGTATGCAGGTGATCTCCCCCGCTGTTATCCCCGTTCAACCGTTAAAACCGGATCTGCCTGTGAAACTGTTGTTCGGTGGAATTTTCGGGGTCATATTCGGGTTTATATTAACGTTAAAAACAGGTACAAATGAGGTCTTTTTGCGGGACATAGAAAAAATGGAGAATGACATAAATATCCCCGTTCTTGGAGTCATCCCTCAGATAAAGGACAAAAAAACAGCTAAGTCCGATTTCAATTTTTTTAAACGTTCAAATGCATCTTGTAAGATAGAAAGTCTCAGAAACAGGCTGCTCTTTAATTATTCTGCAAAAGCATCTGTTACCGAAGCATATTTTACTTTATGGATGAATATTAAATTTACGCTGCCGGAGAAGAATGCGGGAGTCTTATTATTCACCGGTGTCTGCCTTGAAGAAGAGAAAACGCTGATTGCAGTTAATTATGCGATAGCGAGCGCTGCCGCCGGGATAAAAACGCTGTTTATTGATGCCGGTAAGGGTGAATCTTTGATCCGGCAGATATTCGGTCTTCCGCCGGGCGGCGGTTTAAGTGAAATAATCATGGGTAAGATGGATTGGAAGAACGCGGTGAAAGATATTCCTGAAAAATACGGGGAAAATGCATTTAGCTTGGATAACAAAGAAAATTTAAAAATAATAACATGCGGAAAAGAAGAGAATCCGGCTAATATGCTGAATTCCCGGAAGATGGATCAATTTATAGAGCAGGCCAGGAAAGAATATGAATTGATCATATTTGACTCTTCGGCGCTGCTCCTTTCAGCAGAACCTGTTATCCTGTCTACTAAGGTTGATGCAGTTATCCTGGTCCATCATAATGTGATATCTTCAGGGGCTCTTTTGAAAAAGGCTAAAGACCAGCTTGAAAAAGTACATGCCTCAATCATGGGAATAGTATTGAATAATGTAAGGATATCGGAATTGTATCCATGGAATGAACGCCGTATATCGAAGTCCCGTGAATATAAGAAGAGCGTTTCGGATTTAGAAGAAAAAAAGAAGAAGAAAAAGGTGCTGATAGTAGATGATGAAAATAACATAATAAACATCATAACAAGGCTGCTGCTGAAGAAATCAAAATATGATTATGAAATTGCGTCAACCGGTGATGGATTAGACGCTCTTAAACAAGTGAAGGCCTTGAGGCCGGATCTGGTTATCCTGGATCTGAAGCTGCCGGGGATCAATGGTTTTCAGTTGTGCGAATCAATACACAATGACCCTGATAACAAGGGTATGAAGATCCTGGCTATAACCGGTTATGATATGCCCGGCACTAAAGAACGGATATTCAGATGCGGCGCGGATGAATACATGTCAAAACCGTTTAATTTGAAGAAATTCATAGAATGTGTCAATAACCTTTCTTGACAGAATTTAAAATTACCGACGATAGCTTGACAAATAATATATTATAGGTATAATAGGAATAAATAGAATAAACGGCATATCGGGGAAACTGGAATAAAGATGATGCGCGGATATTAAACGGCAGAAAACATGAGCAGATACATATATTTTAAAGGATTTATGGAGTGTAAATGGCCTGAAGAGTCTCTCAGGCTTTTGAATGTCGGATGGTAGAAAAAGGAGGTTAGTAAAATGGCAATGGAAAAAGCAATTGGTTCTTCCAGTCTTGTCGATGTTGTCGACCGGATACTGGACAAGGGGGTCGTGATTGACGCATGGGTGAGATTCTCATTAGTGGGAATCGAGCTGCTTGCTATCGAAGCGCGTGTTGTAGTTGCATCAGTAGAAACTTACCTGAAATATGCTGAAGCAATAGGCTTGACCGCAACAGCAGCGTAAGGCAAAGCAAGTAAAAAGAGGGATTTGCCGAGATGTCCTTTTATCCAGTGTTAACACTAGAGAGCATATCTCGCCAATTTCTTCTAATAATAAGGAATGAAAAGAAGGATATTTTAAGATGACTAACACAACAGTAAATGCAAGTAAAATTCTAAAAAATGTTTTGACTTCTTATGATGAAGGTGTTCACAGTATAGGGTCAATATTTGATGATGCCCATCTGATCATCGGAAGTTTCCAGGAATCCATACTTGGCGCAGATAAGGAAAGGCAGAAAATAAGTGAGGAACTAAAAAACAATCTTTCTATAAATGAACATCTGCGGAAAAAAGATTTTGACAATATGATGAAAGAAATAATTTCTGTGCAGGACCAAACCATGGAAGAAATCAGGAGGTTATTTAAGAGATACCTTAATGAGCAGAAAGAAGCGGCATATAAGTTAAGGAAAAATATGGAACTTATTAAGGTTTCTCTAATTAGTGGTAAGAAGATACAGTCCCGGGAGTTATATGAAGTTAATAGAGAAGCGATCAGCGATCAGGAAAAGAGCAAAAAAGAGATTTCAGAAAAGCTTATCGAATTTCAAAACATACAAAAGGCATTGGCAGATGACCTCGGAGAGCTTCTTTCCAAGGGGAAAGTCCTAAAGATAAATGATTTTAAAGTGATGCTGGGGAAGTATAGTAAAAGTAAGTAATGTAAGGAGGAAAAAGATGGTTGTTGCAAATGAAATGAAAAAGGTTACAGAAGACATTGTTGGGTCCTTTAATGAGCGGGTAAAGGCAATTGGTGATTTAACTGTTGATACCCAAGAAACTTTGAAAAAGTTCAAGTTGGACAGAAAAAAGATGAGTAAGGAACAGGCAGATGATTTGGCTGCATTTGTAGATGGATTGTCAAAGAACGTACAAAATTTTCTGAAAGAATTCCAGACAGAACATAAACAGATGAGTATTGAACTGACAAAAGACTTAGGAAATTTTGTTGGGAATATGACCGATGAAGTAGGGAATATGATCAAAAGTTTTCAGAAAGAGCATAAGGAGATGGCGGATTTTCTTAAAAAAGGCTTAGCAAAAGGCGAAGTTGATAGGTTAAAAGACTTTAAAGATATGATGGGGAGTATCAATGAAAGCATTAAAAATATCGAATGCGATGTTTCACAGAAGTTAAAGGAGTTTAATGAAGAACATTCTGATATGAGTGATGCATTGAGAAAGAGTTTAGGTAAATATGTTGGCGGTATTGTCAGTGATGTTAAAGGGTTCCTGGGTGAATGTGATTTGGATATGAAAAAAGCAAAGGAAGCCTGGCAGGGAATGTCTTCAGTATTGAACAAAGCCAGGAAGGAAGGTGTAGTGCCTAAGATTGATGCCGGAAAAAAGACATCAGAGATCAGCAAAACTGTTAAAAAGGGCAGGGGAGTAAGTAAATGTGCTGGCACTACGAAGTCCGGGAAAAACTGTAAGGGAAAATCTGTTAAGGGTTCTAAATTCTGTGCAGTACATAAAAGGTAGTTGGAGCGAAAAGATAAAAATATGAGCCTGATTAAATGTGCTTTTTGTAATGGAAAAGGAAAGGATCCTTTTAAGCTGTTATCAAAGCTTTCTACTTGTCAGGTATGCCTGGGTAAGGGTAAGGTTGAAGTTAAGGAACCTGTGATTAAATGCGTTTTTTGTAAAGGCAGTGGTATTTACCCTCATAGCCGTATTACCTGTACAGTATGCGGTGGCAAGGGAAGCGTTACAGTAATAGGTTCAACCGAAGAATGTGAAGAGTGCAAAGGCACCGGCCGGACAGGAGGTAGCGGATTACCCTGTATCAAATGTGGGGGCAAAGGAGTTGTTCTAAAAGGAGGTTAGTTTATGGGTAAAGTGTCAACAGGGATGGAGTCTCTTAGTGAAGACATTGTAATGAGTTACGAAGATAGAAGAAGGGGCATTAAAAACCTCAAAAAGGATGCGAAAGCTATAAGAGATAAGGCAAGGAAGTTCTTAATCGAGTCTAAAAGAATGCACCAGAGGATGAGTAATGAGTTGAAGATTGGCTTACAGGAAACAAGAGAAGACCTGGTTAATAGTGTCAACACTTTAAAAGAGGATTTCAGAAGAAAGGAAGAGGAAGTAAAAGAAGATTTGGCCGAAAGTAGGCAAATCTGGAACCTGATGGCTGAGACTTTAAGAAATAAAAGGATGGGAGCAGATGGGAATAGGTCTGCTAAAGGTGCAAAAAAAATGTCATGAACAAGAATAAAAACGGAGAAAAAGGTAAAGGTAGAGGAAAATAAGATGGATGCAGATAGATATTCGTTTTGTAAAGGAACAGGCAAGGCAGCGCCTTTAAATCTGGTTCATACTACAGGAGCCTGTCCGGTTTGTAATGGGACAGAAAACGCAGTAAAAGCAGGCAACAAGAAACAGGTTTGGTTTGCATGCAGAAGATAAACTAAAGGGAGAAGCGATATGATTGATGATACAAGTACAGTAATTGACCCGACACCTATGCCGGATTTTGTGAACACAAAATATGTTCAGAATATTACCGGTAGAGCAATTTCCTATATTAATTCGGGTTTTCCGGTTCATTTGAGGGGCCCGTCGGGAACCGGTAAGACAACTCTGGCTATGCATATTGCCAGCAAGCTAGGCAGGCCCGTTGTTATGATACACGGTGATGAAGAGTTTACAACATCCAGTCTTGTTGGCGGCGAGTATGGTTACAGGATAAAAAAAGTTGTTGACAGATTCATATCCCGGGTATTAAAGACAGAAGAGGATATGGTGAAAAAATGGGTAGATAACCGTCTTACAGTTGCGTGTAAATACGGTTACACACTTATTTACGACGAGTTTACCCGTTCCCGGCCCGAAGCAAATAACATACTCCTTTCCATTCTGCAGGAAAGGATAATGGACTTACCTGAATCAAGAGGAGACAGCCCATACCTGAAAGTTAACGCAGATTTTAAGGCTATATTTACCAGTAATCCGGAAGAATACGCAGGTGTTCACAGAAGCCAGGATGCATTGAGGGATAGAATGGTGACCTTAGATTTGGAACACTTTGATTATGAGACAGAGGTAGCTATAACCAGGTCGAAATCAAACATGTCAAAAAAGCATGCGGAAATAATAGTCAATATCGCAAGAGGTTTAAGGGATTCCGGAAAATGCGAATTTTCTCCTACTATACGCGGATGCATTATGATTGCCAAGACCCTTAAAATGCGGAACCTCTCTCCAATAAAATCAAACGGGGAGTTTAAACAGATATGCCAGGACATCCTTGCATCAGAAACCAGCAGAGTAGGTTCGAGATCCAACCAGGATAGAGTCAAAGAGATAATCAGGGAGCTGGTTGAGAAAAATCAAAAGGAGCGTGTAGCACGATGCATAACATAAAGAGATTAGAGCAGTTGCCGGGCCTCACAGACATAAAGAGCCTGCGCGGCACAGGGCTTCGTTCAATTCCAAAGATGCAGAGGACCTCGTGCCTGGAGATGTATTCTCTTATATTGGAACAGGGCAGGCTTAAAAAGGAGTTTGAGTCAATGGAAAAAAGAAAAGCAAGTCTGATAAAAAAAATAGACAGTATCAACGGGCGTCTGGAGAGTTTACAAAAAGAAGTACAAAGTGAAACTGAAATTAAAACTGTAGAGAACAAGTCCGCCAGATCTATTAAAAGAATGGCTATAAGTTATTAATCTGAAAGAGAGGAAAAATATGGTAAAGAAAAAAGAGAAAAAAAAAGAAGATATAGAAGTGGATTTCGGCATAGGAAAGCTGAGCGTGGGAGGAATATTTAAGGGTATAGAAAAATTAGTAGATCTTGCTCAGAAACTGGAAGAAGCCGGCGGCGAAATAAAAAAAGAGGGAGAGATAGACTTCGGCAATATTAAGAATGGAGCCAAAGGAGTATTCGGCTTTTCAATAAAGTCGGCCGTGGGTGGTAAACCCGTAGTAGAGTCGTTTGGAAATATTAAAAAGACTGATAAGGGCGCCAGGGTAGAAGAAGAAAGAGAGCCTATTGTTGATGTGTTTGACGAGAAGAATGAGATCAGGGTATATGCCGAAATGCCGGGGATAAATCAGAAAGATATAAAGCTGGATTTAAAAGGCGATGTTCTTGATATTTCAGCCAGCGGCGGGTCAAGAAAGTACCATAAAGAAATACTGCTCCCGGCAGAAGCCGAGGCCGCAAATCTTTCGTTTTCCTATACAAACGGAATATTAGAAATAAGAATAAAAAAGTAGGAAGCAGTGAGCTTATCCGGATTAAGACAAGATTCGTTAAAGCTGATTCTGTTCGGCGGGAAAGGCGGAGTAGGCAAAACAACCTGCGCTTCAGGTGCCGGAATTTACTTATCGGAAGTGTATAATACTTTAATGATATCTACAGACCCGGCCCATTCTCTGGCAGACAGTATAGGGCAGAAGATCGGGAATTCAATAATAAAGATTAAAACTTTCGAGCATTTAAGCGGCCTTGAAATAAGCGCAGAAGAGACCTTTGAAGAATTTAAAATTGAGCATGAGAATGAGATAAAGACGATCCTGGGAACTTCGACTTATATGGATGATGAAGATATCGAGTCCCTGTTCGCATTGTCTATCCCCGGATTAGACGAAGTTATGGGATTTAAAACAATAGTAGATTTAATAGAAAAATCGGGATACGATAAATATATTGTTGATACCGCACCCACCGGGCATGCCTTAAGGCTGCTTACCCTGCCGGGACTGTTAGATGACTGGATCAAAGTAATGGCTCAAATGAGATGGAAGTATAGATATATAGTAAAAAGGCTTTCCGGAGATTATAAACCCGATGAAGGCGATCATTTTCTTGTAGATCTGAAAAAGACGGTAAAAAAAGTTGAAAGCATATTGAAAGACAGTTCGAAATGCGAGTTTATACCGGTGACCATACCGGAAGATATGGCTATTTCAGAGACTGAAAGATTGGTAAACAGTCTTAATAAATACGGCATAAATGTAAAACAGTTAGTAGTAAATAATGTTTTAGAATCCAGAAAATGCGATTTTTGCCAGGCTAAAAAAAAGGACCAGGAGAAATATATAAAAGCGATAAAAGAAAAATTCAATACGCTTAAAATAACCATTGTCCCGCTGCAGGCAAATGAGGTGAAAGGCATAGAGGTGTTGAAGGGATTCAAGGAGCTGTTATTTTCATGAATACAAAACAGAAAGATAAATCAATAAGTTTAAAAGTGCAGGAGGCTCTCCCGAACAGCGTAGGAAGGGCGATAGCCAGGATCGGCCCTGAAGATATGAAGTTACTCAATATAGAAGTGGGAGAGATAATAGAGATAGAAGGAAAAAGAAAGACTCCCGCAAAGGCAATGCCGCTTTATAGCGAAGATAGAGGAAAAAAGATCATTCAGATTGACGGGATATCCAGAGATAACGCAGGGGTGGGGCTGGATGAGAAACTAAAGGTACATAAAGCTGAATATAATCCGGCTCAAAAGATCAGTATTGAACCTTTAACCGTATCCAGCCTGCTTGAGAGGGATAAGGACGCGAAATACATCGGTTCCCTTCTTGAAGGTTTACCTGTGTCGGCCGGGGACAGAGTGAGAGTTACTCTCTTCGGATCGAGATGGTGTGATTTCAAGGTAACAGATACAAGTCCCTGCGGCAATGTCATTGTAGATTCCGCAAGCGTGATAAAGGTAAAGACAAATCTGTCGGAAAAAGCCGGCCCGATTAAAATATCGTACGAGGATGTAGGGGGATTGGGCCCTCAGGTACAGAGAATACGTGAGATGATAGAGCTCCCGCTGAAATATCCTGAAGTATTCGAACGGTTAGGGGTAGAAGCTCCAAAAGGAGTTTTTCTATACGGACCTCCCGGTACAGGGAAGACATTGACAGCCCGGGCTGTAGCCCACGAGACGGACGCATTTTTCACCCACATATCCGGCCCGGAGATCATGGGGAAATTCTATGGCGAAAGCGAGGGCCGGTTAAGGAGTATTTTTGAAGAGGCCCAGAAAAACGCGCCCGCGATAATATTTATAGACGAAATAGACGCAATAGCGCCAAAAAGAGAAGACATGGGAGGAGAAAAACAGGTGGAACGGAGGGTCGTCGCCCAACTCCTGTCGCTCATGGACGGGCTGGAATCCAGGGGCCATGTAATAGTAATAGGCGCCACAAATATTCCCAATACTATAGATCCGGCGCTCCGGAGGCCGGGGCGGTTCGACAGGGAAATAGCGGTGCCTATACCCGATAAGAACGGAAGGCTCGATATCCTGCATATACATACCCGGGGAATGCCCCTTTCTGAAGATGTGAGCATGCAGAAGATAGCGGAGATAACGCACGGATTTGTCGGGGCTGACCTGGAAGCTCTGGCAAGGGAAGCGGCCATGGTAGCCCTGAGAAAGATCCTGCCTGTAATAGATTTTGAGATGGCGGATATACCTTATGAGACACTGCTTCAGCTGGAAGTGACCATGGATAATTTCATGGAGGCCATGAAAGAAGTGGAACCCTCGGCGGTACGGGAATATTTTATAGAAGTGCCGGATGTCAAATGGGAAGATATAGGAGGCCTGGAAAATGAGAAGGCGGAACTGAAAGAGGCCGTAGAGTGGCCAATAAAATATCCGGATATTTTTAAAAAGATGGACACCAACCCGCCGAAAGGCATTATGCTCTACGGCGAACCGGGTACGGGCAAGACACTACTTGCCAAAGCGGTGGCCAATGAGAGCAAGGTGAACTTTATATCGGTAAAAGGGCCGTCGCTCATATCCAAATATATAGGGGAAAGCGAAAAGGCGATACACGAGCTGTTTAAAATAGCCAGGCATGCCTCTCCAACAATCCTGTTTTTTGACGAGATCGACGCTTTGATCCCTAAAAAAGGATCTGCGGGGGACGGGGCTCATGTCGCGGAACGGGTGATCAGCCAGATGCTCACCGAGATGGACGGTATCGAAGAGCTTAAAGGCGTGGTTGTCCTGGCCGCCACAAACAGGCTGGATCTTATCGACCCGGCCTTACTCAGAAGCGGCAGATTCGACATTCTGTTAAAACTTCCGACGCCCGATGAAAAAACCAGAGAAAGTATTTTCAGAATACATACCGGTAAAAAACCTATGGCAAAAGATATAGATTTGAAAAAATTAGCCGTAGAAACGGAAAATAAAACCGGCGCTGATATTGAATATATCTGCAGAAAGGCGTCCATTCTTGCGATAAGGGAGGCCATAGAGAATCCTGACAGCAAAAAAGACCCGGTTATTAAAAAAGGACATTTTCTGGAAGCAATCAGGTTAATGAAGAATAACGATGAAAAAAGGAAGGCCTGATATGCTGAATGTAACGGGAAAATATATTTACGGGATAATCAATACCGGAAGTCCGTCGATAGAAATGATGAATATTCTGCAGGCGGAAAGGGTCAGCGCTGTAAGTTTTCAGGATATATCAGCTTTAATCAGTGATTCGGAAGTCACGGATCTCAGAAATATGAACAAAGAATCTCTTGCCAAAATATTGCTCGGTCACCAGATAATAGTAGAGAAGATAATGAAGTATTATCCTGTCATGCCGGTAAGTATTGGGACAATTGTATGCGGCGAGGACGAAGTGAGCGAAGCGCTGGAAAAAGGATACGGCGTAATCAAAGATGTTTTCAGAAAGATAGAAAATATTGTAGAAGTCGATGTAGTCGCAGTATGGAGCGATTTTAATTCAGCGCTGCAGGAAGCAAGCCGGGAACCTGAGATCGTGGCATTGAAAGAGACTCTCTTATCCAAGCCTGAAGGAATAACAATAGAAGATCAGATGCAGGTGGGATTTATGGTAAAGAAAGCTTTAAATACAAAGAGAGGGAAATATGCCGGTCAAATACAGAAAACGCTGGAAAACATTGTACAGGGTTTTAAGATAAATGAAGTCATGGATGAGAGCATGATCATCAATATAGCCTGTTCGGTGGATAAGGACCAGCAGGAGAAGTTTGATTCCGTTGTCGAAAAGCTGGACATGGAATTTAACGATAAAGTCAATTTCAGATGCGTGGGCCCTCTTCCGCCTTACAATTTTTGTACGCTTGGAATAAAAAAGATGCCGTTTGAAGAAATATGCAGCGCGAAAAACCTGCTCGGGCTGCAGGACTATTCGAACAGGGATGAGATAAAAAAAGCCTACCGGAAGTCCGCTCTGTTGACCCATCCGGATAGAAATCCTGATGACAGCGGGAATAAGTTCGGCAATACCGCGAATGCTTACAAGGTACTTATGGAGTATTGCCAGGAAGAAAGGTGTTCTTTCAGGAAAGAAGATTTTGAGAAAAGCGCCCTGCTGGTGCAGGTGATGGAATAAAATGACTAAAGAAGGAAGATATATTTACTGCATCATAGAGACCCGGCAGGAAAGAAATTTCGGGCCTATCGGTATAGGCCTGAGAGGAGACGATGTCTTAACTATCGGATATATGGATTTGAGCGTGGTTGTAAGCAATTTCCTGACAGAAGAAATCTCTGCGAGTAATGCGAATATGCTGGCGCATGAAAGAGTGATAGAAGAAGTGATGAAGGAGTTTGACTGCGTTCTTCCTGTGCGGTTTGGTACTATTGCTGCGAATGCAGAAGAGGTAAGGGATCTTTTGTCCAGAAGATACCATGAATTTAAAACTCTTTTGAAGGATATCAAACACATGGTAGAGTTTAATGTAAGCGGAACGTGGAAGAGCATGGGCAACGTGTATAAAGAAATAGTTAAAGAGAATAATAAAATCAGGGAATTGAAGGAGAACCTTGAGAACGCCGCCGGCAAAAGCATAAAGGCAAAAATAGAGACGGGAAAAATGGTCCAGAGCGCGCTGAAAGAGAAAAAAACAGAGGCTGCCCGGGAAATCTTAGATGCCTTAAAAATAGCTTTTCTGGATTACAAACTAAACGATACTAGAAATGATGAGATGTTTATGAATGCCGCTTTTCTTATAGATAAAGGCAGAGAAAAAGAATTTGACAACATAATGGACGAGTTAGCTGAGAAATATAAGAAAAATATAAAGTTTATGTATACCGGAGCCTGGCCGGTGTTCAATTTTATTGATTTTAGAATTTCTCCTAAAGAGTGGGAGATGTGATATGGAAACAGATGTAAACCCCGTTAGAACAGGCGCACTTTGCGCGAAAGAAGGCGGCGGCGTTAAACCGCCGTCTGAGATTGTTGATGTACCCCCTATTGAAGTTGGAGGCGTTTCTAACGGGGTAAAGGACGCAAAATATATATATTGTATTATCCCGACCGATAAACCCGAAACTTTCGGGCAGCTGGGAATCGGAGGCAGGAGAGATGTCGTATATACTGTCAGTTTTAATGACATCGCTGCTGTTGTAAGCGATTCGCCTTTATCAGAGTATTCGACTTCAAGGGACAATCTTATTTCGCATGAAAGAGCGATTGAACAGGTGATGAAACAGTACAATGTACTCCCGGTCAGATTCAATACTATCGCTGAAGATGAAAATAAGATCATGCGTATACTGGAAAAGACATACGATAATTTCAAAGACCTCCTTGAGCAGAATGAAAACAGGAAAGAACTGGGTCTCAGGGCCTTATTTGATATGGATATTGTGTATGAAGAGGTAATGGAAAAAAATGAAGAGATAAAAGCATTGAAAATAAAAGCGGAGAAACTGCCTCCGGGGAAAAACTACTACCAGTGTGTCGAGATAGGAAGACTGGTGGAAGCCGCGCTTGAACAGGAAAAAGAGGAACATGAAAAAAATATTATGGATACGCTGTCGCCTCTTGCGGTGGATGTCAGGGCGAATAAATCCTACGGGGACCGGATGATCGTTAATGCGGCCTTTTACATTGAAAGGCAGATAGAAGAGGAATTTGACCGTAAGATCTACGATCTTGATGAAGAATACGGGTATAAAATCAAATTCAAATACATAACTACCGTGCCGCCGTTTAATTTTATAAACATAGTTATAAACACAAAGGAATATCAGGATGTTTCTGATTGATGATATACTGCTGGCTCCGGTAAAGGGTGTAATGTGGCTCGGGTCTAAGATCAATGATATGGCAGAGCAGGAAGCAACTGATGAAGGAAAGATAAAAGAAGAACTTATGGAGCTCCAAATGAGATTTGAAATTGATGAAATAAGTGAAGAGGAATATAACTCGCGGGAAAGTGAAATCCTTGTTCTGCTGGATGAAATCAGAAAAAGAAAAGAAAGTGAAAAGTAATCTGGAATTAAATAAAAAAAGGAGGAATTTATGGAAATTCAGCTGGAATTCGGATTTGATGAAATAGGTGAAGAGGAATATGACGAAATGGAAGAAGAACTTCTTATCCGGCGTGATGAAATCAGAAAAAATGAAGAAGGTAAAATAAGAGGGAGGGACTAAAATGGGAAATTTTGAAACGGTTCAAAAGCGGATCATTGAGTTTTTAGAAAGGTCATTGCATGTTGAAAATCCAAAAATTACCAAAGTAACAGAAGTCGGCAGCGGATGGGAAGCCGAGGCGGAAGGCTATGAAGCCAGCTCACTTGTAAAGTCTCTGGGATTGCCTGTACACGTGAAGGATAGAAATATATACGAGATTAAAATGGATGGTAATATGGAGATCCATGCGTACGAAAGCAAAAGGGCGGAACTAGCCGGAGTAAAATAATATGAGCGATATATATCTTTACTGCATAAGAGATAATACCGGAATAGATCTCGATATGAAAATAAGAGGCATAGATGGGAAAAACATAGTTTATCAGATCATATACAAAGATCTGGCGGCGATTGTAAGCGGAATAGATCCGGGAATATTTAATATGGAAGAAATTCAGAAGAAAGCTAAAGATGACCTGCAATGGATAAAAGAAAAAGCTGTCGCTCATGAAAGAGTCATAGAAGAAGTTATGAAAACGGAGAGCGGCGTCATAGATTTGATCCCGATGAGATTCGGCGCTGTTTTCAAGGGGAAAATAAGTCTAAAGAAATGCCTGAAAAAAGACTATGCTGAATTCAGAAAATTTCTGGATAAGATCAGAAACAGACAGGAATGGAGCGTGAAGGCGTATCTCGGAGATGGAAAAAAACTTGAACAGATAATCATAGATAAAAATAGAACATCAGAAAAAAAAGACGAAGAATCGAAGCCAATACCTGAAGGCCTGGCTTTTTTTATGGAAGAAGAACTGAAGGATAATATGATAAGTGAGAAGGATAAGGAAATAAGTCTTATTGCCGGAGAGATATTTGCAGGATTTAACAGCCTGGCGGAGGATTCGTCCGAAAATAAGGTCCTTAATAAAGCGCTTACGGGAAAAGCGGAACCGATGATATCGAATACGGCCTACCTGATTGATTCGGAAAAAACAGGACATTTCAAGGATTATGCTGAAACTCTGAATAACAAGGTAAAAGAAAAAGGTTTTTATCTTGAATACAGCGGGCCGTGGCCCGCTTACAGCTTTTTATAGGACAAGAAAATGGCAAGAAGAAGCGATAATGTAACACTGGCGGACGCCCTGGATACGGTTATTGATAAAGGGGCCGTGATAAACGGAGAAATGACCATAAGGGTAGCTGACGTCGACCTGGTTTTTCTGGGGCTCAGGCTTGTTCTTACTTCAATATCAAAAGCGGAAGAGTTGTCGGGTAAAAGATTCAGTCCTCAAAATGAAGAGCTCAGCAGGGAAGATGCCGAGTATATAAACAGACTCCAATACGAGATAAAGAGAGCCGAAGAAAATATACCGAAACTTATCAATGCTGACAGTCCCACTGAGACAGAACAGGGGCTGGCCAAACTGATATTGTGCGTGATCGAACTTATAAGGAAGGTAATGGAAAGGGAGGCTTTTAGAAGGGTTAAAAGAGGCTCTCTTTCCGACGTCGAAACTCAAAAGCTGGGTTTGAGCCTCAAGGCTGTCAAAAAAAAGCTTCAGGAAGTGCAGGCCGTCTTCGGCATAAGCGATGAGGACATGAATATAGACCTGGGGCCTCTTGGAAATTTAATGTAATGAGAGAAAATAGAGCAAGAATAAGGTGTTTAATATTTCAAAAACAGGAGTCTGTAATAAAAAATATTACAGATAAAATCAATTCCGGTGAAACAGGACTGGAGAAGGCGGAATTTACGGAACAATTACATAAGGCGGCGGATATGCTGTGTAGATGTCCGGATCATGATAATAACGATGCGGATTGTATTGATTGTCGGTATATTGCTGATATGCGCAAAAAGACATCGGATGTAATTATCAGAATAAGAAACTTGGCATGGTGTAGAATGGGATGAATGGTGTGAATGTTATATATATTTTATGTTGAAAAACAAGTTAGCAAGAAGTTTGCAAATAGGAATAATTTTATCAATCAGGCTGGCATCAGGTATTGCGGGCGCCATTAAAGATATACCAAAGTTTCGAACAAACACATATAATCATTTAACTTTTGTAAATATGCCATATAATAATCTGTCAAGATATATAGGAAATTTATCCAGATTAAGCCTGCTCTTATTTATATTTTATACATTTTTACCGTGTAACGACTCAAGAGCGGCTTACGGCATATTTTATAGAATTAAAGATTGGAAAAATATTGTAAATTCAAAAAGCAAAATAATGAAGAAAAAATCTATAACTGTTACGAAAGATACAAAAAAACAAAGCAGGATATTTGATATATCGACTGGAAGTTCAAGAAAAGATAGATTTGATTCAATTATTCTTGAGATTGCTTATAAGTATGACCTGGATCCATTTTTACTTAAAGCTCTAATAGCAGTTGAGAGCAATTTTAATCCTGCAGCCGTGGGGCCGAGCCCGCGTCGCA
>JBDRKX010000068.1:0-9933 GCA_043813605.1 Elusimicrobiota bacterium | reverse complement strand
CTTTAAAGACATGAAATATATAAGAAATATCAGTAAAAGTTGTGTGAAAAATTATAATAATATATATACATATTATATAAACTCCTTATAAGAGTGAGCAATGCAGGTACTATAGAAGGTAAAATAAACTACTTTCCCGGTGTATTCCAGACAGTTTTTAGATCTATTTTTATTATACCCGTCATGGAATTGACATACAGGATATCTTCATACAATACCAGTCCGTCAGGTTTGGCGCCGACTTTAAGCGACCAGAGCTTCTGCCCGCTCTCTATACTGACAGCGGAGATCCTGCCGTAAAAAAAACTCAATATGTATATAATCCCTCTTTTTGTGTCTAAACACATCAACCTCGAATGGACATCGCCTTCAATCACCCTTTTAACGTTAAAAGTCTCCAGTTCCAATTCATACAATTTATCTGTATCGCCGTCCTGGAGATACAGGAGGCCATTTTCATCGTCGAGCAACATAGCTGAAATCCCGTATTTAACCAGATCCAGGCTTCTTATTATCTTCATAGAATCCGTATCGATCTCGAATAATTCTTCTTTAGTACCCAGTCCGGTCAGATACATCATGCCTGTGAGCCGGGATATTTCGATATGCCAGAATGCGCCGCCGAATTTAAATTCATCGGGCTGGAGCTTGCCGAGAAGAGTACCTGTCGCGTAATCATATTTCAGAAGAGCCGCCTGCATATCATTTGCAATATAAATAAACCTGTGCTCATCATCATAGTGGATATTAGATGTCTCCCATGGATATATATTATCCTGACATGAAAATTCGCGTATAACAGACAGATCGTTCTTATCTAATATATATATCTTCCTTTTAAACCAGGGGCTGACTATTATATCCGGCGATGAAGTTTCTATTATCCTGGCATAATATCCCATATAGTATTTAGTCTCTTTTGTATTGAGATCGATACGCAGGATATTCGGAGTTGCAAGTGCCGACGATCTGCCGTAGGTATTTGCGTAATTGGCATAGATCGCATTCTGCTGAATATCTATATGCAGATCCCTTGGGTGCAGACGGTAATCCTCCCTCCATCTTATATAGTGATAGTAGTCCTGTCTGGGGAAATCATCTCCCGAATAGAACACACTCACTCCGGGCTGCTTCTCGACCCTTGAAATAGACGCTTCTCCGACACCACCCATAAAATAGTAATGGTAAAAAAGTAAGTAAGTGAATACCCCGGGAATTACAAGAGAACTCAATATCCTGAAACGGCGTTTCCTTAACGTCACCGAATAATAAAAAATTGCCCATACCAGAAAAAAGAGCGCAGTGACATATGACTCCGCTTTATATATGAACCTCAGATTAGGCAGAATAGAAAGAAAGAAAAATTCGAGCCACCTGTTTGCCGCAAAATCATTCGGCATCACAAGTACCGCCAGAAAATACGGCACCAGCCAGAAAAAGATCTTTCCCCACAAACGGATTTTTTTAGAACCGGTATTGTACTGCCGGAATCCATCGACCTCGTTCACGGAAAATATCCTGTCTATCGCCGCCTCGTAAAATATAATAGGAATAAACAGAAGGATATATATTATATTCATCCACGGCATGTTTCCTATATGGTTAAAATAACTCAACAGGACTATATATGCTGCCGGCAGCCAGGCGGAAAATGCCGGAAGTATAAATCCTGACAGTTTTTTTATAACGTTTTTAATGAGTTTCTTCTCCGTGCATAATCCTCCGATCAAGTCAACAGGCAGTATAATCCCTTCAGCATCATACTGAGTTTCAATGTCCTTATCATGAAAAGATGCCGGAATATCATTCTTGGCCTCAAATAGAAATCCATTGTACCTTTTTTCTGAAGAGCTATCAGCTTTTCGGCTGTCAGTCCTTCCGGCACGTACGGGACTTTTTCCGGGTCTGGATTGAATGTTGTATAATCGTCCCAGTTATCGCTCCTTATCTTCCCTTCCTTTTTCATGGTCTCATAGAATTCGCTGCCGGGAAAAGGTACTGTCATAGCAAATTTAGCGAAATCAATATCGAGCGACCTGGCATATCTGAACGTTTTTTCTATAAGGTCTTCGGTCTCACCCGGAAGACCTATCATAAAAAGACCTATAGTCTCCATCTTATATTTTTTTATCAATTTCATAACATGGCGCGATTTGTTGAAATCGATTCTTTTTCCTATTTTTATCAGCATTTCCTCTGAACCGCTTTCAAGGCCGAAAATAAACCTGCGGCAGCCCGCTTCTTTGAGAGCTTTTATCAGTTTTTCGTTCAGTACATCGATCCTCGTCTCCGTAGTCCATACGATATTTCTATGGATCCCCCGGCGTATCATCTCTTCACAAAAATCAAGTGCGTATTGTTCCTCCATAGGAAATATCGGATCGACAAAACCGAACTGCCTGATCCCGAATTCCCTTATCAGGAATTCGATCTCATCTACGACATTGTCCACAGAGCGTTTCCTGTATGTTCTGTCCATATAACTTAATGAACAGTATTTACATCTGAATGTGCATCCTCTTGTAGCGAGTACCGTAAGCACGGGTTTTTTTATATCCGCGAACGGGAACAGCCCGTAATCCCTGTAAGGAAGCAGATGCCATGCCGGGAACGGTAAGGAGTCGAGATCTTCTATTATCGGCCTGTCTTCATTGTGTATAATCCTTCCGTTCGCCATATAGCTTATGCCCCTGATATCTTCCAGGCCTTTTTTCATCTCCAGCATCCGGGTAACTTCGGACATCGATTTTTCACCCTCTCCCCTCACGACTATATCAAATCTCCCCGGACCAATAAACTCCCCGGGAAACAGCGTTGGATGGACATTGCCGGCTATCACCACTATCCTGTCATCCAGTTTTTTTATATCGGATGCCAATTCCAGAGCCCTGTTAACACCCGGTGTCAGGACAGAAATACCCACTATATCAGGTGTATCATCTCTAATAATGTCAATTATCCTTCTGACAGGGTAATTCATAGCAAAATTATCGATTATCTTAACAGTATGCCCTTCTTCCTCAAGCAGAGCAGCGATATAGGCAAGACCTATACATGGCATCGGCTCCATAAGTATATGGAATTTCCCGAATTTAGATGAATTTATCGAAGGATTAATGAGTAATACTCTCATCTGCTGTTTTCTCCAGTCCGGTAAGTTTTATCGGTCATACCAGGCCGGTTTGATTAATCTTGTAAAATGCTCAGCAGGCCGGATCCGTTCTTTTAAAGTATATAGCGCTAAGCGCAAAGCTACTATCAGCCACCATATATACATATTTCTCTTATACCTGCTGCCTGATAAAAGGCCTTTCAAAAGCCAAAAAAATCCTGCACTTTTTTTATAGAGATGATACAATTCCCACTCCATATCCTTTCTTGCTAAGTTTTCCGTCGAGATAATAGGAGTATTCCAATCATAATATCTGAAATCCCGAATTTCAAGCCAGCCGTTTTTTTCTGCTTCTTTATACATTTCAGTACCGGGTACCGGAGTAAATATATGAAAAGCAGGGTAATCCACTTTTAATTTTCTTACATAACCGGCAAGAGCCTCCAGAGTCTTTTTTGATTCGGCACGTGTCCCGACTATAAAAGTAGCCTGGACAAAAACGCCCGGATACATGCGGCGCATGATATCCATGCATTCTTTCGTACTGTCACTATCCTGTATTTTCTTGCCGAACTCACCCATTATCACATCACTCGAATGCTCAGCCCCCACGCATATATGAGACAGCCCGGATTCAACAAGTTCCTTCATTATCCCAAGTTTTTCATCGCGTAGGATACAGTCGACCCTCATGAATGCGAACCAGTTTATCTTGAGATGTCTTCTCATGACCTCCCGCGCAAATTCCCGATTCCATTCAGGATCGATATTCCATGACCCGTCCACAAAGATAAAACATTTTTTTCCGTATTCATTGAAAAGGAATTCTATCTCGTCAACGGTCTTTCTTACCGATTTTGTCCTCCACCTGGGAGTAAGGATCTCATCTGTTCCATTACTCTTTCTGTCAGCCATCTGCATCCACCAGACACAGAATCTGCAGTTATTAGGACAACCCCTTGAATGATGTATCGTTATCCCGCCCGGTGAGAACAGGTATTTCGACCGGCCATATGAATCCATAGGCATAAGGTCATACGCAGGCATAGGCAATGTGTCCATGTCGCCTATCAGCTGTCTGGGCGGTGTCTGGAAATATTCCCCGTTTCTTATATATGCCACACCATCTACTGACTCCACCGGACGCTCTTTTTCTAAAGCCTCCAGAAGCTCGACAAAAGTCTCTTCTCCTTCACCTTTTACTATGTAATCTACCGGATTCTCCTTTAACAGCGTTTCCGCAATATTGGCGAACATACCGCCGCCGCAGACCACAGTAATATTCATCTTTATTTTTTTCACCAGGCGCACCAGTTTCAGCGATTCATCCATATACAACGCATGCGCTTCGCTCACGCCTACGACATCGGGTTCTTCCTTTCTGATGATATCCTCCAGTGATTTCCATCCCGTATGCGTAGCGGCGCAATCGATACACTTTATCTCATGGCCGGCATTACGCAGCGATGCCGCGAGACACGGCATCCATTGGGGCAGTATATAATTATCGCCTTCGCTTAAAAACGGCCAGTATCTCCTGGGGCTCTGGATAAGTATTACTTTCATGTATTTCGGCTAATCTCTCGTCGGCAGTGACAATCCGGAAAAAACCGCAAAAGCATATGATTTTGCCACATTAACAAATGTCTTTGTAAAATTGAAGTTAGAGAACAGTATCCTGGTGAGAAAGTTCCATATAACCTTAGGATGGGAATAAAACCTTATCATCGACTTCCTGCAATATCTTAATATCTCCTTTTCCGAAAGCTTTGTATGTATCTCTGCCGGTTGTTTTTCAAGCTTAGAGCCGGGCAATATGAGCAGCTCATGAAAATCAGCAAAATCAGGCAGGTTTTTAAAACAGAAATCGACATTGCCTTCGATTGTCTTCTTTGTGTCCCCCGGCAGGCCGATTATGTAAGTAGCAGTATTTCTTATCCCGTATTTCCTGCATATTTTTATGCTTTTCGCCAGTTCCTCCGGCTCTTCCGGATGGCGGCCTATACTTTTTAATATCTCCTTATTACTTGATTGCGCGCCGAAAGCCACGCAGTCACAACCTGCCATACTCATCATCCTTAATATTCTTTCTTTATGATTCAAAAATGACAGCGGATGCAGCAAACAGAACCAGTTGATATCGAATTTCTCTTTTATCATCCGGGTACAGAATTCATCGATCCAGCCAGGCTTACCGGCAAAAAGATCATCCATAAAGAAAAGATATCTGATATTAAAGGTCTCTTTAAGGTACTTGATCTCTCGGAACAGATTATCAAAACTCCTTGTCCTATATGAGCAGATACTGGGTGTCGTACAGAATGTACAACTGTAATAACATCCTCTGGAGGCTATTATCGTAGCGGCTGGTTTTTTAAATGTCGGGACAAGCGGGTCTCCATACCTGTCTATATAATGTTCATTCCAATACGGCTGCTGTATGCTGTTGATATCTGTAACAGAGACTTCAGGATTGTATACAACTTTGCCATTCTGAGATATATAGGAAATGCCGTCAAAATCTCCTGTATCTTCCTTATTTTCAATGAGATCCAATAATACAGGCAGTTTTTCTTCACACTCCCCGTGGCACACGTAAGCACAACCCTTCTTTAACAACTCCTCATAATGCCGGGCTCCCGGCCCGCCGGCCATTATCATTTTGTTTCTGAATTCTGATGCAGATTTTTCTATATATAACAGCGCTTTTCGCAGATTCACTGAATTGACATGATAACCGACAATATCGTATCCGCCCTTTTTTATTTCAGAAAACAGCCCTTTCATGGAAAAATTATCCAGGCGCTGATCAAAGATATCAGCTGTATGCCCGCTTTTGTTCAGGGCACTCTTAAGATATAGAAGGCCCATTGGCGCCCTTATTTGATTGGAATAGATTATGAAATTCTCAAGTTTTAAAAAAATTAGTGCAATGCGCATGCAGTCGTAGATAAGAAACAGTCTTATTAAAAAGATATACCTGTCATAACGGGATCAAGACATCCCTTTTGTTCTATATGAATAAAACCGGAATATCTTCTTTATTTCTTTTTCTTCGGCTTTCTTGGCGGAGCTGGTCTCCAATTCATTATTTTGGACATACAAATCCCTCCCTATCTATATATTCTTAACATACTTTAGGTAGTATGTCAAATCAAGATATTCACATATCACCTGTATCGTCTAATGAATATTATACCTTATATTTATGAAAAACCTATGAAACCTGTTAGTAACATCCCGGACGCAGACTTCCGCATATATTTGATATTCATATTATTTATTAACATAATAGTATTATAAGAAAGGAAATATTAACAGTGACTGATTCAAAATACCTATCAGTAGCGACTAATTTCCAGCAGGATTTTACCGCTAAAATAGCGGGCTACAGTTCAGTAAAGGAAGTTTATGGCAAACTACCTGCCGATTTCACGGGCGGCGGAAGGCCCTCTTTTATGGTTCCGCCTGCAACAAGAAAAATATTGGCTGAGCAGATAAGCCAATTACATTCATCATCCATAAGATTCAACTATCTTCTGAATTCTACATGTCTTGATAATGCTGAATCAACGACTCCGGGTTACAGGAAAATAAGGAAACTCCTTGACTGGCTCTCAGAGATCAAAGTAGATTCTATTACTGTATCTATCCCCTATCTTGCAGAGATAATCAAAAAACATTATCCTTATTTCAGTTTAAAGGTTTCAGCTTTTGCCGGTGTGAGCAACCTCAGACAAGCGCAGTTCTGGCAGGATCTTGGGGCAGATACGATTACACTTGAACCTCAAACAATGAACAGGGAATTCCAGAAACTCAGTACAATATCACAAAATACCGATATACCGCTGCAATTGATCGTAAATCAGGGATGCCTTTTCTCCTGCCCCAACGTACGATACCATTCCAACCTGTTCTCACACGCTTCTCAAGAACAGCATCGTCTTAAAGGGTTTGTCATCGACTACTGTTCTTTAAAATGTAAATTACTCAAGCTTTCCGACAAAGTCAATTTCATCCGTTCAGACTGGATCAGGCCGGAAGACCTCAAGGAATATATCGGGATCGGGATCAACCATTTTAAAATAATACAGAGGAACTGGAAGACCGACAAACTCCTTTTAGCTGTTAATGCTTACCAGGAAGGAATGTACAACGGCAATTTATCGGATCTCACTGAATTCCTTTTCGGTAAAAATGAATTTATCAGTCCTTTTAGAAAATTCCTGTATTTTTTCCGGCCGTCAAAAATCAACTTATTCCACCTCTTGAAAATATACGATAATATAAAAAACCTTAATGCTTCAATAGAAGTTGACAATCAGTGTCTTGACGGTTTTATCGATATATTTAAGAAAGAAAGCTGTTTTGATAAATCATGTGAAGAATGCAGGCACTGCCATAAATATGCCCGGAGTGCCGTGAAGATATCCGGCGACAACGATCTTAAAAGGATTCAAGCTAATTTAGAATGGATAATCGACAGGGAGCATCCGCCCGGGCCATAACTGTTGATATATATTTGACCTATAAGTAATAATTTCATGCTTATTAGTATCGTCATCCCCGCATACAACAGGAGCGACAAACTCCGGACATGTATCGAACGAATATACAGTTCTGATTATCCACTCATAGAAGTGATTATAGTCGACGATGCGGGTTTTGAAGACATATCACTATGTATTCCCGCGCATCATAAAGTGCGCCTTCTTAGGAATAACATCAGAATGGGGCCTGCATATTCCCGCAACATCGGCGCAGAATCCGCGAAAGGTGAAATACTCCTGTTTCTTGATTCCGATGTTTATGTAAATAAAGACACTATCAGCATTGTTGTAAAGAATTTCACTCAGCACAATGCTGATGCAGTTGTGGGACAATATGACACGGATATCCCATACCGGGATTTTTTTTCAAATTACTACAATCTCAGGATCACCAAGGGATATCTGGGGACAGCCAGATCAACCGATTTGTGCCTGGGAGCTGTTTTTGCCGTAAAAAAAAGTATATTCACCGAACTTGGAGGATTCAATATCAGATACGGCACCCCGTCTGTTGAAGATATAGAATTAGGAAACAGGATAACCGCATCAGGTTACATTAAACTATCAGATAAAGACCTTTCTGTCACTCATGATAAACATTTTTCTTTATTGCAGCTGATCAAGAATGATTTCACCAGATCTTCTCAAAGAGTTGAATTCGCAATTGATTTAAAGGCCATTCTTGATACCATAGCGCTCAAACCGTTCAATCACACATCCGCGTTCCAGGTATTCTCTTCATTCTTATCGCCCTTATTCTGGATCTCATTATTTCCTGGAGTATTAATATCTCGTACATATCTGCTCTATGCATTTATGCTGTTTATGGTCATATCATGCATGAATATGGACTATTTACTATTCTATCTGAAGAAAAGAGGGATTATTTTCACTATTAAGAGCCTCCTGTTTACTTTTATTGACCTGCCTGTCGCATTTGCCGGCATCGCTCACGGCCTGACTGTTACTGTTATCAGTAAATTCAAGTTTTCTTTTTATTTTAGATATCTCAGGATCATTCCCGCCCTTCTTTTTAAGAACAGGATTTTTGAAATAACATATTTTGTGACAAACCTGTGCAATGCAAGATGTAAACACTGTTTCTACCACCGGAATATTAACATGCATGCAGAAGAACTCAGCATATCTGAAGTTGATAAGATATTCAGGAATATGCCGAATATGGTGCGGATCCTTTTGTCCGGAGGGGAACCTTTTATGAGAGATGATATCGCCGGACTGGTTATTCAATCTGTACGCAGTGCACAGCCCCTGCACATGACAATACCCACAAACGGCATACTAATACAGAAAATAACAGATTGCTTAATAAATGTGCTGATGGAATGCAGGCATACAGTATTTAATATAGCTATATCTATAGATGATACCGGGAAAGAACGCGACAATTACATCGGTGTGCCGGGATCATTCGAAAAAACCGTAAAGACTTACGCGAATCTCGTTAAACTGAAAGAGCGGTTCAGCAATCTTATTACAGGAGTTATCATCACTCAGACAGCGACTAATCAGCATAGACTTGAAAATATCTACAGATATGCCCGTGACACACTTGGTGCAGACAATATTTCTTTCTGCCTGGTACGCGACAACGCAAGATGCAAGGAAGAACTTGAAACCGATCTCAATATATACAAGTCAGCAACAGATATGATCACAAAAGAAAAATATACTGCCCGGTTCCCTTTCTGGAAGTATTTCGTTCGGATAAGAGATTCTGTTTACCGGCATGTCTACACGGTAAAAAGAACAGGAGTTTACCCGGTCAAGTGTTTTTCCGGATCTCTACGGCTTGTTATTGCGCCTGATGGTGAAGTATTCCCGTGTGAACATCTCATGCTTTCAGACCCTACAAAATACAGCATGGGAAATCTGCGGGACTACGGATATAAGATCATACTGCTTAAAAGATCTCAGCGATATTCGGATGTTATTAATCTGATCAAAGGCATGGAATGTTCATGTTCACATGAATGCGACCTTACAACTAATCTTCTGCTTCATGGTCCGCCGGCCATAAGAAAAGCATTTAAAAATATCTGACGATATCAGTTTCCGCCGTATCTTTGACCCCAGACACTGCTTAAATCAACCGCTATTATGCCGGCGCGCGAATTCACATATGCCTTATCATTTCTGAGGACAAGCCCGAAAGGTTTTGCGCCCACTTTTACAGACCACATCTTTTCCCCCGTCTTAATATCTACAGCGAACATAGAGCCGTACAGATAGCTCAGCAGATAGAGCGCG
>JBDRKX010000067.1:0-10453 GCA_043813605.1 Elusimicrobiota bacterium | reverse complement strand
CGTGGTCGTGCCACACTAAAAATAAAGGCGTGTTCCTCATTACCTCGATTTAAAATTATAAACAAAGAAGTACAGTTGTCCAGCCATTTGAAAGATGGTCTTTCTATGGCGGCATAACTATAACAACTATTATGGGAGGAAAATAAAATGGATAAATTTAAATGTACAGTCTGCGGTTATATTTATGACCCGGAGGCAGGAGATCCTGATTCAGGGATAGAACCCGGTACTTCTTTCGAAGATCTGCCTGAAGACTGGCTCTGCCCGGTCTGCGGCGCAGGAAAAGACGCTTTCGAGAAAGTTATTTAGAGGAGTATATATGAGAAAAAAAGTAGAAGCAGCATTAAATAAAATCAGGCCTAATTTGCAGGCAGACGGAGGAGATGTAGAGCTTGTTGAGGTAACCGAAGATGGAGTTGTTAAAGTTAAGCTTACAGGAGCATGTGGTTGTTGTCCGATGAGCCAGATGACATTGAAATCAGGTATTGAAAGAGCTCTTAAAGAAGAAGTTCCGGAAGTAAAGGAAGTTGTTTCTGTGTAATTTAAGTCTCAAGGAGTTTATATTATGTCAAATGTAAAAAAAGAAGGTGAAGTATATAAATGCAGTATTTGCGGTAATGTGGTTGAAGTTAAAAAGGTCGGTGGCGGTGAGCTGGTTTGCTGTGGGCAGCCGATGGAATTGATAGAGGGAGGCGAATGATATATGACTAAGAATGTTAAAGTATATTCTACTGCGACCTGTCCTTACTGCCATAGGGTAAAAGAATTTCTTAATGAAAATCATGTCGTGTTTGAAGATATTGATGTGGGAAGCGATCAGCAGGCTGCGAAGGAAATGGTTGATAGATCAGGACAGATGGGGGTGCCCGTTATCGATATAGATGGGAAAATCATTGTTGGTTTTAATAAAGATGAGATATCAGGGGAGCTTGGACTATAGTGATATACGATCTAATCATACTTGGCGCCGGGCCGGCAGGTATAACCGCGGCGGTTTATGCGGCAAGAAAAAGGATGAGTACCCTGATAATATCAAAAAATGTCGGGGGCCAGACGTTACTCAGCTCTGATATTGAAAATTATACAGGGTACCAGTTTATAACAGGAGCCGAACTTGTTATGAAGTTCAGGGAGCATCTTAATCAGTTTGATGTCGAATTACATGAAGGAGAACAGGTTGAACTGGTAAATAAAGAAGATATAATAAGGGTCAAAACAAATAAAGACGAATATCAGGCAAAAACTCTGGTGCTGGCGACAGGAAGAGTTCCCAGGAAACTGCAGGTAGAAGGGGAAGACGAATATGCGGGAAAGGGAGTGACTTATTGCGTTACTTGTGACGGTCCTTTATTCGCAGGCAAAGATGTGGCTGTTATAGGCGGTGGAAATGCCGCCCTGGAAGCGGTACTTCAGATGGATAAGATTGCCGGCAGGATATATTTGGTAGATATAGCACCAGAACTGCGTGCCGATCCGGTAATGGTCGAGAAAGCAAAACAAAGCGAAAAAGTCGTAATATATAATAATGCCAGCGTAGAAAAAATCGATGGAGACAGGTTCGTTAAAAGGATAAAAGTAAAAATTGACAAAAAAGAAGAATATCTGACCGTGGGAGGTGTTTTTATCGAGATCGGTTCGGTGCCGGCGGTCGGTTATATTAATGATATAAAAAAGAATAAAAGCGGAGAGATATTTGTAAATTGCCAGAGCCAGACCAGTATTCCAGGCATATTTGCTGCGGGTGATGTGACAGATGTTTATGCCAAGCAGATCATTGTCGCCTGCGGTGAAGGGGCAAAGGCCGCTTTGGCGAGTTTTGAGTATTTGAGTAAAAATTAATCAGTCATGGAGTGCGGAATATGACAGCAAATGAAATAAAGAAAGGTATTTACTGGGTTGGCGCTATAGACTGGGACTTAAGGAATTTCCACGGATACCTGACACAGCGGGGCACTACATATAACGCTTACCTGATTGTAGATGATAAAGTCGTACTGGTGGATACTGTCAAACATTATCTGTTTGATGAGATGCTGGGCAGGATTAAAAAAATAATCGATCCTTCCGAAATTGACTATATCCTGTCAAACCATGTAGAAATGGACCATTCGGGTTCTATTCCCAGGATGCTTGAACAGGCGCCAAACGCAAAAGTAATAACATCGACCCGGGGGGAGAAGGGCTTGACCAGGCATTTCAAAAAGGACTGGGATTTCCATGTTGTAAAATCAGGAGATAGCGTTAATATCGGCAGTCGTACACTGCGTTTTGTCCATACTCCGATGGTTCACTGGCCGGACTCCATGGTAACTTATGTTCCGGAAGAGAAAATACTGTTCTCGAATGATGCGTTCGGGCAGCATATAGCAACTTCCGAAAGGTATGACGATGAGATCGGTTGGGATATTTTAAAAGAAGAGGCAGCCAAATACTACGGTAACATAGTCATGCCTTACGGTGACCAGGTGAAGAAAGCCATGGGGCCTCTTTCACAGCTTGAGATAGACATTATATGCCCAAGCCATGGAGTGATCTGGCGGTCATTTATATCTGAAATACTTAAAGAGTATACCAAATGGGCAGATTATGATACGGAAGATAGGGCCTTGATAGTATATGATTCTATGTGGGGCTCGACTGAAAAAATGGCAAAGATGCTTGAGCGGGGTCTTGGCGAATCCGGGGCGCCTGTAATAATGAGAAACCTTAAGATAAATCATATATCGGACATAATAACGGATCTCGTTCAGTCAAAAATTGTCTTTATAGGTTCGCCTACTCTCAATAGCGGGATGCTTCCTTCTATGGGAGCGTTTCTTACATATATGAAGGGATTGCGTCCCAGGAACAGGATAGACCTTGCCTTCGGGTCTTTTGGGTGGGGTGGTCAGGCTGTGGGGGAGATAGAGAGTATTATGCGTGAACTTAAATGGGATATGCCGCTGGAAAGCATAAATCTTAAATATATACCGGATGAAGATGAGCTGGAGAAAGTGAAAGAAGCGGGGAAAAACATCGGAGAAATTGTATTAAAAAGGAATAAAGAAGCTTAGAATTAAGCGGAAGGAGATGCATTATGAAAGCACATGTATGCGGAGTATGCGGTTATATAGTTCTTTCCGGGGATGTTCCGGATAACTGTCCGGTCTGTTATTCACCGAAAGAAAAATTCGCAGAGAAAGAGGATGCGATCAAACAGCCTCAGGATGCGGGCAGCCTTTCCGAACTGGAAAAGAAACATATTCCGCAGATAACTGTTGCAAAAGCATGCAATCTTATAGACGGATGCCATGATGTTCATGCAAGGATGGGCGAAATAGTCCATCCGATGCTGGCAGAACACTACATTACAAGCATAGACTTCTATCTGGATAAGCAGTTTCTTGCGAGAGTACATCTGACTCCGGAAAAACTGAATCCTGCTGCAGCCCTTCATCTGAAGGCTGATACCGGAAATATCTCGGTTGTTTCGCACTGCAATATTCATGGCTCGTGGATGTCCGAAACTGAATTATAAACAACCACGGGCAAAGCCCGTGGTGTTTGTTACGCACTGTGACGGCTTCGCCGTTAGTTATACGCTTCAGCCACGGATAAAACCCGTGGCTTTAGCGTTCTTGTAATAAAGGAGGTATGAAATGAGTAGTATAAAGGGAACAAAAACAGAAAAACATCTATTGACTGCATTTGCGGGAGAATCACAGGCAAGAAACCGCTATACTTTTTTTACAAGCGTTGCGAAAAAGGAAGGCTATATCCAGATCTCCAACATATTTCAGGAGACAGCAGATAACGAGAAAGAACATGCAAAGATATTTTTCAAGCTTCTCGAAGGCGGCGATCTGGAAATAACCGCGGTATATCCTGCGGGAATCATCGGTACAACGGCCGAAAATCTTAAGGCAGCAGCTGACGGAGAAAATGAAGAATGGACAAAACTGTATCTTGACGCAAAAAATACTGCAAGAGAAGAGGGATTCCCGGAAATTGCAGATCAATTCAAAGAAATAGCTGAAGTTGAGGAACAGCATGAGAAAAGATTCCGCGGCCTGCTAGCTAATATCGAGAAAGGTACAGTCTTCAAAAAAGATAAAGTCGTAAAATGGAAATGCCTTAACTGCGGATATATACATGAAGGTATAGAAGCGCCTGAATTGTGTCCTGCATGCGCTCATCCGCAGGCATATTACGAAGTACGCTCGGAAAATTGGTAATAAATCAGTTTAATAATGAAAATGAGGTAAATATGGTTAAACTATGGAGATGTAGAATCTGCGGAGAGCCTTATGTAGGGGAATCCGCACCGGACAACTGTCCTTTCTGCGGGGCGCATAAACCGTATATAAAGGAAGCAAAAGAAACTCAGGCCGATTTTGATGTAGAACTAAACGAGACTGACAGAACAAATGCAGAGCATGCACTGGAAGTGGAAGTTGGCAGTGCCGCCTTCTATGCCTGTGCGTCAAAGAAATCAGAAGATGACTTCGGCAGATTGCTTTTTAAAGCATTGTCGAAAGTGGAAGCAGAGCATGCAAGTATATGGAAGAAGATACTGAAACTTAATAGCGTTCCTCAGGGCAATGACGCTTGTAATGATACCAACAGGGAAAACCTGATAGAATCTCATGCCAGAGAGACAAGGGCTATTGAATTCTACGGTAAAGCTGCCGGAGAAGCTGAAAATGAAAGGGTTAAAGAGCTTTTTAATGCCCTGGTGGAAATAGAAAAAGACCATCTGGTATTTTCAGAGTAGTTTCCGGGACAATATACAGGAAAAGTTCCGTATGGAATTTAAAGCACTGGATACAGTGCTAATGAAGGAAGAAAAATAGGGGGGAGAAATGGAAATTTATCAATTTGTTAAACCTCTGGGCATACTTACGTACCTGATGGTAGCAGTTACTATCCTCAGCGGCTTATTTAAATGGAAGCTGAAAAGACATAAGTTACTGGCAATACTGACCATGGCAATAGCCACAGCCCATGCGCTGATAGTGATATTTTTCTATTAATATAACAGCTAAAATATTATGAAAATACTGAAGGGCACATCGGTCTCACCGGGAATAAGCAGGGGGATCGTATGCCTCTATTCAAATGAAATAGAAGACCGGCTTCCTCATTATGTGGTAAAAGACGAATATATACCTAAAGAATTGAACCGCCTGGAAGAAGCCCGGGAAACCGCAAAAAAGAAATGGAAGAGATGACTCAGCTTGCCGACAGGCAGCTGGACAAGGAAGCAAGAGATATATTCAGCGCGTATTTATCGTTTCTCAACGACGGCGGGTTGTACCGAAAGATATCAGGCCTGATCAAAACAAAAAAGATCAATGCGGAGCATGCCGTAAACGATGTTTTCGAAGAGTATATTAAGGGATTCGAAAAAAAGGATAAACATTTCAGGGAACTGGCCAATGATTTTATTGATATCAGAAACCGTATTATAGGCGCCTTTAACCTTGAAACCGGAAAGTTTAAATGTGCGATAGGCGAAAAAGATCCGGTTATAGTAGCTTCGAAGAGGCTAACGCCGTCCATGGTACTGGGAATTCAGAGAGAGAATGTTCTTGCATTTGTTACAGAGCAGGGCGGCTTTACAAATCACGCGACTATACTGGCAAGATCTTACGGTGTGCCGAATATATACGGTATAAATGTAACGGATAATCTGGATTGCGGAATGAATGTTATTGTTGACGGTTCCCTGGGGAAAGTCATTATTTCTCCTGATGAAAAAACCAGCCATTACTATGACCGGAAGATAAAGGCGATCGAGCAGAAAAAAACCCTTTGTCTGGTAAAAAAGGATCTGGCGCCCAGGACAAAGGGCGGGGAGAGAATTAAACTGAAAGTGAATATCAGTATTTCCGAAGAACTGCATGCAATAAGAGAGATGCCCCATGACGGTATCGGCCTGCTGAGAACAGAATTCTTATTCGTACAGAGGGATAAAGCTCCTTCAGAAGACGAGCAATACACGATGTATAAGAGTATTCTTGAGGAGAATCCCGGGAAACCGGTTTCTATAAGACTGCTTGATATAGGATTAGACAAAAAGCCGCTATATTTAAAAATGCCGGACAAGATTACCCGTGATATAGAACTGCGGGGAGCAGTCGCCGTAGAATCATTTCCGGACATATATCTCAGCCAGATGAAAGCGCTGCTTCGCGCCGGCGCGGGGATGACTAATCTGCAATTACTTTATCCGATGGTATCCGATTTATATGATCTGGAGACATTCAGAAATATTATCAGAGAGGCCGGAAAGATACTCAAGAAAGAAAAAGCAGAATTCAACAATGAAAATATAAAAGAAGGAGTAATGATAGAGACTCCGTCCGCAGTGATGATGGCTGAGGAGCTTCTGAATGAAGTGGATTTCGTTAATATAGGTTCTAATGATCTTCTGCAGTATTCACTTGCAGCGTTCAGGGGGAATTCGATGGTAGAAGACAGGTACCATATCCTTCACCCGACCCTGGTTAAGATGATGGATATCATAGCGAGGGCAGGAAGAAAGTTTAAAAAGGAAATATGTCTTTGCGGCGAAATAGCCTTCTTTGAAGAGTTCTACCCGTTATTCCTGCAGATGGGACTGAAGAGTTTCAGTGTGGCTGTTTCCAAGTTCAGCGACATAAAATGCGAACTGCTGAACCTGCATATCCCAAGGAATAAAGATATGCTGAAAGAGTTTTATAAGATTCATTCCAAGGAGAGCATAAGCGAGTATTTTATGAAGAAGATATAATACAGCGTTCTTATGTATATATTTTCGCACTAAATACTAAAGATCATGAGAGATAATAAATGCACAGGATGTTCCGAGTATAAAAGATGCAGGGATTCGTATGCTTCATGGATATTCGTTATTATAGGCATGATCGCTTCGATAGCAATGAGGATCGTACCTGTTTACGGCAAGATCGCCTGGTATATCGGCGTAATAGGTTTTTTCGTGTTTTTTATCTATAAATACAAGGTATTTAAATCGAGGTCGGAAATCATAGAACATAATGACCTTATCAAGAAAATAGGCGGTCATGAGAACCTGACAGAAGAAGATTATGATATGGTAAGCAAAATACTCTGCGGTATAAGTTCTGTCAAGGAAAGGATAAACTATTTGTTTATTTTCGTTCTTTCTGCAGTAGCGTTACTTATCGCCGCGTATTTCGATCTGAATAAATAGGCATTATTATATGTCCTTTCAATGGAGGGGAATATATGAAAAGAAAATATTTCAGCTGGCAGGTTATACTGGGCATAACATTGGTGTTACTGTCGGTACTTATGTATGGCCTGCATTTTATTATATTTAAAGACATGCATCATATCGTCATCTATTTGCTCGGAGATGTTGCATTTGTTCCTGTAGAAGTACTGCTTGTGACACTGATTATACACAGGCTGCTGACAAAAGGGGAAAAAGCATAATGATGGAAAAACTGAATATGATAATAGGAGCCTTTTTCAGCGAAGCAGGAACAGAGCTTATAAGTTATTTTTCCGATATCAATACAGAACTCCATAAAATAAAAGATTGTCTTATAGTAACCAACGAATGGTCAGCAAAAGAGTTTTTAAAAATACATAAACAGTTAAAGGAATGCGAATATAATATAGATATAAAAGGCGCTGACCTGGAAAAACTGCGCCGCTTTCTTTTGGGAAAACGCGGATTCTTCATAAGACTGCTTGAAAATCCCATTCTACTGGAACATGAACGGTTTACCGACCTTTTGTGGGCAGTATTCCATTTAACGGAAGAATTAGCACACAGGAAAGACCTGGGTCAACTGCCTGATACCGATTACAAACATCTCGAAGGCGACATAAAAAGAGTCTATGGATTGCTCATGCGCCAGTGGCTGGATTATATGGGACATTTAAAGAACAGTTATCCTTATCTGTTCTCACTTGCTATGAGGACAAACCCGTTTGATAATGCCGCATCTGTGGTCGTTAAATAAGCAGTTATATGCCCGCATCTGAAATCGGATTGAAAAGCCTCCGGGAATCTTATGTAAAGCTGAATGCGGATATCGAAAAAAGGCTGGAAGAATTCAACGGTTTATGGAAAACAAAAAGCGATAAAAAGCTTTTTGCAGAATTGTGTTTCTGTCTTCTTACTCCCCAATCTAAAGCCAGGACATGCTGGGCAGCTGTAACCGGGCTTAAAAATAAAGGATTATTATTCAAGGGTACAGCCGGTCAGGTAAGCAGCAATATTAACGGAGTCAGGTTTATGAACAATAAGGCTGGATATATTGTTAATGTCCGGAAACAACTTGCTGCAATAAAGAAAGAGATAAGGAAAACCGGAAATATTTTAGAACTGAGAGACTGGCTTGTAAAAAATATCTGCGGAATGGGGTATAAGGAGTCCAGCCATTTCTTGAGAAATATAGGGTTCGGAAAAGATATCGCTATTTTGGACAGACATATTCTTAAGAATCTGAAGATCCACGGCGTAATTAAAGAAATTCCCAAGTCGATTTCCCCTAAAAAATATTTTGAAATTGAACAAAAAATGAAAATATTCTCCGGTAAGATAAAAATCCCGCTTTCCCACCTGGATCTGCTTTTTTGGGCAAAAGAAGCCGGAGATATTTTTAAGTAGCGGTAATTGTCAAAATTGAAAACAGATAAAATACACATATTCAGCAAGTACGATCTGATCATTATAGCAGCGGTTCTAGCCGTTGCCATTGTCTTCCCTTTTGTTGCCGGATCGGTTCATTCAGAGCCCGCCCGGGTTCTTATTTATCATAATGAAGAGCTGGTTGAGAGCCTGGAATACGGCAAGCCCGGTAAAATAGAGATAGATCTGGAAACAGGCCCGTTTATAGTTATAGTTGAAAAAGAGGGCGTAAAAGTACTGGAATCGCCCTGTCGTCACAAGATATGTGTCAGAACACACCCCATTACACGAGCTGGAGAATGCATTGTATGCGCCCCTAACGGGATGCTGGTCAAGATAGAAGGAACAGACAATAGATATCATGCAATATCCCGCTAAATATATAAGGCATACAGCACGCAAATTCGCAGCACTGCTGTTCTTAGTGTTCCTGTCATCTGTATTGTCTATGACAGGATGCAGTGAAAGAGAACCGTACCGCGAGACAAGGCTCTTATTCGATACATATTGCGAGATAACTATTCCCGGAAACGAAAACAATGCAGGGCAGGCTGCAGACAAGGCTTTCAAAAAGATGGCTGAGATAGAGACTAAATTCAATGTTCATGACAAAAAGAGCATTCTATACAGGTTCAATCATGAACGTATAAACGTGAATGATAATGAAATAATCGATGTGATGAAAAAGGCCTTAAAAATAGGTTCTGAGAGCAGCGGCGCATTTGACCCTACGGTTTACAGGCTGTCGGAACTCTGGGGATTTTACGGGGATTCTCCGGGTATGCCGGATGAAAAGAGCATAATAGAAATCTTGAAGATCACAGATTCCAGAAAAATAGCGGTAGAAGACGGAATACTGAAAACAGCTGAACCCGGAGTGATGATAGATCTCGGAGGTATTGTTAAAGGATATGCTGTAGATGAGGCGGTAAGAGTTATCAGGCAGGCCGGTTTTAATAATGCGCTTGTAAATGCGGGAGGCGATCTGTATGCCATGGGCAAGATATCAAAGAAACCGTGGCGCGTGGGCATAAAAGATCCCAGCAGGGATTCAATAATGGGAATAATTGAAGTATCTGATACGGCAGTTGTAACTTCCGGAGATTATGAGAGATTTTTTATCAAAAACGGGATCCGGTATCATCATATTTTAGATCCGGGAACCGGGTATCCGGCAAAAGGAGTTCAAAGTGTTACGGTATTATGCCCAGAAGCGGCTGATGCCGATGCGTGGGCCACGGCAGTCTTTGTCCTTGGCGCTGATAAAGGGATGAAAGCAATAGATGGCAAAAAGGGGTTTGAAGCGATAATAATCGACAGCGACGGCAATATTGTTACGTCTAACGGACTTAGGGAAAGGATAAAATGGATAAACAGATGATAGTATATCTGCGGGCATTCAAGGAAAGTTAAAAAGCTTCAAAGAGAGACCGGCTGCAGGAACGAGCCGGCCTCTCTAGGATAGACTATGTTACTGTATCTCGATATCCCTGGAAGCAGCTTCTTTGCTTTTCGGGAGTTCGACAGTAAGGACACCCTTCTTATAAGAAGCTTTTATGTTGTCCTTATCTACGGGTACCGGTAAAGGTATATTACGGGTAAAACTCCCGTAGACCCTCTCGGAACAGTAGTAATCTTTTTTCTTGATCTCATCTGTCTTTTTCTTTGATGACTACTCAGTTAGCGCAGAAAAGGCCATTTCCTCCTTTTCAAGACATGCCAAAAGAATATTTTCTGGTAATGTCTTCGTCGATAAAAATGATGACAAAATTCATTGAGCTACTTCTGTGTGTCATTTCTTAACTC
>JBDRKX010000066.1:0-14832 GCA_043813605.1 Elusimicrobiota bacterium | reverse complement strand
AAACCCTGTAAACTGATATAATTCTAAGCTTTAGACCATGAAAAAAGTAATAATAGGGATACACGGTTTAGGTATTAAACCTCCCAAAAACATACTGAAAAAATGGTGGATTCAATCGATAACCGACGGATTAAAAGCTACCGGATGCAGGAACACCGCATTTACATTCGAGTTAGCCTATTGGGCGGATGTAATACATAAGGAATCTCTTGATATTAACGTAACTGATGAAAAAAACAGGCTATATGTAAAGCGTCCTTATGTAAGGCCTGGCAACATCCGTATAGACAATAGACCGCCGAAACTCAACCGGACGATACTCCATCGCCTGGAAAGGGGCATTGACAAGATATTTTTTGAAGATCATATTTTTGTACGGCTGGATGCGATCACCAATGTAATAATGCGCAGGTTATTCAGGGATCTGGATGCATATTTCCATGCGGAAAACTCTCCTGATAGCGGTATGGACAGATCCTCCAAAGAGATAATACATGAACGTCTTGCAGAGTTACTGCGTAAAAACAGAAAAAAAGAAATATTACTTATATCTCATTCAATGGGAACTGTTGTCGCGTACGATGTGCTTTTAAAGACAAAAGATTGCGATGTCAGTATGTTTGTAACCATGGGATCACCGCTCGGTATACCTGTGTTAATGAAAAAAATGGCTGCTAAAGACGATCTTAACAAGGATAAGATCATCGCTACTCCTGAATGTATAACCTGGAAATGGTACAACTTTGCCGATATTGATGATAACGTCGCCATCAACTCTGATCTAGCCAGTAATTACCGGGAAAATAGTAAAGGGGTCTCTCCTTTTGACATTACTGTTAAGAACACATATGAATACAAAGGGAAAAGACATCCGCACAAATCGTTCGGTTATCTCAGAACACCCCAGATGGCAAGAGCGGTAAGTGAATTCCTTTATAGCGGCAAAACAGGTATCTTTAATGTATTGAGCCGGGTATTTCCCCATGAACAGGGGCATAGCAGATGACGGAGCATATGAGAATACTCTTTCTAGATGACAGGGAATCCCGACACCGTATCTTCATTGAAATAAACCCAAACCATGAAATAGAACCCGCCTATACAGTTGAAAAAGCCGTAAATCTGCTGGAATGCTGTCCGTCTTTTGATGTCGTCTGCCTTGACCATGATCTCGGCGGCGGAATATATCTTCCATCAGATGAGAAATCAGGTTTTGCTGTTGCCCAGCATATAGTTTCCATGGATAGAAAGAAACAACCTGCAATCGTACTTGTTCACAGCTGGAATGAAGAGGGGGCTCTTAACATGCTTAAGCTCCTGCGAGAAGCGGATATTCAAGCATTTTATGAACCATTCAGTGATAACTTTGTAATAGGAGATAATTATGGCAAAAGAATTAATTCCGAATAGAGACCTCAGCGAGGCCCTTTCAGTAAGCTGTGAGCTGGACAGTGACCTCATTGAACTGGCCGTTGATTCTCCGGATATTTCAATAAACTGCGGCTTCAGTTTAGAGGAATGGGAAAATTTTGTTAAAGCTGTGAATGATGCCGACTTGAAATACAGGGAGCTTAAAAGGCTGAGTCTTCATTAGTAATATCAGAATAAGATGCGATTTGCAGTAAGCGGAAAAAAACAAAAAAATCTTATTGATAAAATGAACCGTCTCGGGATAACGGAAGCCGACCTGATAGAAAAATTCATCCGTTCGAGCGGTCCGGGAGGACAGAAAATAAACAAGACTTCAAACTGTGTTTATCTGAAACATCTTCCTACCGGTATCGAAGTAAAATGTTCGAGAGAAAGGTCGCGTTCCGTCAACCGGTATATTGCAAGGGTGAATATCGCAAGTAAAATAGAAAACCTCGTACTGGGAAGAAAATCCGAAGAAAAGAAAAAAATAGAAAAGATAAAACGACAAAAACGTAAAAGATCAAAAAGAGCTAAAGAGAAGATCCTTACTGATAAACACAACCGCTCTGAAATAAAAAGAAAAAGGGCCCATGTCAGAGTGATGTCCCCGGAAGAGTATTCCTGAATATTTTCCATCCGGTACAGGCTTGATATATTAGAATGTTTGTATTATTAATTTATTAGGGAAAAGATACTGTATTATAAAAAAACTATTGTTATGGAAGAACCCAGAATCCTAATATGTCCCGTGTGTATGGCGGAATTCGACCTCGATTACAAGTTAATCGATGCAAAGAGAAAAGTGTACTGTCCCAGCTGTAATACTGAGATCTTAGCGGATGATATCCCGCTTAAAGAACTGATGTTCGATGAGAATGTTGAACTTGAAGAAGATTATACAGAGAACACTTTTTCCTCGTATGTTGAAGTTGAAGAGGTCGCAGAAGACAATTACGACGATCTGTAAGGAACGCCGCCTGTTTGCATAAGGGTATACCGCCTATTCAATTGCAGAACTGCTCTCATTTCTGAGGTATCCCACTACAAATTGCGTCACGGCGCGTAATACTTCAGGCAGGTCTTCGGTAATACTATCAAATATTTCCTTGTCTACGTATATCAGGAACCCGTCCGTCTTTGCGGTTGCAGTAGCAGTTCTTGGTGAATTACCCAGCAGGCCGACTTCACCGAAAAAACCATATTCACCAAGTTCAGTTATCATACGGCCGTTCCTGGATATAGATACACTTCCTGATGCGATTATATAAAATCCATCAGAAGGATCTCCTTGTGAAAAGATCTCCTGTCCTTCAGCTGTTTCTAAGGTATCTACTTCTTCGGCTATGGTCAATAGTATTTCTCCCGGAAGCGTTTCAAATAATTTCACTTTTCTCAAAAACATTATTTTCTGTCTAATATCCATTGCCCCTCCTGTTATATCCGGGTATTTATAATCAAATATATCTTTTATCCATGTATCGCTGCCGGATTTCAACAGTCTTATGGCTGCTGCCGGCGTTATCACGATGTTCTTTTCATATAGTTCTACCGCATGTCTCAATTCCCTGTCGGTAGCCAGGGAGTCAAGCAGTTCTATAGCGGTAGACCTGCGTGATACAGAAGTCCTGGTTATATGCCTGGGAAAGAGGGCAGGCATGATATCTATGACCTCTGCAGGCCTGGTCGCAGCGGCATACCAGTAGAGCATCTTCATTTCGAAAAGCCGCTGTCTTGAAGAAAGCTCCGCCTTAACATGTTCTTCGAGTGACAGTTCCTTTCTTGCAGATTTCAGAAGCTGTACTTTTCGAGCGGTCTCTATAACAAATCTCCGGGCGGTTTTCTTTAAAGTTCCGGAAACCGGTTGTCTCCTCACACGAAATGCTGTTTCCCTGGCTACTGTATTTGATGTAATGACATCGCTCGATTCTGCAAGCCGTATCAATTCCTTTTCAGCGGATTCGTCACTGATAAGAGCGAGAGTCCTTACTGCTATTTTCACAAATGCGCGGTTATTGTTATCTATAGCCGCATCGGCAAGCAAGGGTATTGCATCGGAGCCGATATTGACAAGTGTACGCGAAGCATAATGGGATATCCCTGAATTCTTCAGCTTCATTATTATATCCGGGATAAGACCGTTGACCCTGCGTACACCTGCTGCTCTGACTGCCGCGATTATAACTTCATTATTGTCATCGTTCATCAGTTTTCTCAGTTCTTTCTCGAGTTTGCCTGATTTTAGAGCGCCTATTACCCGGGCGGCTGACCTGCGGTAATCCGCATTCGGGCTGGAGATCATTTCTCTCAGCACAGTAACTGCATCTATCAGCGTATCGAGTTCTCCCGATTCCATCAAGACAAGAACAGCTCCCGCTTTAACATCAGGATGCGGATCATCGAGCAGTTCTGCTGCCTGTGATATCAGAGACTCAGGATATATTGAAGAAACCGCTTTCATAATATGCCAGATAACACCGGGGTCTTTCTCCCTGGAAAGCCTGTCTATCATGCTTTTCGCCGCTTCCTCATTGCAACGGAGACCCATGGTTTTGACAGTCTCACGCCTTATATCAGTATCTTCCGAATCAATTAGTTTCAGCATTTCCGGCGGAAATTTTGCCGGTGGACTTTTTTCAAAGAGCATGAGACCGAACCTGATTGAATCCGGGTCACCGGATTTCAGCGCCTCAAGCGCAATATTGTAGTTTATCTGTTTATCCGATTTTTCAATGTCGTCTGAATCGACGGCAAAACGCTTTATTTTCACAGCATCAGATAGGGTTACCTGGTATAAACCTGTTATCTTCCTTATTGCCATAAACCAGAGGATAGAAACAGGTATGGTGATCAGGGCTATCGCTCTCAGTCCGAATCTTCCGGATATAAGCAGTAGCAATAGCGCACCTGTACCTGTACCCATCGGTGTAGCTATGCCTTTCATAAATATCTTACTGGTTCTTCTTATCTGGGCAGGAAGAGGGGAAGCTGATATTTCCCTCGCTATATCATCAAAACTGTATCTGAAAACATTTTCGGTCATTCTGAAGAAGACAGCCATCCACAATGCAGGGTATGCCAGTATACCTATACTGCTTATAATTGAAAATATGGGAACCACACAGAACAAGCCGGCAATTCCAGCGTATTTCAGTAACGGACCGGTACCGCCAAGCTGAAAACAGAGCGTTAATATACTGGCGACTCCGTAAAAAGGTCCCATAAATTTACCTATTCCTCCTTCGGAGTAAACTGCCATGACTTGTGTCTTCAATGCATAATCGGCAAATGTATCAATGATCATGAGCAGAAATACTCCGATAGCCAGATTGAGGAAAATAGGATACTTCAAAGGCGACGTGCCTCTCTTCAGTTTCTTATAATCTGCCGGTATGGGTTTTAACCTGAAGATGCATCCTGCCGAGAATAGCATCATAATAGTCAGGATATACAACAGGCTGTCAGAACCGTATTCTGATATTATCACGGGTATCATGAACCCTATTGTCAAACCTCCGAGGCTGCCGGCAGCGCTGATCCATTTAACCTTCTGTTTAAAATCTCTTGTGTCGAAAGCTTCTCCTATGGACCCCATACTTATTATGGCTATGATTATTGAAACCGCTGATAACCACAATGAGAATACAAAAGGGAACCATGATAACCCTAACTTCAAGATAAAGAGAGACAAAATCACAGTGGCTGAGGCAAAAAAGAAAACAGAGGTACTTATTATTTTTTTCCCTTTCGAAATGACCGGTGTGATCCCGAAAGTCAGAATAATAAGCACTGCTGTCTGACCGAAGAAATAATATGGAAGCCATGATTGAGGATATGTAGAAAGGAAAAGCTGGTCCACAAATGTCCTGGCGATAACGACAGCTGAAATAGTTGCAAACTGCAGTAAAAGTGCTGTCAGCATAACTTCATTCTCTTTCAGGATTTTTTTCATATTTAATTTAGGGTATAAAACTATGATAATATACAAAAATAATCACTATATTTACAATTAATGCCCGTGTATTGCATTAAATGAGCGTTTCATAGTATAATGAAAAATGATTCCTTAAAAAGATCTTCAAGATACATTTTAAAAGAATTATAATAATGAACAAAACAAAGAAAAGACTCAGGTGGAACCTCCGCCATATAATCCCGGCATCCACATTCGACAAGCTCTTCAAAGAAACCGAAGCTATGATAACAGGATTTGATGATTTTTTCCTTAAGATGCGGCCGGGAATGAGTACCAAGCAGTTCAAAAGCAATATCAGCTTCAGTGAATCCGTCAGGGAAAACATTAACAGGCTTTCATATCTTGCTTTCCTTATGGAATCAGAAGACCAGAAATCAGATACGGCAAGATCCTATAAGAGCCGAGCAAGGGATCTTGAGATCAGGATTGCGGATAAATCCCGAAAAATATCACACTGGCTGAAAGGAATGAAGACACCCGGGAAACAAAGGCTCGGAAAATCGCATTCCGATAGACTCTTTTCATCCGTCCCCGCGATGAAGTACATTCTCACGCATGAAAGAAGTTTCGCCCCGCACACGCTGCCTGAAAGAGAAGAGAGTATAATCTGCAATAAAGACACGTACGGGATATCTGCCCTCAATGATCTGAGAACTCTTCTCGAAACAGAATTGGAATTCAGCTTCAAACCGGCCAGCTATGGCAAAGCCAGGAAGATCAAGACACAGGCAGAGCTCGTATCGTATATTCAATCACCGGATCCCGACAAAAGAAAAGCGGCATACCGTTCACTTCTCAGTGCATACAAAAAGCATATAGACAAATTTTTCCTCATATACCAGTCAGTAGTGAAAGACTGGGTATACGATACACGTCTCAGGAATTTCAGGTCTCCTTTATCCGTTAGAAACAGGTATAACCATATTTCAGACAAAGCCGTGTCTGTATTGCTCGACGTATGTACCAATAACAGAAAAGTGTTCTGGAGCTATTTCACATACAAAGCCCGTATTCTGAATATGAGGAAACTGAAAAGATACGACCTGTACGCTCCTCTGGCAACACGCAAGAACAGAATATCACTGGATAAAGCCGTTAAAACTGTCTGTGAAGCTCTGGATGAGTTTAATCCCGCTTTTGCTGAAATGGCATATGATGTAATAAAGTCGCGCCATATAGATTCTGATCCCAGTCCTAAAAAGGTCTCCGGTGCTTTTTGCGCCACTGTATGCCCTTCAGTAAAACCCTACATACTTCTCAATTACACGGAAAACAGCCGTGATATACTTGTTCTTGCACATGAACTGGGTCATGCGATACATTCGATTTATGCTTCAAAGCAGTCTGTCAGCGCACAAAATTCACATCTTCCGCTGGCTGAAACAGCATCAACTTTCAGTGAGATGATAGTTTTCGAGAAATTACTTGATAAAACAGAGAGCAGAAGGGAAAAAAGAGACCTGCTCGCTGAAAAACTGGCAGACACTTATGCAACGGTACTCAGACAGAATTATATAGTCAAATTCGAGATAAAAGCTCACGAGATGTTTTCATCCGGACTCACTCCGGAAAAACTTTCGGATATATATTATGATAATCTCAGGGAACAGTTCGGATCAACTATCGAAATAGATCCGCTTTTCAGATATGAATGGGCATATATACCCCATATAGTACATACGCCATTTTACTGCTATGCGTACAATTTCGGAGAGTTGCTGTCACTGGCTCTCTATTCAAAATATAAAAAAGAAGGAGAAAAAGTAGTCGGAATCATTGAAACAATTCTTACAGCCGGAGGATCAAGAGATCCCGGCGAACTGCTGAAAGAATTCGGATTAGACATTGAATCTGAGGAATTCTGGCAAGGAAGTTTTAATATTGTAAAAGAATGGACAGACCGTCTTAAAAATATGTAAAGGAGCATTTATGTTTGATTTGCTTAACAAGTATTTAAAAGCTGAGCAGGCTGTACCGGAAACCATTGCTGATGATATAGCTCTTGCTGCCGGAGTCATCCTGCTGGAAGTCGCATATTCCGACAATAATTTCAGCGATGAAGAACGGCAGTTTATAGTCGATATACTCGCACAGGATTTTAACTTGAGCCGGGAAGATACCGAACTTTTGATAGAGACCGCTGATCGTATCCTGGAAGAAGATACAAATAAATGGCGTTACATAAATATGATCAACAGCAAATATTCTAATAAAGAAAAACTGGACCTTATAGAAAAGGTATGGACTCTGATATATACTGATGACCGCCTGGATAAGTACGAAGACCACCTAGTACACAGGCTTTCAAAGGTCCTGCACATACCGCATAATGAATTCATAGATATCAAACTTAAGGTACTCCGCAAAGATAACAGCGGCGCTTGAACGATGCTTTTATATCTTATTCTATTATTCACCGCCCTACCGCTTATCGAACTCGTTCTTCTCCTTAAAATAGGCTCATATATAGGGATATTCAATACCATCTCGATCGTCCTCTTCACCGGTATAACCGGCGCTTATCTTGCGAAGACGCAAGGGCTTGCAGTATTGGGCAAAATACAGAATGAACTGAATATGGGCTCGATCCCGGGCGACAGGCTGCTTGACGGCGTTCTTATACTTGCCGGGGGGATACTGCTTCTGACACCGGGATTTATAACGGATATAACAGGATTTGCCACTCTTATACCGGTTACCAGGAATATGCTGAGACAATGGCTCAAAAACAGGTTTAAAGCGGTTTACGCCCGGAATTCCGTATCGGGCGATCATATTGATATTGAGTATATAGACAAACAGGATATAGAATAAGGATATCAAATGAGTGCAATAAAAAAAAGAATTCCGCCGGTAAACCCCGAAGAGAGCAAAGCGGTATGCCCCGTATGCGGCTATTTTTCCGGCATTATCCCCGTATGTGTACGATGCGGTGCAAGAGTTGAAAGGCGCACTTCAGTATCAGTTGTACGCAGGATTGCCATTGCCGGATCGGTGGTAGGGCTCATGCTTCTCTGGTTTGCCACATATAACAAGATGCCGGAATCTGTACTTATATCCGATATAACGGAGACCATGAACAACGCGCTTGTCATGATAGAAGGTGAAGTAGTACAGCTCGTCTTTGATGAAGAGAAGAACACCATGAAGCTGACGCTTAATGACGGCACAGGCAACATCAAGCTGAACGCTTTTAACAAACTTGATAAATTCCGCAACGACCTCGGAAAAAACATGCCAGCGCTCAAAGACAGGATAAAGATAACAGGCTCACTCAACATCTCCCAGGCATGGGGTGTATCCATGTTCCTTTCGATACCATCAAGGCTTGAGATCATAAAAAAATATGAAATACTGGGAAAACCTGTAGGAGATATAACCTCAGATGATGAAACAGAGCTCTACTGGATAACTGCAGATATAATAGACTATGAAGAATTCGCTACGCGTAAAGGTTTTGTGATGCACAAATTCCTGCTTGGTGACGACTCCGGAGAGATCGAGATGGTGCTCTATGAGAATGAATTCGACAAAATCAATAGTGATATCAAAGAATCCATGAAAGAGCAATGGAACAGATTCAGGATAAAAGTAAGGGTGGATGTATACAGGAAAGCTCCCCAGATAAAGATCATAGAACCGGCTGACCCGTCGAATATCGTCAGTATTACAAGACCGGAGATCTCCGGTCTTGTAAAAATAGATCCGGCTAAAATACGGCCTGCTGATGATAAAAAGGTCTTCCTGATAGACTCTTCTGTCAATGGAGTCAATCTGGGTGAAACCGGAGTGTCGCTCGATCTCGGCAAAGGCGCTCCTGAAATATATGTGCGATATCCCAGGTGGGAACGGCTGCCGGGCTGCATGACACTTACGAGAGGTAACGGAAGGATAACAACACCGGTTTATGTTGAAATGCAGGATAACGGCAGGATCCGTTTAAGAATACCGGATTTCAAAAAAGTCAGGATAACAGAAGGAGCGCCAGGTAAGAAGCCGGGTTCAAAGAAAATGAGATCGGCACCGGCCATTGAACCGGTTAAAGATAAACCGCTTATTGATGTCTCGAAATTGCTTATGAAAGAAGCTGAAGATGTCAAAAAGAATGACAGCGGTACCATAATGATGATAAACTCTAAAATCGCCGGCCTTGAACTGGGTGTAGACGGATCATACCTTAAACTCACCGGAACCGGAACATATATTTTTATTCCCTATCCGGAAGAGGAGAAGATCGAAGGTTTCACTCTTGTCAATTCAGGTGCGGCGTCAATAAAAGGGCCCATGAAAGTCATTGCCGGAGGCGGTGAAATACGCCTTGAGATCGCAGATTACACGAAAACGAGGATATGGTGAATCTCTGATGAACAGCGGTCTGATAATAGTGTATGTTCTTGCCGGCACATTCTGCGGCTCGCTGCTCTGCCTTATCCCGTCACTGCATATATACAATGTGGCAGGGATCGCGATTGTAATCTGGATGAGCGCAAAAGAGCTTATTCCTTATTATGCGCTGGCACCTTTTTTTATGTCTCTGGTTGTGGCTTATTCGTTTATGAATACTATACCCATGACATTCCTTAATGCGGCTGATGAATCGGCAGGAGTTTCAATGCTCCCGTCTAACGATCTTGTCTCAAGAAAAAGAGGCAAAGATGCTGCCTTGATGAGCGGCATAGGAACGCTCATAGGCGCATTTTTACTTGTCGCACTTTATCCGTTCTTCTGGTTTATTTGGCCGTATATCGCCGCTTCGACCGGGCCTCACCTGCACTGGATACTCGGGTTGATAATAGCCCATTATATCCTCAGTGAATGGCCTAAAGGGGCAGGCAGGGGCAGGACTCCCTGGGAAAGGTTCCGTAAAGCCTGGAGAAACTGTTTCGCAGGGATAACGACCTTTGTCCTTGCGGGCATATTCGGACTGATATACCTGAGCAAGCCCCTTGTAACAGCGGAAATGAGTTTTCAGAACATCATGCCTGTGTTCATCGGATTCTTTGCAATTCCCTCTATCGTACAGAACCTGATATCCGATTACACCATTCCGGAACAATATAATTCCCGTTATGTCAATGCTGACTGGAAGGATTTTGCCTATTCCACGTTACCGGGATTCGTTGGCGGTATGATAGCCGCATACCTGCCCGGAGTAACAGCCGGTATAGGTTCCATGCTTGCCGGACACGCTACCAACCACAGGAACCTTGAGAGAGCCGAATATAGAAACCCTATAGAAGAAGGTACCATCGTACACCTGGATACTCCCGAGATGTACTACAGGCAGGAGAGGGTATTTCTCATAGCCGGCGGTGTTACAAAAATACTTTATTATGTAGGCGCATTCCTGATGCTTTTCGTTCTTACTGAACTAACTCCTTTTGGTACGGGAAGAGGGGGGTTGACTTTCATACTAAAACCCGTATTCATTGCGGAAAAAGGTGATTTTCTTATAATGATCGGCACCATACTCACAAGCGCTTCTGCCGCTTTTATCCTCATGACTTATACAATAGATATAACTATCAGGATACTCCACAAACTGGATCTGAAACTTATCTACATGGTATCTCTTCTTATTATCTTTGTGATAATATATATCATGGGCGGTGGATGGATAGGGATAGGTGTAAGCCTTATTACTTCATGTATCGGGATGATACCGGTTTTTTATAATTGCCGCAGAAGCCATTGCATGGCAGTGCTCCTTGTGCCTATAACACTGAATATGGCAGGTTACAGTGACAGTGTGACAGCTTTTCTGGGGCTGGTGTAAACCAGGTGAAAGGCCTTACTCATTTTATTTCCGGTGTAGCTGCAGCTACATTTATCCCGATCGTCTCAAGAATGTCCGTATCATCCAAGATGGATGTCGCTGATGCCGCGAGCAGCATGATACTTGTACTTGCGGGAATGTACGGCATGCTTTCCGATACACTGGATTTCAAATTAGGACAGTATCTCGAACAGCCTGATTTTGAAGTCGATCCTGATCCGCGTAATCCTGATCCGCAACTGATGGCGGATACCTTTGCCGCTGCAGTAGAAAAAGCGTCCCAGACAGGCAAAGAAGTCAAGATACAGTTTTTCCCCATACAACTCGGGGCAAGCCGCTGGCGGCAATACTGCATAATATTCGGCAACAAGGAAGTATCAGTGCAGATCAACGAGATCGTCAGTACTTCTCAGGTACCTATACCCGGAACAGCATATACAGGGGAAAGAGTTGGTACGGCGCATTTCAGTAAACAGCTTAAACCTGAAAGTTCTGAGACAGACTGGCTGAACGCTTTAGTGCGTTTTGCCCGGAAATGCATCCGGGGTGAGAATGCGCCTAAAACCGATATCAAACCTTCTACTATAGATATTCTTTCAAGTACGATGTTCGGGCTTAAAACCGAAAAAGACGGAAAGATATTTTTTAACTGGCTCCCGTGGCACAGGACTTGGAGCCACTCATATGTTTTCGGCGCTTTTTTGACGATCCCGGTATTTATGATCTCGTATTTTATCGGCATACAGAACTGGTGGCTTTATGGAACGGTGGCATTTATCGGATTCGCTACACATATTACGGAAGACATGACAGGACATATCGGCGGATCACTGCTGTGGCCTTTCATGAAAGAGCGTACGGAAGGGCTGGAGCTTTTCAAAGCCAGTAATCCCGCAACTAACTTCAGTGTTATCTATACGGCATTCTTATTGATAATATGGAATATCGACAGGTTCACTACACAATATATCACCGGTGGAGAAGCTTCGGCTCTTGTTTCATGGCAGTTCTTTATATTATTTCTTGTTATCCCTCTTACAATATATTTTTCTCTGCTTGCTTTTATCAGAAAAAGGATAAGATTTGCAAGGGAAACGGATCATCCGGAAGATGAACCGGACGGTGTTGGTGACGCTATAATAGACTAGAGGGGATTATCCAGGCAGATACGGGCCTATCTTGATAAGAAAGAGTTCAACAGCAGTAAGATCTTCTTCGATTATGCCCTTTATCCTTTCAAGCCAGGTTTCGCCGGCTTTATGGATAGCCTGTATCTCGCCGGCATCAAGCCACAATCCTTCACAATCAGGGCAGATATCGACTTTTATATCTGTTTCGTGACCGTATTCCACAGTTTTCAGGAGAGAGCCTTCCCGTGGACAAAAGAGTTCACTGCTTGCGATCCTGGCAGACGCATGTTTATGAGTGGAATCTATCATAAACCATTTCTTTTCCTGCATTATCTGAGCGAGTTCGCCCCTGTCAAACCATAATCCGCCGCAGTCTTCGCATTTGTGATATATTTTCCCGACAAGTATATAATCCTTAAGATCTGAGTCACACCTTGGACAATTCATATATCCTCCTTTCACCTACTGATTAATTATAGCAATTATACTGCCTCTTTACAATAAAAAAAAAATTAATATATTAGAGTGATATATAAAAAAGAACATGAAAAATAAGATAACCAAAATCAGTGAACTAAAAAAAGTAGGAAAGAGATACACCGTACATATAAGAGTGGAAGAGGCCGGAAAAATCACAGATAAGTACATGAGGCAAGAGGGAACAGCCAGCGATGATTCAGGCAAGATATGTTTTGTCGTATGGTCTGATTCCGGACTGCCGTATTTTGAAGAAAATGACGAATATCTCCTGAATAATGTACTCCTTTTTGATTACAAAGGCACTTATCAGCTCCAGTTCGACAAGTACAGTAGTATAGAATCAAAAGAACTCGAAAAACTGAAGAATGCGTTTCTGAAGATCTCTGAAGAGAGGAACAGTATGATGATGCATAAGTACGACCTCTCAAGGAAAGAGAAAGAGATAGAAGATTCACAGAAACATATCGATATGCACAGAGAGCAGACGGAAGAGTCCATCAAGTACCTTGAAAACAAGAAAAACGAAATACAGCAGGACAGGTTTATCGCATTATTCGGGTACCTGCTTTTCCTGGTAATAATTGTATCGGGTATATTCTATATATATGATTTTACTACAAACCGGATAATACCAAAGGCCAATGATGTGATCGAAGTTGTGATCAAAAACAAGAACATACCCTACAAGGTCGTCATGGATGATAAAAAAAGAAACCTTATCACGCTTGAATCAATGGACGAATACAGGGAAACGATATGTTTTGAGGGCCCGATGAATCTTGACAAACCGAGCAAGGAATCCAAGGAGAAACTTAAAAAACATGTCACATCAGAAAAATCCAGGATATACACATACAATATAGATAACAACAAACAGCCTCTGCCGCATCCCGATTATGCTCAAAAGAAAGAACAAGAGCCTGTCCGGCAGAAAAATACTCAAACTCCGCAAAAAATACTTAAGAAAGCCATAAAAATAAACAATGCTGAAACCACTAAAGCAGATAAGCAGTCTGCCACTGCCGGCGATCCCGTTTCAGTCAGCAAAAAAACCGCTTCCGGTACAGCCGGTAAAAAGACCATCTACCTTAATTCTGAAAACGATGACTCTGTTTTGATGACACTTCCCGGCATAGGGCCTCACAGACTGAAAAAGCTAAAAAAACTGCGCCCGTTTTACAGTCTGGAAGAGATACTTGATTCAAGGATAGGCATAGGTACATACTGGGCCGAAAAATGGAAAGAATACATCCAGGACCGCAAGATAGTCTTTGACTGATCTCTCCCGCTCCACGGAATTTACTTACTATTGACGCCTGCATAAGTAACGTCCTATTTAAGGCGTAAAAAAAGAGGGGTATGTTTAACAAAAGAATGGAGAAGCTGTTCTTTTCTTTGCAGGGAACGGCCGTGGCCATGAGTTGCTTTGGCCAAAGAGTTGAGATCAGCCATCGCTAAATTTGCCATGGGATTAGTTTTTAAATATCCCCATACATTTTCAACAGGATTAAGCTCAGGAGCATAAGGAGGGAAATGAAACGAATGAATATCAGATTTCTGCATAAAAGCCTTCACCTTTATTGCTCTGTGCGCCGTAAAGCGGTCCCAAATCAGAACTTTTGGGCCGGGTATTTGCCTGGAAAGGTTTTTGAGAAAATCACAAACCAATGAAGTATTTATATTGGCATCAGGATGAAGACGGGAATAAAGGTATACCCGATCTCTTTTTGGGGAGACACATAGTGCGGCAATTGCGGAAACTTTCTTATGAGAACACGTACGTTGAAAAAGAATTGGTGTCAAACCCAGAGGTGCCCGACTTCGCCGTACAAGCGGCGCCATCATCATACCGCTTTCGTCTACAAAGACCAGAAATGCTTTCAGCTTTGAGGCTTTTTTTTTATACGCGGCCATTCCTCTTGATGACTACTCAGTTAGCGCAGAAAAGGCCATTTCCTCCTTTTCAAGACATGCCAAAAGAATATTTTCTGGTAATGTCTTCGTCGATAAAAATGATGACAAAATTCATTGAGCTACTTCTGTGTGTCATTTCTTAACTC
>JBDRKX010000065.1:0-15102 GCA_043813605.1 Elusimicrobiota bacterium | reverse complement strand
GCGAAGCGTTAGTTTTCTCTGAAAAATATTTTATTAACGGAATAAAAGCGCTGGAAGAGATTATTTTTTGATTATTCACAGGGGAATTTAATATAATTCTTTTTAGTGAAGTTTCGAACATAGTTTGAAAGTCTCCGCCAGATTGAAATGGATACTGGTTCTTGTCAAAAAAAAATGTTAGAAGTGCCCCGGTGCACAAAAGGTCTGGAAAAAGGATTTTTCCAATCTTGGGGTGGGGGTACAGCGAGCGTCATAGGGGGCTACAGCCCCCTTGAGGAGCGATGAGTGACAACCGGGGATTCGGGTATTTGCCCTTTCGCCAGATTTAAAGGGATACCGGTTTTTGTAAAAAATGCCGGCAGAGAGTTGACGCTGAATATTAAGATAGCGGATGAAAATCAATAAAGAAACAATAGTAAAAGGTATAAAAAAAATAGCGTTTATAATTGCAGCTATTGCGCTTATTTCTGCAGTAGGATTCTATTTTGCATTCAAAATATTCACATCGCCCGTAAGACTCCGGGCTACGACAGAACATCTTATTTCAAAAACGCTTGACAGAAAAGTCGTGCTCGAAGATGCTCAGTTGAAACTGGGGAAACTTGTTCTTAAGAATCTCAAGATAGATTTCAGGGAAGGAAGTATCCATAAAGAAAGATTTCAGTACTATGTATCATGCAGGGAAGTGAAAGTGAGATTCAGGATAATGCCGCTTTTCAAAAAGAAGATAATTTTCAAGAAGATCGAACTGAGTTCTCCCAGGATAAATATGACGCATTTTCCCAAGATAGATTTTACTGCATTATTCAGGCATAAAGTGAACATGCTGCTTATAGCGCAGGGTATGTTTTTTGAGGTAGACACACTTGAGATCTCGGATGGTTCTGTAAACCTGCTGTGGCCGGCATTCCCGGAAACATTTACGAGCGGGCTTAATTTGCGGGTAAGGAGCCTGAAGGACAGAACAGTGAAACTTGATGTCAAGTGTATGTTTGATAAATCAAAACTGAATTCTTTAGAAGGCTCAGGAATTATTGATGTTATAAGGAATGTGGCTCAGATCAATGATATTACAATTAAAGGGTATGGCGGTGAAGTGTCTGTAAAAGGGTCTGTAGAAGACATGCTGACTGCTCCGAAAGCAGATCTGAAATATGAGTTCAGTGATTTTCCGAACGAATTTCTTCCAAAAGCAATTGAATTAGTGGGTACGCCGATACTTAAAGGGGAAATAAAAGGCCCCGTTGGAGAATTGCATCTCGATTGGTTATTGGATTTATCGTACTGTGAAGTGAATTACCGAGATCTTCATAAAAATGCAGACGGAGAAAAATTCCGTCTACAGGGCGGTTTTATCTACAGGACAGCCTATTTTGATATTAACTGGTATCTTGTCGAACTTTTCGGGGCCACAGTCTCCGGCACGGGCACGATAATAAGTAAAGAGGATATAGATCTTAACATAGTAGCAGAGTCTATAGATCTGAAACAGCTGGCAAAAAAACTTGAGTTCTTGAAGAAACATATAAGCGAGGGAGACCTGAGTATAAAGGGAAAACTGAAAACAAGCTATAAAGATATCGAGTTTTCCGGTAAATCTGAGATACAGGGATTGGAACTCAGGAATTTAAAGGGACTTTCTGATTTTTACCGGAAGGTCACCGGCAACAAGAAGGACAGGTTTCATATAGAAAAGGTCACAGTCGAAATGGTGGCCGATGAAAAAAAATTGAAATTGGATACTATAAAAGCCACAGGCGGAGATATAGAGGGCGAAGGGAAGGGATACTATGAATGGGCAGGGGGGACGAATTTTGTTCTGTACCCAAGATTATACGGGAAAGAGATAGGCCTGAGGATTTACGGAGATTCAGGAAATATCAAAATAGGTTTGAAATAGGCCTGTTAAAAAGTATAATTCTTCAATTATGCGGAGAGGTGCGAGAGCGGTTTAATCGGCACGCTTGGAAAGCGTGTGACTCCTAACGGGGTCCCAGGGTTCGAATCCCTGCCTCTCCGCCACGCTTTGGCAGGCGCGGCGGAGCCTTTCAAACAATTTTTAGCAAATTTCATTAGAGATATTATGAAAATCTTATCAGGCCCCATCGTTTTCTTATACTAGTTTCAAGCCAGCCCAATAATACCCTGTCTACTGTTATTCCTATTAGAACAATTACAATCATTACAGCGATTACCTGTTTTATGTCATTGAGTTCTCTGCCCATCATTAATAAATGTCCAAGGCCCAAGCTTACAAATAGCATCTCTCCTGCCATAAGGGAACGCCAGGCAAATGCCCAGCCCAGTTTCATGCCGGTTACTATTGAGGGAAGTGCTGCGGGAAGTATTACAGTAAAATATCTCCGCATGCCCGATGCTCCCATTGTTGAAGAAACTTTAAAATAAATTGGCGGAATATTTTTAATGCCATCGTCTGTCGCAAGTGCGATAGAAAAAGATGCTCCCATAACTACGACAAATAATATGGCTCGCTCATTAAGTCCAAACCACAAAAGGCCCAGAGGAAGCCAGCATATGCTTGGCAGCGTCCTCATTCCTAAAAGAAGCGGCCCTGCTGTTTCATCAAGTATTTTTACGCCACTGAGCAGTAGCCCAATTGTTATCCCTGCTATTAAGGATATGGAATAGCCCAAAAGAATTCTTTTAAAACTGACCATTATCCCGATAAGAAATGTCTTGTTTAGAATTCCTTTAATAAGTGTTTGAAAAACTCCGAGCGGTGAAGGGAATAAATATTCCGGCCATAGGTTTGCCCTGAATAAAGTTTCCCATAAAATTACGATTAAAATATAAAATAATATATTTCTAATTTTTTTACTCATTATCGATCTCTTCTTTCATGACATGCTCTATTTCATCTTTTATTTCCTGTCTGATGCTGTTTGTAATTCCAATGAAGCTTAGATCATTTATTTTTCTCGGTCTTGGCAGGTCAATTTTAAACTCTTTTTTTATCCTTCCCGGACTGGCTGTAAAGACCACAACCCTGTCTCCGAAGAAGGCCGCTTCTCTTATATTGTGAGTCACAAATATTACTGTTTTGCCTGTAATCATCCATATTTTCTGAACTAGATCCTGCAGTATTTCCCTTGTCTGCGCGTCAAGGGAACTGAATGGCTCATCCATAAGAAGTATTTTAGGGTTTAATACCAGGGCTCTTGCTAAAGCGACTCTTTGCTTCATTCCGCCCGAAAGTGTATGAATATATGCATTTTTAAACTTCAGCAAATTAACCATTGTCAGAAATTCTTCCGCCAATGGTCTGATCTTTTCTTTTGGAAAATATTTATTTTTGAGTCCGAATTCTACATTATGTATAACATTCATCCAGGGAAAAAGCGCATCCTCCTGGAAAATTACAACCCTGTCCGGCCCCGGTCCATTAATCGGTTTTCCTTCAACTGCTATGTATCCGTTATTATCCGGTTTTTCTAAACCGGATATGATATTAAGCGCCGTTGATTTGCCGCATCCTGACGGTCCCAGCAGGCAGACAAATTCCCCTTTTTTTACATCAAGGTTGATATTGTCCAAAGCTTTGATGCTGGATTCTTTGGAGCAAAATATCTTTGATATATTCTTTAATACAAGTTCCATTTATCTTATTTCCTCCAGTCCTTTATTTTTCAGGACTATATTTAAAATTGATAAATCATAAATACCCGCAAGGTCGGGTGCTGTATCTCCTAAGAAACCTGCTTCGTAGGCCCAGCCTGCAGAAGTCATAAGCGAACTCCTGATCGGGTCATATGTGATAGTTGTTCTAGAGAAGGCATCGTCTAATACATCTTTCGGAAGTTCTTTTCCTGTAATGGTTTTTACTTCATTCTGAACGACTGTTTTAGCTTCTTCCGGATTTTCATTTATCCATTCAGTTATCTCGATATGGGCGGTAATCCATTTTTTCACAAGGTCAGGGTGCTTGTCCAGAAATTCTTTTCTAACTATCATATGCGCTGTAACGAATTTCCCGTTAGGCCATACGGATCTTTCATCAAGAAACAACTTGCCGTTACCCTCTTTTATAAGGCGGGCAACCCACGGTTCTTTTGTCCAAGCACCGTCAATTTCCTTTTTTAAAAAAAGAGTAAGCTGATCAGGATTTCTTATAGGGATCACGGTAACAGTGCCGCCTTTTTCAGATATCTCAAAACCCTGCTTTTTAAGCCATGCGCGACATGCGACATCCTGAGTGTTTCCAAGTTGCGGTGTTGCAATTCTTTTATCTTTTAAATCCTTTATTTCGGAAATTCCAGAATCTTTCCTCACGACCAGTCCTGCTCCTCCGCTGGAAGCTCCGCACACAATTCTAAGCGCCAGGCCGTTTGATTTTATGTATCCGTTCACAGCAGGATTGGGGCCGATATACCCTATGTCTATTTCTCCGGCGAATAATGCTTCGATGGCCGAAGGCCCTGCATTAAATATTTTCCAGTTAATATCAATATCTGGACCAAGTTTCTCCTTATATATTCCCCTGGCTTTACCAACCATTGCAGCGGAGTGGACAATATCAGGGAAATGCCATGCTCTTATGGTAAAGTTTTTTTCAGATGTATTTTTACCACATCCGACAAGACCAAACACCAAAAGTAACAATAGTCTTGTTTTTAATCTCATAATTATTCCTCCTATTTAAAATTTAACTTCAAATTGGTGCCAAAAATATTTATATTGTTCCAATTATCTGTGCTTTTTTTGCTGTCAAGCAGATAAAATACTTCCAGGCCGATAGGTTTATATATATTTTTGCTTAATCCTAGAGAGACCCTGTTTTCTTTTATATTCTTTGTTTCAAAATTATAAAAAATCTCTTCTTCAAAATAGGGAGCAATGCTATATCCGGCAACATGCAACTTTCTTTTTAATTTTATCCTGCTTCTAAATACGGAGCTTTTATTATCAACACTATACTCAAGGCGGTTACGGCAACTGAAGTTAAACTTTTGTATTTTCCACTTAAATTCGGCATCCATACAGGTGAGGTTTTCGCTGTACCAAATATTGCCGCTTTTTTTTCTTTTGTCAGTATAATACGCATTAAGATCAAGATAATTACTTATATTTAATATAAATCCTATATCATTCCTGTTATAGTAATACCGGGACATATTATCATTCAAACGGGATTGCGGTTTTACTGAAAATGACACTTTATTATTGATTTTTATTTGCAAATCAAATTTTGCCCAATATTCGCATTCGTTGCACATTACAATACTATGGGTAATGTGCAGAATTAAAAAAATTGCGGTAACGCATTTAATGCTCGATATAGCACTTAGCATAATGTATTTGCCCCCAATAAGTAGTACTATAAAACCTACATTAAGTATAACTTAAAGTACCATTAATGTCAATGGTTACAGTAAGTAATACGGATATAAATAGAAAATGTCGACTATTAATTTAGAAGGGTAGGATTAATTAGCGTTGAAACTCAGGTCAATTTTTACGGTTAATATTCGTGGAAATGATAATTGTTACAATTTAAAGGCGCTATTGAGCAGGGTTCAATGGTGTTGCATATGGATATATAATTCTTTATTTTAAATGTAGCCTAATTTCTCAAGTCTTTTTCTTATCTGATCTATTTCTTTTTTTGTTAAGGATGGGTCTTCATTAAGGCTGCCGCTTGTTGCTATGTCTCTCATCACATATACAATAAAGTCGGTTACTGAACTGAAGCCTGTGCCTTCAATTTGTTTTTTTAATGATTCATATAAAGTTTTTGGTATTTTGATTGTGGCTTTATTAGGCATAATTATCCTTCAATTAATTATATTGTTTTAACTACAATAAGTATATAATATTTGTACTTATTCTTCAACTCAACCGATAACCGCCGATTAGTCGACCACCGGTCTCACCTTAATTTATGGAATACTTACGAAAAAGCCAAAGAAAAATCTATTTTTATTACTATCTCGTTTCACACAATAGCCGCGATATTATATTGTGTCCATGAGAAACTTTGGATTAAGTATGGGAAATCTTAATTCTATCTGGTTTATGAAACTGCAATTATGCAGTTACCAATAAAAGTGGGCTCATTTATTCATAAGCTTTTTGAGGTTAATTAATAACAACAGTCAGGAAAGTTCTTTACAAATAATATACGTTCTTTGAAAAGATAAAATAGGTGGGAAAAAAGAGCAGTGTGAAGGACGCTGAAAGTGTCCGTAACCTGCGATATTTTCGGGGAGGGGTGGGAGTTCGAGGGGTGGGGCGGGGCAGTTAATTTTGATTATTCACAGTTAAATTTTATATAATCGTTCTTGGCGAAGGTTCTAACATAGTTTGAAAGGCTCCGCCATAAACTAATTGAATTTTTAGAAAAAACAGAAAATGGATAAATATCAATATAAGTGTGTACTTATACTTGGCGGGGCCCAAAGAACGACAAGAATATTAAATGAATATGGGGGAGACGGTTGGGAACTGGTTTCAGCTAACCGGGTCTGGTTTTATTTTAAGAAAAAAGTTGAAGATTAAGATGTGTGGGGATGTAGCTCAGCTGGGAGAGCGGTACGTTCGCAACGTACAGGCCAGGGGTTCGAATCCCCTCATCTCCACCATAGGATTTGATAGTTCCTTAATGATAATGTTTTATGGTGCAAACGGTTAGCCCTGGCCAGCAAAAGGTCTGGAAAAAGTTTTTTCCAGATGACCTGGGGATGACAGGGAATGGAGTGACCGCCAGAGGGGCAAAGCCCCAATGGAGAGCGAAGCGAGGCCAGGGGTTCGAATCCCCTCATCTCCACCAATTATATTAGAAGACAAGATGCTGTGAAGCCCTGCTGTTAATGATCCTCGGGCGATATTCAGTAATGTTATAGAAAAGGATGGCATAAAATGAAAAAAGTATTGTTAATAGACGATGATAGTGCATTTGTTGATACAATGCAGAGACTATTTGACAGAAAACCGTATGAATACCACACGGCGTATAATTGCCAGAGAGGTCTACTGTTAACAAAAGAAATAAAACCCGATTTGATAATTGTTGATATAAATCTTCCGGATACGGACGGATTTAATTTCTGCAAAAAACTAAAATCTAGCAAAGACAGCAAAGATATACCGATAATAATCATAAGCGGTACACGTTACGATAGCAGCATGGTGACAGATCTGGGAATAAGCGAAGAAAGTTATTTTAACAAACCGCTTGATTATGACGAGTTTTTTAATAGGATAAAAAATATATTCCAACCGGAAGATACTTCAGCAGAAGGTACAGTAGAATGAGAAGAGAAGAAATATTGATTGTTAACAATGATCTGGAATTATCCAAAGACATGACAAAGATCATGTCAGCGGAGGGGTACAAGGTAATAAGGGCAAAAAACACAGAAGAAGTATTCAGTAAACTGAAACTCACAATGCCAAAACTAATACTCATAGACATAAACGTTTTTGCTCCGGAAAAAAAAGACATAAAAACTGAGCTTGAAGAGTATGTGTCTAATGCCAGTATACCTGTAATAATGATGATGGATAAGGAGATGCTGGAAACCAGACCTGAAGATTACGATTTTCTTAAAGGAAAATATCTGACAAAACCGCTGGATCCGGACGAACTGTTAAGCACAGTAGATACTGTACTGGAAATGAAGAGATCTTACAACGAAGTCTCGATGACAGATCCGTTAACAGGGCTCTATAATGCGAATTTTTTCGGTATTCAGGCCATGCTGTTTTTTAATATGGCAAAGAGGTATGATCAGGTATTTTCATTAATAATGATGGATGTTGACGGATTGAAGACCATTAACGAGAATTATGGTATAGAGATAGGTGATCAGGCGGTAAAGAAAGTAGCATTTGAAATAAGGAAACTTTTCAGGAATACAGATCTGGTTATAAAATACTCGGATGACGAATTTGCCATATTGCTTCCGGAGACCAATCAAAAACGTTCTGATAAAGTTATGGAAAAAATAAGGAAAAGCCTGCAAGACAAATTGTTTATATATGGTCAGGACGGAGAAAGAATAGTGTTTTCTGTAAGCATTGGAATGGCTACTTATGAAGATGATATGGAGCATGTAAAACGCATGATAGAATTAGCGTCCGTCAGTATGCTGAAAAACAAGAGAAGGCATATCGCCGGGTAAAAAAAGGAATTAAAATGTCCTATCTGGTAATAGCAAGAAAATACAGGCCGCAGATATTCAATGATGTTATAGGCCAGGAACATATCGCGCGGACTCTGCGAAACGCCATAAAACTGGATAAGATATCCCATGCATACCTTTTTTCCGGTCCGAGAGGAGTAGGGAAGACTACCACAGCAAGAATATTCGCAAAAGCCGTGAACTGCATGGACAGGAAGAATGAGGACCCGTGCAATAAGTGCGCGTCATGTAATGAAATAACCAAATCAGAATCTATGGATGTGATTGAGATAGACGCGGCGTCGAACAGGGGAATAGAAGAAATAAGAAGACTCAGGGAAAACATAAAGTTTGCGCCAATCGGGGGGAAATACAAGGTATATATAATCGATGAAGTGCATATGCTCACAAAAGAAGCATTTAATGCAATATTGAAAACGCTTGAAGAACCTCCTCCCCATGTCATATTTATAATGGCAACAACTGAACTCGAGAAAGTGCTCGATACGATAACGTCAAGGTGCCAGAGCTTTAATTTCAGGCTTATACCGGAAAAATTCATAATGGAAAACCTCCAGGAAATACTAAAAAAAGAAAATGTAGAATGTGATGAAGAGGGATTGTGGCTCATCACCCGCGCAGGTGCTGGAAGTGTGCGTGATGCACAGAGTATAATGGATCAGGTTATTTCTTATTCCGACGGAAATATCACTGCAGAAGATGTTACTGAGATACTGGGATTGATACCGAGAGATATACTGTTCTCTTATACCGATTACATAAAAACCAGGAATATAAAAGATGCCCTGGAATTGACAAATAAGCTTTTCCGGGACGGATATAACCTGAATACGCTTTTTAACGATATGCTTATGCATTTCAGAAACATGATGTTTGCCAAGGTTTTCGGTCCGGCAACAGGGTTTCTCGGTATTGGAAAAGAATATTCCGACAAACTGAGTGAATCGGCAGGAGACTTTTCAAAAGAACAGCTCGTATGGATAATAGAATTTCTTTCGAGAAATATTCCTAGGATAAAATATGCAGATAATCAGCATATAGTTATGGATACGATACTGTTTAAATTATGCCAGAAATACGTAAGTTTCGAAGATATAATGGAAATCGTCGAAAAAGGCGGGGGCGTTATAGCGGATGAGCCGGCAATAAGCGGCAACAGCGTCAGCGCGGGTCATTCTATCCCGGACAAAAAATCAGAAAAAACGCCTGACGAGCATCCGAAAAGAGTCGCAAAAGAACTGAAAGCGGATGTAAAAAAACCGTCCAGCGGAGGGAAGTGGGAACAGATCCTGGAGCAGTTAAATAAAAGATCGCAACCTCTGTATCATTCATTAAAAGAATCAACGGCGGTGCTCAAGGGAAAGGAAATAAAGATTACTTATACAGGCAATCTTGATATGACCGAACGGCAGAATAATATTTTAAAGGAAACCGTGAAAGATATCATGGGAGAAGGTTTTTATCTCAATGTGATCAGGGAAGGAAAAGAATATGCTGTTTCTGAAGAAGAAAACAATAACGAAAATACAGATAAAGAGTTTGCTACACCGGCCCAGATAGAACAGGATGAGCCGGTTGTGGGCACCATAGTAAATCTTTTTAAAGGCAGGATAGAGAAGGAGTAGGCAATGGATATGATGAAATTGATGAAACAGGCAAAAAACCTCAAGAATATACAGAAGGAGATTGCCAAAACGACTGTAGAAGACGAGATAAACGGCGCTAGATTGACAATAACAGGAGATGGGTCGGTAAAGAGTTTTGAAATATCGGAAGAACTCTATCAGGGAGGGAGAGAAAAAATAAATAGTGCTACAGCAGCGGTCATAAACTCATGTTTTAAAAAGCAGATGAACTTGTTTAAGGAAAAAGCCAAGAACGCAATGGGGGGGCTGGACCTTTCAGGGTTAATGGGCTGATGTTCAAACTTCCTGAATCGGTTGAAAGACTGGTCAATGCATTTTCGAGACTTCCCGGGATAGGCCCGAGATCCGCACAGCGGCTTGCTTTTCATTTAATAAAAAACCCGAAATCCGAGGCTGATGAACTTTCCGAAGCTGTGAAAACTGCCCGGGAGTCAGTCGGATATTGCCGTGAGTGTTCAAGTATAACCGACATGGAGGTCTGCAGCATATGCGATGACAGTTCCAGGGACAGAACGCTGATCTGTGTGGTAGAAAATCCGCAGGATATACTGGCAGTAGAATCTTCGGGAGAATACAAGGGTTTGTACCACGTGTTACTGGGCTCATTGTCTCCACTGAACGGGATAGGTCCCGAAGACCTGAAGATAAATAAATTAATCGAACGGATAAAGAATTCTTCCATAAAAGAAGTAATAATAGCCACTGACCCTAATGTAGAGGGCGAAGCCACAGCAATATATATAAAAGACATGCTGGACGATACTCCTGTTTTGGTTACCAGGATAGCGCACGGTGTTCCTATAGGCGGAAACCTTGAATATGCTGACAGCGTTACACTCGGTAAAGCACTTGAAGGCAGAAGAGAGTTCTAGCCGGCTACTTTAGATCTGACTGAACTTCTTGTAAAACTCGTGTTTATCTTTCTTGAACTTGATAGCCTGTTCGTATAAGCCGTCTGCTATTTCAGGAAACTGCAGTTTCAGGGTTGAGTACCGCACTTCATTCATCAGAAAAGCCATAAGGTCAGATTTCGGGTCTTTTGTCTCGTAGATAAACGGGTTTTTGCCTTCTGCACTGAGCAGCGGATTATACCTGTAAAGAGGCCAGTACCCGGAGAGCACCGCTTCTTTTTCTTCATTGTATGTTTTTGACATATCTATACCGTGAGCTATACAGGGCGCATAAGCTATGATCAGTGACGGTCCATTGTATGCTTCAGCTTCAAGGAATGCTTTTATTGTATGCATCTGGTTGGCTCCGAGTGCGATAGAAGCGACATATATATATCCGTAGCTCATACTGATAAGACCGAGGTCTTTCTTGCCTGTCCTCTTTCCTGCGGCGGCAAACTTGGCTACAGATGCCAGGGGAGTCGCTTTCGAGGACTGGCCGCCGGTGTTAGAGTATACTTCGGTATCCAGGACAAGTACGTTTATATTCTTGTTGGATGCAAGTACATGGTCCAGTCCGCCGTAACCTATATCATAAGCCCAGCCGTCACCGCCGAAACACCATACGGAACGGTTGACTATATTATCTTCGAGTCCTATGGCTTTTTTGATAAGCGCTACGGTTTCACCGGTTGCCGAGTCGAGTTCTTTTTGAAGTAATCCTTTTGTCATACCGGCAGCCGTCATGGCTTCTTCGTCAGTATTATCCCAGTATTCGAGGTTTTTCTCTATTGCCGCTTTAAGTTCTGTTGAAGCTGAGCCAACAATTTTTTTAAGGACTGAGCTGAGCTGTTTCCTGCTGGCATCTACGGCAAGGCGCATGCCGTAACCGTATTCCGCATTGTCTTCAAAAAGAGAGTTGGCCCATACGGGACCTTTACCGCGTTTGCTTTTTGTATACGGTATTGTGGGGAACGTACCCCCGAATATCGAAGAACATCCAGTGGCATTGGCGATTACCATCCGTTCGCCGAAAAGCTGGGTAGCGAGTTTAACATACGGAGTTTCTCCGCAACCGGCGCATGCGCCCGAGAACTCGAACAGCGGTTTTCTGAACTGGCTGCCTTTTAGCGTGTTTATGGGTGCCCCGTCGAGTATATCATCCGGTAGCTTATCAAAGAAATCGGCGTTTTCCTGTTCACCCGCATCCCGTTCTTTTTCTATAGGTTTAAAGACAAGGGATTTCTCTTTAGTCGGGCATATATTGATACAGTTACCGCAGCCGGTACAATCTTCTGTATATACCTGTACTTTGAATTTGAGTCCCTTTTCGTTCTTGGTCTTGGAATCGACTGTATTGAAACTGCCGGGCGCGGTTTTAAGCTCATCGGGCGCCATCTGTTTGACTCTGATAGCGGCGTGCGGGCAGACTATGGAACACATTGCGCACTGGATACAGTTCTCCGGGATCCAGTGGGGGATCAGCGGCGCGATCCCGCGTTTTTCAAGAGTAGTGGTACCGGTGGGTACCGCACCATCAACAGGCATGTCAGATACGGGTATATCATCGCCTTTAAGATGCATTATTTTGTCAATGATATTTTTTGCAAATTCACCTGCATTTTCCGGTATGAGCTTGGGCGAAGTAAACGATTCAGTTATCTTATCGACAGAATCAGGACACGCTATTTCCTGAAGAGCCGCTTCGGCCCGGTCTACTGCGTCCCAGTTCATTTTAACGATTTTTTCTCCCTTGCTCGAGTAGCTCTTTTTAATGGTATCTTTTATGAGCTGGATGGCTTTATCTTTCGGAAGTATGCCTGATACGATGAAGAATGCGGCCTGCATAACCGTGTTTATTCTTACACCGAGTCCCACTTCCTGTGCTATCTTAAGCGCATCAATATTGTAGAACTTGAGTTTTTTGTTGATTATGGCTTCCTGGAGGTCTCTTGAAAGTTTACTGAATACTTCTTCATTCGACCATTCTGAGTTAAGAAGAAAAGTACCGCCTTCTTTTGCAGGGCCGAGTATATCATAACGGCCTATATATGCCTGGTTATGGAGCGCGATAAAATCAGCCTGTCTGATCAGGTAGGGAGACTGTATCTTCTGGTTACCGAACCTGAGATGAGAGATCGTTATTCCTCCCGATTTTTTGGAATCATATGAGAAATAGGCCTGTACGAACATATCGGTATTGTCGCCGATTATCTTAATGGAGTTCTTATTTGCACCGACTGTGCCGTCCGAACCGTAGCCCCAGAAGACACATCTTTTTGTGCCTTCGGGTTCAGTGTCTATCTCTTCGGTTGCCGGTATGGAAAGGTTTGTCAGATCGTCTGTTATACCGACGGTGAACCCGTGAAACGCTTTATTATCGAGATGTTTGTATACATCATTGACCATTGACGGCGTAAATTCCTTGGAACTGAGTCCGTAACGGCCGCCGATTATCTCGATACCCCTGTCTTTCAATGTCGCGACGACATCCAGGTAAAGCGGTTCGCCTATTGAACCCGGTTCTTTTGTCCTGTCGAGTACCGCTATCTTTTTCACTGAATCCGGTATGACACTGTTGAGCGCTTCAACGGAAAAAGGCCGGTAGAGCCTTACCTTGACCGCGCCGACTTTCTCGCCTTTGGAAGTAAGATAGTTAACCGTTTCTTCTATAGTATCGCAGGACGACCCCATCGATATGATGACTTTTTCCGCATCCGGCGCTCCGACATAGTCAAAAAGACGGTATTTCCGGCCGGTTTTTTCACCTACGACATCCATATACTTCTGCACGATTGCCGGTGCCTCGATATAGTATTTATTTACGGTTTCCCTGCCCTGGAAATAGACATCGGGGTTTTCCGCACCGACTTTCAGAAAAGGTTTATCCGGATTGAGCGCCAGTTTCCTGAAATTCTCGACATTCTTCATATCGAGCATGGAAGCCATGGTCTCGTAATCTATCATCTCTACTTTCTGAACCTCGCTCGATGTCCTGAACCCGTCAAAAAAGTTCAAGAACGGGAGCCTAGCTTCAAGTGAAGCAAGATGGGATACGATGGCAAGATCCATCGTTTCCTGGACGCCTGCGGCGGCTACAAGCGCGAATCCGGTATTTCTTACTGACATAACGTCGGAATGGTCTCCGAATATCGATAATGACTGGCATGCGAGAGATCTTGCGGATACATGGAACACTGTCGGGAGCATTTCCCCGGCGATCTTATGCATATTCGGTATCATGAGCAATAGTCCCTGCGATGCGGTAAAAGTTGTTGTGAGTGCTCCTGCGGACAGAGCGCCGTGGACCGCTCCGGCGGCGCCGCCTTCGGACTGCATCTCTATCACGTCAACTTCTTCGCCGAAGATATTCTTCTTTCCGTGTGCCGCCCACGAATCAGCCAGTTCACCCATCTGGGAAGAGGGCGTTATAGGGTATATGGCAGCGACTTCGCTGAAAGCGTAGGCCACATGGGCAGCGGCGGTATTTCCATCGATTGTAGACATTTTTTTATCCATAACAGACTCCTTTAATTATAATTGTTAAAAACTTTAATTATTTTATAAATGATATTTAATCGAAATGATTATGAAACTTTAACATAACTGGGGTTTTATGTCAAGAAATCGTCAATAGTTTGCGGTGATTTGAAAAATAGTGTAAATTTATATATATTAATCTAATCAAATCGGAAAATAGCAGGTTCTTTTTCAGTAATTTTAGTGTTCCTCGGTAGCTCAATTGGCAGAGCGGGTGGCTGTTAACCACTAGGTTGTAAGTTCGAGTCTTACCCGAGGAGCCAACCATTGGATACGAACCAGCTTTTGAGAAATCTGAGGCTGGTTTGTTTTTTATAACCACCCCCTGCGCCTCGCCATTCCCCAGGCTATTACACGGGGCAACGTCTCGGCACTTTTTCACAACCCGGGACTCGTCCTGTGATTGTCGGCGAGCCCCCATCCTCGTCGACAAATCTGCGGACGAGTCCAATTCGGATGAATATTTTATATTAATTTTTATCTCTTCAGGGGTGTAAAATATTTCTGATATTTCTTTTTTTATTTTTATATTTCTTTCCGCCCCACCCGGGGTTTGGATTGTTCTTATTATTTTTTTCAGGTGTTTTTTTAGGGTTTCTTTTGAAAATATGATTTCAGGATTGGAAATTTCGAGTCTTCTTCGCCCCCCCAAGCTGTTTTTGTGATTGAGGCTAAAAATAAAATTCTCCAACCACTGATTATCTCTGGATATCCTGACAAGGTTATCCAGTACGAAATCCTCAAATTTATCTGCATTTATCTGTTTGGTAGGGCATGAGTTCCACTCATGTTTGAATGTGTTTGTGCAGCGGTAATAGAAATATCGCTTGATGTCGCCGTCTCTCAGATGTTTATTAACGAAGG
>JBDRKX010000064.1:0-65543 GCA_043813605.1 Elusimicrobiota bacterium | reverse complement strand
CTTTGTTCTATATTGCCGACCAACTTATTTACAAGAAGAAATCTTTGGGATTGGCTGAATGCTCCATTCCATGAAAAGAGCAATTCTCCAATGGATTTATTGCAACAGAGTTTTAGCTTTGGCTAATTTGGACAGTAATGTAGCGGTATATAAGATGACTAAAAGAAAAAGAAGTATATTCACGACAAGAGAGGTCGGGGTTTACTGCGGAGTAGATCTCACTACAGTGATCAACTGGATAAAAGCCGGCAGGCTCAAAGCTTATAAGACAGCCGGCGGTCACCGCAGGATAAGGGAAGCCGAACTGAAGAAATTCATGAAGAAATATTCCATGCCTATGCCGCCTGATTTAGAAGACAGGAAACTGCAAGTACTTGTTATCTCAGACGATAATACTCTTCTGGAATCTGTCCGGGAAGCGCTTCAAGACCGGCCGGAAACAGAAATAAGTTCTACAGGTGACATTTTAAAGGCAGGATACATGCTGGCTGTTTTACAGCCGGATACGGTCATAATTGATTCTGACTATTATGAAAAAATCTGCGTTAAGATGCTGGAAATACTCGATAATACGGAAAACGAGGCGTATTTCATTCTTATCAGACGGGATTTATTCAAAGAAACAGATATCTGCCTTTTTTCTGCCGGAAGGGGTGCATTCGTAAAATATCCCTTTACTGCCGGCGGCCTGATTGATAAAATAGACAGAAAGAGTACCTGAATTGTTCCTGAAACATTCCTGAAACATCCCTGAAACATCCTAAAGAGTCCCTCAAATGCGCCTCGTGATGTTCCTTATAAAATTCCTGCCGGTTTGACTTAGTTGCAAATTTTTTTAAAATCTATGGATATCTCCTTAATATTAAAAAGAATAATATGAAACACTCAAAATTCGTCCATCTGCATGTACATACGGATTATTCGTTCCTGGACGGTGCCTGCAGGATAGAACCTCTCGTAGAAAAAGCGGCCGAGTACAAGATGCCTGCGCTGGCGATAACCGACCATGGCGGGATGTGCGGCGCTATTAAATTCTATAAGGCATGCGTATCACACGGCATAAAACCGATAATAGGCTGTGAATTTTATGTAGCTTCGGCATCGCACAAAGAGAAGACCAAAGAGAACCTGCATATGACCCTGCTTGCTGCCGACCAGGAAGGGTATGTCAATCTGATGAAACTGAATGAGATAGCATACAGGGAAGGATTCTTCCATAAACCCAGGATAGACATAGATCTCATTAAAAGACACAGTGCGGGACTCGTTGCCCTCTCGGGATGCCTGCAGGGTAAGATAGCCAGGCTCATACTGGATGACAGGAAAGAAAGAGCCGTAGAGGAAGCGCTGAAATACAACGAGATATTCGGGCCGGGAAAATTTTTCCTGGAGATGATGGATTCCGGTGTACCCCAGCAGAAAAAAGTCAATCGCGGACTGTTTGAGCTTTCTCATAAGACCGGTATAAAATACGTAGCTACCAACGACTGCCATTACATAAACAAGGATGATGCCTATGCGCAGGAGATACTTATGTGCATAGGTACGGGTAAAAAGATCGATGATCCCGGCCATCTCAAGTTTTCTACAGAAGAATACTACCTGAAATCACCTGAAGAGATGAAAGAACTGTTCAGGGATTATCCTGAAGCTGTTGAAAATACGCTGGAAGTCGCCAAACTATGTAACTTGCAGATTAGTTTCGGCAATAATTACCTGCCTGAATACGAGGTGCCGTCAGGTTTTACTAAAGAAAAATACCTTGAACGGCTCTGCAGGGACGGCATCAAGAAGAGATACTCCAAGATGAAGCCTGAGATCAAGGAAAGGCTCAATACCGAACTGGAAGTCATAAACAGTCTCGGGTTTGCCGGGTATTTCCTAATCTGCTGGGATTTCGTGAACTTTGCGCGGGAAAACGATATCCCGGTCGGACCGGGCAGAGGCAGCGGCGCGGGCAGTATCGTTTCTTATCTTCTGGGAATAACGAACCTGGATCCGCTCAAATACGGTCTTCTGTTTGAAAGGTTCCTTAACCCGGACCGCAAGACCATGCCTGACCTGGATATAGATTTTGGCGATACCGGAAGGGAACATGTGATAAATTATGTAAAAGACCGTTACGGAAGAGACAGGGTGGGCCAGATCGCGACTTTTCTTACACTGAAAGCGCGCGCAGCTGTCAGGGATGTGGGCAGGGTACTCGATGTGCCGTTGTCTGTCGTTGATAAGATATCCAAGATGATACCGTTTGATACCACTATATACAGGGCTATTGAAGATGTGCCTGAACTGAAAAAGACATACAATTCCGATGACAGGATAAAACAGATGCTGGATATCGCGAGAAAGATTGAAGGTTCCAAAAGACAGCCCGGCCTGCATGCTGCCGGTGTGGTGATAGCAAAAGACGATCTCTCGAATTTTGTTCCGCGCGGTGTATCGAGCGATAACAGGGAAGTCACGCAGTACGAAGGTGACGATCTGGTGGAACTGGGTCTCCTTAAAATGGATTTCCTCGGACTGCGCGCCCTCACGATCATCCACAAGGCGGTCAACAACATCAAACAACGGAAAGGTATAGATCTTGATATAGAGACAATAGTTCTTGATGACAGTAAGACATATGAACTTCTGCAGAAAGCTGAATCAATCGGGGTGTTTCAGATAGAAAGCGAGGGATTCAGGGATCTTTTAAGAAAACTCTCCGTATCGGTTTTTGAAGAGATAATAGCCCTTGTGGCTCTTTTCAGGCCGGGGCCCATGTCCAGCGGTATGACCGATGAGTTCATAGAACGGAAGAAAGACGCTGCAAAGATAAGGTATCCGCATAAGTCGCTGGAGGAGATCCTCAGGGAGACATACGGCGTAGTGCTCTACCAGGAACAGGTAATGCAGGTGGCCAGAAAACTGGGCAATTTTACACCGGCACAGGCTGACGATATGCGTAAAGCCATGTCAAAGAAGATCGGGGGGAAACTGCAGGCCATGAAAGATGATTTTGTGGCCGGTGCCGTTCAGAACGGGCTCAAGAAAAATAATGCCGAGAACATATTCGATATGTTAAGCAAGTTCGGCGCATACGGTTTTAATAAGAGTCATTCCGCCGCCTATGCCACGCTTGCGTACCAGACAGCATACCTTAAAGCTAATTATCCTACAGAATACATGGCGGCGCTCCTGACCTGCGAAATGCATGATACCGACAATATAGCCAAATATGTTGCAGAATGCGAGAGGATGGGGATCAAAGTCTTCAATCCCTGTGCACTCAGGTCCGGAATAGAATTCAGTATCGAAGAAGAAGGAGCTATAAGGTACGGGCTTCTTGCTATCAAGAATGTGGGTGCGGCAGCTATAGAATCAATAGTCGAGACACGCGAAAAATCAGGGAAGTTCAGGACATTCTATGATTTCTGCAGTAGAGTCGATCTGCAGAAAGTCAACAAAAGGGTATTGGAAAGCCTCGTCAGGGCGGGCGCCTTTGATTTTCTCGGTAAAGGCAGAAAACCGTTGTTCCAATCAATAGAATCAGCCATGTCGCAGGCCGCATCATATCAGAAAGACGTTAAAATGGGCCAGACATCGTTCTTTAAAGTATTTGACGGAGATGAAGTTCCTGAAGTAGAGATCGCTGACACGAGGGAATGGCACGAGAACGAGATCCTGCTCAATGAAAAAGACGCGCTTGGTTTCTATTTGTCGGGACATCCGCTCGCAAAATATTCGAACGAGATATCCACTCTTACGAGCGGAGAGATAAAGGCGCTCAGAAAGATGGTGCCTCACGGCAGTGAAGTCATAATAGGCGGTATGGTAAAACACAAGAAAATGCTCAAAACACGCCAGGGTGACCTGATGCTTGTCTTTATGATCGAAGATCTTTCCGACACAATGGAAGCAGTTGTGTTCCCGTCAGTCTATTCAGAAGCAATGGGTGAAATAGTGAAAGAAGACGCGCTTCTCGTCATTAACGGCAAGATAGACGATAACAGGGGCCGCAAGCAGTGTGTCGTTAATAATATCATCCCTCTTGAAGAAGCACGGGGAAAACTTGTAGGCAGTGTTGTTCTCAGGATAAACGCTGTAGGTACTGATACGGGCGAAGTCGAGCATATCAAAAAGATAATAGAGAAGTACCCGGGTGACATAGCAGTCGCATTTGAGATAAAAACCAAGAAATATGATATAATAAAAATTTCTACAGGGACACGGGTAAGGATCAGCGATTCTATGCTCGAAGAACTTGGTAACGCCATAGGTGCTGACTCCATATCCCTTATGGGCAAAGTGTATAATTATACGGCAAACTAGGATACAGAAAAGGAGCGGATATGGAAAAGTTAAACGGTAAACTTCTGATAGCGCAGGGGGGGGGCCCTACTGCAGTAATAAACCAGTCGCTTGCCGGTGCTGTGCTGGAAGCAAAGAAATACCCTCAGATAGAAAAAGTTTACGGTGCGCTTAACGGAGTGAGCGGTATTGTCAATGAAAACATACTCGACCTGACAGAAGAGACGACTAACAATCTTTTACAGGTAGCTAAATCACCGGCGGCAGCACTGCTCTCAACACGGGATAAACCGGATAAGGAATACTGCGGCAGGATATTCGAGGTACTGAAGAAACATGATATAAGGTATTTTTTCTACATAGGCGGCAATGATTCTTCGGATACTCTCAGGCTGGTTAAGGAGTTCTCCGCTGATTCCGATTACGAGATAAGAACCGTTCATATACCTAAAACGGTCGATAATGACCTTGTCCTTAACGACCACACGCCCGGATATCCGTCTGCGGCAAGGTTTGTAGCCGAATCTTTTGTAGGTCTCGACATGGATAACAGAGCCCTGCCGGGAGTCTATATAGCCGTAATAATGGGAAGGCATGCGGGATTTCTGACGGCTGCCAGCTGTATGGCGCAAAAATATGAAGACAGCGGGCCTCACCTCATATATCTTCCTGAAAGGGCTTTTGATACCGATAAGTTCCTTAAGGATGTTGAAGCTGTTTATGCAAAATACGGCAGGTGCGTGGTGGCTGTTTCAGAAGGCATACAGGACGGCGCCGGGACTGCAATAGCTGCCAAGTTCCAGGAAAACCTTGAAAAAGATGCACACGGCAATATACAGCTTTCAGGTTCAGGTTCTCTTGGCGATTCATTAAAAGACCATATCAAGAACAATACAAGCATAAGCAGGGTGAGGGCGGATACTTTCGGGTATCTGCAGAGATCTTTCCGGGCATGTGTAAGTAATGTGGATCAGATAGAAGCGCGGGAAGTCGGAGAAATGGCGCTTAAATATGCAGCCGGCCGGGGTGCTGACGGCTCGATAACAATAAACCGTATAGGCAATTATGCCGTGGAATACAGGCTGGTAGCACTTGATGAAGTTGCGGCAAAGACCAGGCATATGCCTGACGAATTTATCAACAGCGAAGGTAACAACGTTACCATGAAATTTAAGAAATATTTGTGGCCGCTGTTAGGAAGCGGTTTCATGGGAGGCGCCGCAAGATTGCGCGCTCCCAGGATATAGGCTGATTCAGCTGATAAGTCTGCTGAACTGATTAAACGGCACGATAAGGAGGAATTGATATAAATATTATGAAAAGATGTTTTTATATGGTATTAACGGCGGTCTGTATGCTGACGGCATCGCTGACAGCTGAACAGCAGATAATAGAAGTTATAGATACTCCGACAGCTACATCAAAGGAACTCGGATCGTACACGATAGCTATCAGGCTGTATGATGAAGGGTCACTCCTTACGCGGCTCTACTACGGCATAATAGTGACAAACCTGACTCTTGGCCTGAGTTTTGATGCGGAGAATGTTGTAGGCAGCGGAGAGGTGAAACCCCGCCGTCCTTTTTTATATATAAAGATACCGTTATACCCCGGAAGCAGAAAATGGCCGGCAATAAGCATAGGGTTTGATGAACAGGGTCTGGGAGATTATAACGAAGATGACGAAGAGTACATGATCCCACCGACCGGGTTCTTTATGGTTTTCACAAAAACGAGTTTCATGACAGGCTTGAATTTCAGCCTCGGCGCGAATGCAAACTATAATTTTCAAAAAGATGCGGAGAAAAAGCTTAAAGGTTTCTGTAATGCTGATTTTATGCTCGGCCCCGAGTTTATGCTGCTTGCGGAGGTCAAGGAGATAACCACTTGGGACAGTTACTTTAATTTCGGCGCAAAATATATGGTCAACCATCAACTCGATTTTGAGTTCTCCGTACTGGATATAGGAGAGCGTATCGCTACTGAAAGGATCATACGGATCAATTACTCGGGAGAGTTTTGAGAAATGTCTGCAGTAAAAAGTAAACGGCAGTATCCGGATTTTGAAAACCGATAGTAGAGATATCTGACAAGATAGATAAATGCGTGGCATCCGGCGCCGCTCCGGATAAGATAAAAGAACTTGTCAATAAAAAGAAGTTACTGACAAAAAAAATATTTTCCGGCATGACTCCGTGGCAGAAGGTGCAATTAGCCAGGCATCCCATGAGGCCTTATACTGATGATTATATCAAAGGTATATTTGATGATTTCATAGAATTTCACGGTGACAGAAAATTTGCTGATGACCATGCTATCATCGGAGGGCTTGCTTCGTTACGCAATAGTACCATAATGGTCGTCGGAAATCAGAAAGGCAGGACCATAGAGGAAAGCCAGAAAAGAAATTACGGTATGTCGCATCCTGAGGGGTACCGGAAAGGGCTGAGACTTATGAAACTGGCTGAAAAATTCGGGTTTCCGGTTGTTACTTTTGTTGATACTCCAGGAGCATATTGCGGTATAGAAGCGGAAGAACGCGGACAGGCGGAAGCTATAGCAACAAATCTCAAGGAAATGGCGGGACTGCGTGTACCGGTGGTAGTGGTCATCATAGGAGAAGGCGGTTCGGGCGGCGCTCTTGGTATAGCCGTCGGTGACAGGATACTTATGCTGGAAAACGCGGTATACTTTGTGTGCACTCCGGAAGCATGCAGCGCGATCCTGTGGCGGGACTCTTCCAAAGCGGAACAGGCGGCAGAAACAATGAGGTTGACTCCAAAAGACCTGATGAAACTGGGAATTATAGACGAGATAATAAAAGAACCTCTTGGCGGGGCGCATTGGAATTATGAAAATATGTTTGATATACTCAAAGAAAGGATAGTGTATCATCTTGGAGTACTGAAGAGGACTAAACCGGAGAACCTTGTGAATAGCAGGTACCAGAAATTCCGGCATATGGGAGTATATAATAAATAAAACAGTATCATGTATAGAAAATTTCTCAGATCAAAGATACACGGGATAAGGGTAAAAGAAGCTAATGTGGATTATACCGGCAGTATAACTTTAGACAGGGACCTGATAGACGCGGCGGGAATCGGTATATTTGAAATGGTGATGGTCATCAATATAGATAACGGAGAGCGGTTCGAGACGTATGTCATCGAAGCCGAAAGAGGATCAGGGTATGTCGGACTCAACGGCGGTGCCGCCCGTAAAGGCAAGATTGGTGACAGGCTCATTGTTTTTTCATCGCTCTGGGCCGAAGAAAATACTGAGCATACGGTCAAACTGATAATCGCCGACCAGGATAACAGGGTTTCCCGGGCTATAGAAGAGGTAATACGCATTTAAGCTTCATGCTGATAATCTGACAGAAGCGGTATGAAAAAAATATTAATCAAAGGAAGCCGGCTGGTTACCGAAGACGGTATTCAGCCGGCTGATCTATTGGTAACGGGCGGCAAGATCGAGAAGATCGCACCGGTAATAGATAATCCTGATGATGCCATCGAGATAATAGCCGAGAACATGTATACTATGCCCGGGATAATCGATCCGCATGTTCATCTTGAACTCCCGGCATACGGTACGGTTTCCAGTGATGATTTTCATTCCGGTTCCTGTGCCGCTGCCGCGGGCGGTGTGACCACCATAATAGATTTCGCAATACCTAAAGAAGGTCAGACCATGATTGACAGGATAACAGAAAAAAAAGCGTCTGCTGACTCAAAATCTGTTATCGATTTTTCGTTTCACGCGCAGATAAACGGGTGGGATGAGAAAACGAAGACAGATATGGAGAGAACTGTCGAAGAAGGCGTATCCAGCTTCAAGATCTTTATGCCGGCTACTGAAGGGTGGGGTGTGGGAGACAGCGGTTTATACGAAGCGCTCAGACAATCGGCTGTAATCAAAAGCCTTGTAATGGTGCATGCAGAGAATTCTCAGCTTGCCCGGTATTTTACTGAAAAACTTGTTTCCCAGGGAAAGACATCTATAAGTGATTATCCCGGTGCCCGGCCGGATTTCATAGAAAAGGAAGCTCTGCTCAGGGCTTCTCTTCTCGCAGAAGAAGCCGGCGCACCCGTTTATATATGTCATATCAGTACAGGAAAGGCTATGCTCGCTGTCAGGGAACTGAAAAGAAAAGGAAATAATATCTATGCTGAGACTTGTCCTCACTATCTTCTGCTTTCGGACGATTGTTATAACAGGGACGACGGATTTCTCTTTGCCTGCTGTCCTCCCATCAGGAAGAAACAGGACAATTATGAACTTTGGAGAGGTGTCCTTGAGGGAAATATAGATGTTATCGGAACGGACCATTGTCCGTTCATGCGTTCACAGAAAGAAGTTAATAGCGGGGATTTCAGGAGAATACCCTTTGGCCTGCCGGGTGTAGAGACTTCACTGTCTCTGATGTTCAGCGAAGGTGTTACAAAGCGTGATGTAAGGATAGAAAGTCTTTCCGGTATGATGTCAACTGCTCCCGCGAAGATATTCGGGTTTTACCCTGAGAAAGGTACTCTGCGGGAAGGTTCTGAAGCGGATATAGTCATAATTGATCCTGAAGGGACTTCCCGGATCAGTTCAGCAGAAACATATTCAAACTGCGACTGGTCTCCTTATGAAGAAACAGAAACAGCAGGTTCTGTCAATACGACTATTTCCCGCGGTGAGATAATATTCAGGGAAGGAGCGCTGACCGCTGAAAAGGGGAGAGGACGATTTATAAAAAGAAAAAAGTCATTCTACTGTTCCTGACAGCTCTGGTATTGCCCGCTAATCTTCAGGCGTTCAATGTCCAATGCAGCAGGAAAGTATGTACTGTCGGTGACACTCTGCATTTTAAGATCGATGAATTCAGCAAGAAAAGGGATTATACCGTTACATTATGGGACAGCGTACTGCCTTTCTATGAAACAGGCGGCGTTCTGGAGTGTTACGCCGGCGTACCCTTCGGGACAGAACCGGGTGCGTACACGATCGAAGTACATGAGCTCAAGCGCGGTAAAGAAAATAAAAGAATAGATATACATGTCGAAGTTTCAGAAACATCGTTTCCTGTAGACTATCTTGAATTTACACCTGAAAAAAAGAGCAAGATCACGGCTGCGGACAGTATGAGGGAAAGAAAATTCATTGATGAAGCTTACGCTGCGAGGACTAAGAGGAAATACTGGACAGGGGATTTTGATATCCCGGTAAAAGGAAGGATATCCGGCGTTTTCGGCGCCACAAGGAGAAGCGCGGGGGAAATACTATGGGTTCATAGAGGAGTAGATATAGCCGGCGGCATGGGGAGCGCTATAAACGCACCTGCGGCAGGGGAAGTGTTGCTTGCCCGGAATGATTTTAACATGCACGGAAAAACCGTGATAATAGATCACGGACTTGGGATCGTATCAATATATATACATCTTAAAGACATATATATTAAGGAAGGGGACAGGATGGAAAGAGGGCAGCTTATCGGTCACCTGGGAAACAGCGGGCTTGCGACAGGCCCGCATCTTCACTGGGGAATCTATGTCAACTCAGTACCTGTCGATCCATTAAAATGGTTAGGAGAAAATGCAGACACCGTCAATAAAAATTGAAAATGTGAGCAAAAGGTTCGGCGATTGCCTGGCTTTGAAAGATCTGAACCTTGAAATATTCAGAGGCGAGATATTCGGCCTCCTCGGACCGAATGGCGCCGGTAAGACAACTTCCATAAAGCTGGTTACGGGACTCCTCAAACCGACATGCGGGAGGATACTCATAGAAGGCATCGATGTCCAGCTTGATCCGTTAGAAGCCAAGAAAAAGTTCTCTCTGCTCCCGGATGTTCCGTATATATACGAAAAACTTACAGGCTGGGAGTTTATGAAGTTCATTACGCGGATATACAGGATCGATAGGAGCGGTATTGATGACGAGATCAACCGGCAGCTATTGATATTCAATCTGCGTGAAATAGCGCATGATCTGATAGATTCATATTCGCACGGCCTGAGACAGAGGCTTCTTCTTGCTTCAGTGATATTGAGGGATCCCGATATAATAATACTTGATGAACCTATGGTCGGACTTGATCCTGAAGCAGCCAGGATGGTAAAAGATATTTTTAAAAAACTCGCAGGAGAAAACAAGACTATTTTTCTTTCTACGCATACACTCACGGACGCGGAAGAGCTCTGTAGCAGGATCGCGATAATAAACAGGGGGAAACTCTCAGTATGCGGTACGATAGATGAACTGAGAGAGGTCGCCCGTAAGAAAGATGCGGCTGCCGGAGAGGATTCTCCGGGTGATCTTGAAAGTATATACCTTTCTATAACAAAAGATGCGTGAACCTTTTTATTCCTTGAAGATTTTTCTTGATATCTGGTTAAGAGAACTCCTGCACGATATAAAGCGTATTTTCAGGTACAGGGTAAAATTCATTGCCGCGGTTATGTTCGCCGGTTTTTTTATGTCTCTTCTTTTTGTCGGATTCTATCGTGTCATAAACTATATAAAGGACACACCCATAGTAGGTATGGCGCTTGTCGGCAGGGTGATAGGAATGGTCCTGTTGTCGCTGTTTATAATGCTTATATATTCAAGTGTGATCACAGCTTTTTCTACACTTTTCCTTTCGCGTGATAATAATTTTCTGATAGTCTCCCCCTTTGACTGGGGCGGCGTTCTTTTAGGTAAACTTGTTCAGACAGCTTTCCACTCATCCTGGATGAGTTTTATAATACTGATACCGCTTTTGGGCGTACTCCAGTTGATCTTCAGGCTCTCTGCCGTAAGCTATGTTTTCATGATTCCTGCATTCCTGTTCTATTTTTTATCATCAGCTTCGGTAGGTCTTATAATCGTTACCGGTATTGTCCGCCTTTTCCCCGCGCGCAAGATAAGGGATATGCTTATAACAGGTTTCGTTGTACTCGGGACTTCAATGTACATGCTTTTCAGGTTCCTTAACCTGGAACAGATACTCAGGCCGGGCCAGGAAAGTATCGCGACTTCTTATCTCAGTATTCTCGAACTGCCGCAGACACCGATGCTCCCTTCTTTCTGGATAAGTAAACTTGTGATAGCTTTTATAAACAACAGAGCGGGCTGGATCTTTCCTTTTTTTATTATGGCTCTGTTTGCCGCAGTGCTCGTTACAATATACTATTTCTCCGCGGGGCGGTTTTTCTATAAAAGCTGGGAGAAAGTACAGAGTGAGGAAAAAAAAAGATTCATTACAGGTGATTTCCCGAAAAATGCCGTACTCGCTAAAGACATAAAGACATTTTTCAGGGACACAAGACAGTGGACACAGCTTGTCCTTATCTTTGCCCTGATAGTTATATATATTGTCAACATATACAAGATGCCGCTTGATCTTCCGTATATCCATTACTTTGTGGCTTTTGCCAATATAGGAATGGTAGGAGCCGTCATAGCCGCAGTAGGGCTCAGGTTCGCTTTCAGCAGTATAAGCCTTGAGGGAAGGTATTTCTGGATACTCCTGACTTCTCCTATGGAACGGAAAAAGATACTAATACAGAAATATATAGAGAATTATGTCCCTGTGTTTTTTATGGCAGCTATACTTGTTACCGTATCCAATATTATCCTCAAGCCTCCGGGAATACTCAACATAATATCGATCGTTACTGTCATGGTAGCTTCAGTTACAGTGACTTCGATGGGTATAGGCATGGGAGCGTTATTCCCGAAATTCGACGCGGTTAATCCTGCGGAAGTGGAATCATCATGGGGAGCTATCCTGTATATGATATACAGTTTTTTCTATGTAGCGCTCACTATAGCATTTGAAGCTGTATGGATAAGGATGTATTTCATGAGCAGGTACAGGGGGATGGCTGTATACTATCCCTCTGTCGCGGCTGTTGTAGCGGCGCTGGCCGTACTCAATATCCTGGCAAATGCAGTACCTTTGAAACTGGGATTCAGAAATTTGAATTCTGTAGAATTTACGGTATAATAGCATTATAACAGCCCGTTCTGAGGGATAGATGAAAATAGAATAAGTCCGCAGAAAATTTTACAACGGAATGAAGGATGAGAGGATTTCTATGAGCAAAGACAATATAACTGATATTTCCCGCAATATGTCGGATATGAGATTTAAGACAGAGATGGAAAGATGCGAATATTGCGAGGAAAAACCCTGTAAAACCGCATGCCCTGCTGACTGTTCACCCGCTGATTTTATAATGGCTGCAAGAGAAGGCACTGACCATGATATAAGGCGCGCAGCGCTACTCATAATGAAAGACAATCCTCTGGGAGGCGTGTGCGGTGCAGTATGTCCTGACCGCCATTGTATGCGTGAATGTTCACACAGACTGTTCGATGGAGCTATTAATATACCCGAATTACAGGCTGAGATAATCGAGAGGGCAAAGAGATCCGGCGGTATACCCGCGTTTTCGGCGCCGGAACCAAACGGAATCAGGGCGGCAGTCATCGGCGCCGGTCCGGCGGGACTGGGAGCTGCGGCTGTCCTTGCGCAATCCGGTTACAAGGTGGATATTTTCGAATCGAATGAGCGTCCGGGCGGTATGGCAAGACTCATACCTGATCACAGGCTGAATAAGGAAACACTTGATTCAGACATAGAATTTATCAAAGGACTCGGAGATATCTCGATAATTAACAACAGGAATATAGATAGACCCGCTGCTCTTATGGATGAAGGTTATGCGGCAGTTATTGCGGCTTTCGGACTGTGGCAGCCGATAGCGATGAATTTAGATAATGAAGATACTGCACTGAAAGCTGTCGATTACCTGTCCGATCCGGGCGGATATGATCTTAAGGGGAATATAGCGGTTATCGGCGGCGGTGCAACTGCGCTTGATTGTGCGGTAACAGCCGTGAATAACGGCGCGGGGCATGTCGAGATGTTTTCTCTTGAAAACCTTTCCGAGATGCCGCTTACCGCAAAGGAGAGGAAAGAACTCGTAGAATATGGTATTGAAGTGAGCGGAAGAACAAGAGTGACCGCTATTACAGGATACGGCGGGATCCGGACGTGTAAGGTGAGTCTTGATGCAGAAAAATTCGATCTTGGTTCTATCAAAGATGTTCCCGGTACCGGAAGGACAAGAGACGATATTAGCGGTATCATCATAGCTATCGGGCACAAGCCGGCTCTAGCCATAGATAATGATACTCCCGGGATATTTTATGCCGGTGATTTTCTCGCCGGGCCTACCACTGTAGTTGAAGCAGTAGCTTCAGGCAAGAACGCCGCTCTCGAAGCTGATAGTTATATCAATGATAAAGAGAATATCAAAACAGAAAACATCAGGAAGAATTCTTATTCTCTTCCCGGTTATGTCAGTATACCTGTTGACCTCGAAACCGATTTTTTCGGCAGGAACATATCAACGCCGTTTTTACTGTCGGCTGCACCTCCGACTGACGGATTGGAACAGATGAAAAAAGCATATAAAGCAGGCTGGTCAGGCGGTATTATGAAGACAGCTTTTGATGGTGTGCCCATACATATTCCGTCTGAATATATGCATGTTTTTAATAACAGGACATACGGTAATTGCGATAATGTTTCCGGGCACGCATTGTCCCGGGTCTGCCGTGAAGTAGAGGAACTGGTCAGACTATACCCGGACAGGCTTACAATGGCATCAACAGGCGGGCCTGTTACCGGGAATGATGATGAAGATATGGCCGGTTGGCAATCAAATACAAAAAAACTGGAGGCTGCCGGCGTTATGGGTATTGAGTACAGTCTGTCGTGCCCGCAGGGAGGTGACGGTACGGAAGGCGACATCGTTTCACAGAATGCCGAGCTGACCGCAAAGATAATATCCTGGATACTGGAATCAGGTGACGGGAATGTACCTAAACTGTTTAAACTGACTGCCGCAGTTACTTCAATAGTACCGATAATAAATGCCATTAAAGAAGTAATAGCGCGGTTTCCCGGCAAGAAAGCCGGTGTAACTCTTGCCAATACTTTTCCCGTAATGGATTTCATGGATCCGGGCAACTGCGGAGAAAAACCGGATAGAGTATGGGAACAGGGTGTGGTATACGGCATGAGCGGAGAAGGAGTCTGTCCTATCAGTTTCTTTACACTGGCCCGGGCGGTACCTGTAGGTGTGACTATATCAGGAAACGCCGGTCCGATGAACTACAGGCAGGCAGCGGATTTCCTTGCACTGGGTGCCGGAACCGTTCAGTTCTGTACGATAGTGATGAAATACGGGTACGGTATAATAGATGAACTTAAAAACGGTATCAGTTATCTTATGGAATCAAGAGGGATCAGTTCTATTAAAGAGCTGACAGGTATTGCGCACCCCGGCCCTATAACGGATTTTATGGAGCTCTCATCTGAAAAGAAGATATCTGATACAGAAAATGACCTGTGTGCCAAATGCGGCAACTGTACAAGGTGTTCGTACATGGCGATCAGCCTTGACGAAGAGGGATACCCGGTTACCGATCCTGAAAAATGTGTAGGCTGTTCAATCTGTGTAGGAAAGTGTTTTACGGGCGCAATGCACATGAGGGAAAGAACGCCGGAAGAAGCCGGGGTACTGAAAGAAGATTGATAGAATACACACCACAGAATAAACTTATATATGATACAAAAAACAAAGAAAAAGAAAGACCCTGATATAAGATACGATGCTCTCGGTAAAGTAAGGGCAAAAGCGGAATTTGTCGAGGACATGGAATTCCCGGGCATGATCCACGGGGCTGTGATACGCAGCGAAATACCTCACGGCAGGTATGACTGCATAGAGAATATCAGTGAACTTAAAAAGATGCCGGGGGTAAGAGCGGTTCTCGGGAGCAGCGATATCCCTGGAGAGAATATTGTGCCTTTTGTAAAACAGGATTATCCCTGTCTGGTTGACGGGGACATTAAATTTGCCGGACAGGCGATAGCGCTGGTAGCTGCTGATACGCGGGAAGAAGCATACCGGGCAGCCGCCTGCGCGCGTATAATCGCTGAATCCTATCCGGCAGTATATGACTCCATAGACGCCCTGAAACCGGATGCCGTTCATGTCGGCGGTGAAGAGAATATACATACAACTTTCAGGATAAGAAACGGCAATCCGGACCGCGCTTTCAAAGAAGCCGATGTCATCGTTGAACGGGTATACACTACCAAGCATCAGGTACACTGCTATCTTGAGAATCAGGGCATGATAGCGGTTCCGGAGAGTGAGGGAGGACTGACCATATACGGTTCGATGCAGTGCCCGTTTTACGTACACAATGCAGTTGCGAAAGTTACCGGCCTAAAGTACTCAAAGATCAGGGTAGTCCAGGCTGTGACAGGGGGCGGTTTCGGAGGTAAGGAAGATATGCCTTCAATTTTAGCTTCTCATGCGGCACTCCTCGCGATGAAGACCGGTAAACCGGTCAGCATAATATATGACCGTACCGAGGATTTTATATCAATGTCAAAAAGGCATCCTTCGCGTATACGCCTTAAATACGGGGCGACAAGCGACGGCAAGCTCACGGCCTGCGAAGGAGAATATATCGTCAACGGCGGCGCTTACTGCACATTGTCTCCCATCGTGGCCTGGCGGGGTATCATACATATGGCCGGCTGTTACGAAATACCCAACGTGAAACTGGATTCTTTTGCAGTTGCGACCAACACCGTTCCGTGCGGCGCTTTCAGGGGATTCGGGCAGCCGCAGGTGAATTTTGCCAGTGAGTGTCTTATTGATGAACTTGCGGATGAACTGGATATCGATCCGGTCGAGTTCAGAAGGATGAATATGCTGTCTGCCGGATCACGCACGGTTACCGGTCAGGTTATAGGAGAATCATGCGGACTTGAAGAGGCTCTCGACCTTGTTGTAGACAGGATACATTTCAGAAGGTATGGAGAGGAGATAACCGGCAGGGTAAAAAAGGGGATGGGTATTTCCATGACCTATTACGGTGTCGGGTTGGGTGCTGAGGGGAAATACTTTGCAAAGGCAGGTGCGCAAGTCTATGTCAAGGAAGACGGTTCTGTACTTGTCGCAGTCGGCAACGTCGAGATGGGGCAGGGCGCGGAGACCGTATTCAACAGGATCTGCGCGGATACTTTAGGATGTTCATATGATATGGTAGATATCATGAGGCCTGATACTTCAAGGGTGCCTGATTCAGGGCCGACAGTAGCATCCCGTGCAACAATGGTCGGAGGGCGTGCGGTGATGGACGCGGCTGCACAGGTTTCTGAAGTATTTAAAAAAGTGGCCGCATCAAAAATGGGCGTAAGGCCTTTTGACGTCCGTATGGAAAACAGGAAATACGTTTGCGATGCAGGAGAGATGGAATACATCGATGTCGTGGCTGAAGCCTACAGGCAGAGAGAAAAAGTAGCAGCCCTGGGGTGGTACCGGGTGGAAGGAGTGGATTTTGATACTGAGACAGGGCTGGGAAATCCCTATCCGGTATATACATTTTCTGTTAATGCGTGTGAAGTGGAAGTAGACAGCGAAACGGGAGAAGTAAGTGTTACAAGATTTGTCGCTGCGCACGATATAGGAAAAGCGATCCATGTTCCGTCGGCGGAAGGGCAGATACAGGGCGGCACTGTGCAGGGTATAGGTTACGCGCTCTATGAGAACCTCTGTCTTCAGGACGGCAGAATACTTAATCCCACTTTGACAGGTTATGCTGTACCGACCAGTCTTGATGTATGTGACGTGGAACCTATTATTGTCGAATCTCCATATAGCGAGGGCCCGTTCGGGGCAAAAGGGCTTGGCGAGCCTCCTCACGTAGGCCCGGCGGCGGCTGTGGTCAACGCAATATACGATGCTGTCGGGATACGGTTCCACCATATACCGTGTCTTCCGGAAGATATAGTCAGCGAACTGAGAAAGCAGCTAAAGTAGATTATGAGGATTACTTTTATATTAAATGGCAAACAGGTAAATAAGGATATTGATCCTTCGAAACCTCTTTTAAGGGTTCTGAGAGAAGATTACAGTATAAAAAGTGTCAAAGAAGGCTGCGGCCGCGGTGAATGCGGGACCTGTACCGTCATATTGGATGGTAAACCCGTCACATCATGCATGGTACCCGCAGGAAGGGTGGGCGGCAGAGAGGTGCTGACACTGGAAGGGCTTGAAATGACCGGCAGTATCCGTATTATACAGAAAGCGTTCATGGAATCTGGTGCAGTGCAATGCGGTTTCTGCACGCCCGGTATGATAATAACAGCCTACTGCCTGCTCGAATCCCAAAAGACACCTTCCAGAAGAGAAATACGCGCTGCAATATCCGGCAATATCTGCCGTTGTACCGGGTACACAAAGATCATAGACGCTGTTTATGCGGTATCGCGTCATATAAAGGAAAATATGGCATGACGGAATACATCACAGTAAACTCGGTTGAAGATATAAAAGAAAAGCTTTATGGGCGCAGCGCATATTACATTGCAGGCGGTACAGACATAATGGTAGAAAAAAAAGACAGCATTCTTTCCGACAGGCCATGGGTTGACATATCCGGAATCGACGGTATTTATGGTATCTCTGAAGAGGATTCTTTTATAAGAATAGGTGCGATGACAACTGTGTCTGATATTGCAGACAGTGAATTGATAAAAGAAAAAGCTAAAGCCCTTAAAGATGCAGCAAGTTTTCTGGGATCCCCATTGATACGGAATCTTGCCACTATTGGCGGTAATATAGCAAACTGTAATCCGGCTGCCGATACAATACCCGCTTTGAGCGCTCTTGGCGCGGTTCTTGTGCTGGAAAAATCCGGCGGATCAAGGATGGTGCCGGTCGATGAATTTCCTACGGGCCCGGGAAGAAACATACTCCGGGAAAATGAGATAATAACCGCGGTAAAGATCCCCGTTTCCGAAACCAGCCGTTCCGGGTTCATGAAACTCGGTGCAAGAAGATCACTTGCAATATCAAAGATATCGATGGCTCTCTGGTGGGTAAGGGAGAGGGGTAAAATAAAGGATATCAGGATAGCCATGGGATCGGTCGGCCCTGCATGTATAAGGGCATTAAAGACCGAAGAAGTATTAAGGGGGAAAGAGAAAACACCGGAAATAGTTGAAGAAGCCGCAGAAACGATAATTTATGAATCTACTCCGATCGATGATTTCAGGTCAACAAAGAGTTATAGACGTCAGATGGCCGTTGTGCTGTTCAGAAGGCTTATGGGGAGATGAACAGGGCCGGCTTGTATAAAAGGAGGTTTAAATGAAATTCCTATCAGGTGAAGAGACAGCAAATCTTTTACAGGATATGATAAGCAGAAAAAAACAGGTCGGTCTGTTTTCGGTTGATCTGACGGTCAAATCCGTATACTCCATGTCCGGTGAAGCTTCGCTTGATTTCGGAGGCAGTGAATACGCTGAAGCATTCCCTGAGCTTCTTGAACCGGTCTTAAGGGATACTGAAGACAAATACGGATGGTGGACACTGGAGGAGGGGGCTTACCTGTTCGATTTCAATGAGAGGATAGATCTGTCACGGACTCTGATGGCAGTACTGCAGATGCATCCCCGAATGCTTATGACCGGTGCCTACATACCTCTTATGATACTGGATGCCGCACCGAAAAAAATCCCTCTTTATGTGTTTAAAAAAGTTATGATAAAACAGAATGCCAGGATCAGTGAAGTCCGTATATATGTTCCCTGAATGGAAGACGCTTATAATTAATACGGTTAAAGAATGAAAAAATACAGGAAAGGCAAACATGAATACACTGAACTGGGAAAAGGTTCCAGACGTATCAATGTTATAAAAAAAGAATTAAGAAAGGATAAAAATATGGACGAGAAAGAAAACAATCAAAAGAAAAAGATACCGGTTAAAATGGATGACGAAATCGCCATGGGCAGGTATACTAACTTCTGTATGATAACCCATACGCCGGATGATTTCACGCTTGACTTCATGTATATGCCGCCCGGACAGCCGGGAACGGTTGAAGCAAAAGCGGTATCAAGACTGATCACTTCACCGGGCCATGCAAAAAGACTGCTTATGGCCCTTAACGAGAATGTTTCCAGGTATGAAGCCAAACACGGCGACATACTGCCTTCAAAAGGCCCGGAAAAGAAAGGGTCCCTTAACTAGCTATGAGCATTAGAGTCTTTCTGCTTCTGGTGGTCACCGCTGTTCTATGGGGAAGTACTTCTATTATTGAAAAGCCGGCATTACGCACAACAGATCCTCTGCTCGCGGTAACCATAAGGAGTATTTTTATAACAGCTATACTTGCGGCAATATGTACCCTGTACGGAAAATGGACAGAACTTTTTAAAACTTCGGCATCAGATACACTGAGCTTCTGCCTTTCGGGACTAATGGCCGGCCTTCTGGGTATGTTCACGTATTATCTGGCGTTAAGAGCGGTTCCTGCTTCAAAAGCAGTACCTATAGCGGCATCTTACCCCCTGGTTGCCGCTGTTCTTGGAGCGATTTTCCTCGGAGAAAGCCTGACACCGGTAAGGATAATCGGAACTCTTATGATAATAATCGGAGTCAGTCTTGTGAAATGAGAATTAATAATGATAAAGCTGTACATGAACCCGCGAAAGATCGTAAAATGCAGAAAAGATTAATGAGATTCCTGCCGCCGATTATATGGGCGGCTCTGATCTATTATCTCTCATCTGTCCCGTATCTTAAGTCACAGTTCGATGTATGGGATCATTTCCTGAGAAAAGGAGCTCATATTTTCGAATACGGCATACTTATGCTCCTTGTCATGCCGAATTTTCCTAAAAACAATATCAGGTTCAGGAATATCGCTGCCATTATTTGTATGCTATATGCTGTGACTGACGAGTATCACCAGAGTTTTGTTCCCGGCAGACACATGAGCGTATTCGATGTCGCCTGGGATTCCGCCGGATGTCTATTGGCGTATGTTTTCCTGGCTGTTAAAGAAAAAAAAATACCCGCTGAATGAATTAGGTAAATACATGTACAGGTTTACCGTACAAAAACACAGTTCAAAGACACTCCATTACGATTTCAGGCTGCAAGTGGGACTGGTGCTGAAAAGCTGGGCTGTCCCGCACGGGCCGTCACTCGATCCGACTGAGAAGAGGCTTGCAGTAGAAGTCGATGACCATCCGCTTGATTACGCCGATTTTGAGGGAACCATACCCGAGGGACAGCATGGCGCAGGAGAAGTCATAGTATGGGACAGGGGGAGCTATACTTTAAACAGTTCCAGGCCGTTTGCCGATCAGTATGAAAACGGTGATATAGAATTTGAACTTCACGGAGAAAAACTGAAAGGAACGTTCAGGCTGCTTAAGATGAAATGGCAGGGAAAACATCCCAAGTGGCTCCTTATTAAAAAACATGACGGACATATCAGCGGTAAAGATATACTTTCAGAAAGGCCTGAATCAGTCATCTCACTGAAACGGCTGGATAAATGACCTCCATATAATGAAACTTTTTTACCGGCCGGCTTGTCTAAACAAATGAAGAGAAATGAAATGATACCGGAGGAAGTTATCTTAGACGCAATGAAAAAGAAGGAATACGCGATAGAAAGGATCTACGAAGAATTCAGCGGTTTTGTCTGGAATATCGCGCTCAGGACAACAGGCAACGTGACGCTTGCCGAAGACGCTTCCGCCGAGGTGTTTGTACGGATATTTAAAAATATACGGAAATTCGATTTTAGGTCTTCTTTCAAGACCTGGCTTTACCGCGTTGCTGTAAATACAACGCTGAACCTGATCGACAGGGAGAAAAGAAGAAAGACATTACGGCTCAATGAAACTTACGATACGGAATTTCACGGTGATCAGGAAACAGAGAAGGATCTCGATAATAAGAGCATTGTAGAGGAACTCCTGTCAGGACTCGAAGAGAAAGACAGGATGATGATCATACTCAGGGAAGTAGAGAACCTTTCCTATGAAGAGATAGCAGAAAGTCTGGAGATGAATATCGGTACCGTGAAGACTAATATATACAGGGCGCGGGAGCGGCTCAGGGAAATATATAACAGAACAGGGGGTCGAAAAGATGAAATGCAATAAGTTTAACAGAGAAAAGATAAACAGATATATTGACGGGGAACTCGATGGGCCGGAAAAAACGGCATTGGAATCTCATGTCACAGAATGCGCTCATTGCCGGAACTATCTCAATGAGATCCGTGAAGTCATAACCATAATAAGCAAAGATGCACCTTCTACCGTTCCGGGGATGATGCCTGAAAAGGTCATGAATTCAGTATCTCCTTTAAGGAAATACAGCAGGTTTTTGAGGTACATGGCTCTGCCGGCGGCAAGCGCTGCGGTATTGCTCCTGGTATTTATTATCAACGGCCGTAATGATACTGATGAATTAGTATACACGTACATGGAACAACAGATGGAATATATAGGCATTGAAGAGAATACTTATCTTACCGAACAGCTTGAGAATATCAATGGCAGCGGTATTATACGGGATATGTATACGGATGAAGAACAAACAAACGAATACGTAATAGACAGTTATATAGCATCCGCGAAAAGCGATATTGATATCGGCACGATCTGGTGAAGCTAGCAGTCAGATGATGCCGGTCTTTGTATATAGCAACAGGAAGGATAGCAGGATCAAAAAAAGGAGGCGAATATGAAATCCAGGATCATGATGATGTTATTGGTATTTGTATTTATCGGAAGCGGAATAAGCATATGTGTCGGCCCGCCGCACGATGAAGGGGAGCACGCTGTGGGATTCCCGCCGGTCAATGCGATAGAGGAAGAGCTCCAGTTAACAAAGGAACAGAAGGAAGTGATAGAAGAGCAGCGGTATCAGGACAGAAGAGAAGGTGTGAGAATAGAGAGTGAACTCAGACTTAAAATGCTGGATCTTCAGCACGAACTGAAGAAAACAAAGATGGACGATAAGAAAATAGACAGGCTTATTGATGAAACAGGTGATCTGCATAAAGAGAAGATGAAGTTCCAGGTTGACGGTATCAGGAATCTGAGAAAGATACTTACCGATGAGCAATGGGAAAAATTCAGTGAAATGAAAGATAAAAGACACAGGAAATATAATAAGGAAACCGGGGATAAGCTCAAAAAACGCATGAAAGACAAATAAGATATTTCCTTCTATTCCACACAATAAGAAGAGCCGGATAGATCCGAACAGGATCTCCGGCTCTTTTTTTAGATATAATCGGCATTGAAAAAGATATCAAATCTTGTAAAATGTCCTTTAAGAGAATAATCTGTGCTGGAACATTCTCCTGTATCTGCGGAACATCTGCTAGGAACATTCGGGAGAAATTTTAGGAGGAAAATTTAGAAGGAACATTCGGGAGGAACTTTTGGAAGGAACATTCGGGAGAAATATTTATGGATAAAGAAAAAACAACCGAGGCCGTAACCGTTGTTAACACTTATCTTACGCCGTTTGCGGTTATACTTGTTCTGGCAGCGATCCTGTTCAGCCGGCCGTCAGGAAGAGCGCTCTATGGTTCAATAATACTCCTTGGTATAGCCATACTCAATAACATTGCCACCGCTGTCCTGGTTAAGAGATTTCCCGGATACAGGAGCATCCGGATGGCAATAAACTTAGCTGTAAACATAATACTGGTCTACCTGCTTGTAGTATTCTGGGGACCGATATGGTACCTGTTCCTGCTCACGCCTGTAGCAACTGCGGTATATTCCACGAGAAAAAGGACATTGATGATCTCCCTGCTCATGTCGGTCCTGCTTGCCGGCATATATGCTGTAAGAGGAGTATCCGCAACGGTGGCGTGGGGCCAGATCTTATGCAGGATCGCGCTCCTCATATTCCTGAGCCTTTTTGTCAATACGCTCGTGAGATGTCATTACGGAGAAAATTAAACTGGATATCCTTTATTCAGTAATAATACCTGCTTATAACCGGGCAGGGTTCATTCTCACGGCTGTGAATTCCGTCCTATGCCAGTCATTAAGGGATTTTGAACTTATAGTTATCGATGACGGTTCAACTGATGAAACTGCCGGACTGATAGAGGGATTAGATGATGACCGGCTCAGATATATTCGGCAGGAACACAGCGGAGTCAGTATATCCCGCAACAGGGGATTGAAAGAAAGCAGAGGGACTTTTATCGCTTTTCTTGATTCAGATGACAGGTGGGTCCCTGAAAAACTGGAAACAGTTGATAAAGCCGTACGCGCGCATCCGGAATACAATATCTTCCATACCCGGGAAAAATGGTTCAGGCACGGCCGGCATCTGAACCATAAAGAGATACATAAAAAACAAAACGGACATATTTTTGAAACATGCCTGAAACTCTGCAGTGTAAGTATTTCAACAGCTGTCATAAACAGGAAAATTTTCAATGAAATAGGTGATTTTGACGAAACACTGCCGGTATGTGAGGATTATGATTTCTGGTTAAGAGTCACTTCAAGATACCCTGTTTACCTGGTAGATAAAGTGTTGACATTGAAAGAAGGCGGGCACTGTGATCAGCTTTCCGGGAGATACTGGGGAATGGACAGGTTCAGGATAAAAGCTATTTCAAAGCTGATCGATTCCGGCACGCTGGATGACTCAAAACACCTGACTGCATTCAGGGAGCTGGAGCATAAATGCATGGTATACGCGGCAGGATGTTATAAAAGAGGTAAGGATGATGAGGGGGACATGTATACACAACTGGTCGAGCAATACCGTGCCGGTGTACCTCTTACGGAAGATCTTAGTCAGTGAGATACTCATATATATCATTAATAGCCTGCGTTATATATATCTTTCTGCATACAGTAATATCCGCCGGTGACCGGAACGCTGTAGAACTTCCTGATGTCACGCTTGGAAAAGACAATAACGTAAGTATATCGATAGAAAGAATGCATTCTGTAAGAGATTTTGCGGATAAGCCCCTTGAACTTAAAGATGTTTCTCAACTTATATGGGCGGCCGGTGGTACAAAGATAGATGCTGTTACCGGGGCTTCAAGAAGCTACCCCTCAGCCGGGGCCTGTTATCCGCTGGAATTCCACCTGGTAGCGGGCAATATTAAAGGCCTTTCTCCGGGTATTTACAGGTATGATAATAAACATCATGTGCTCAGGAAGACTGTTGACGGTGATATGAGAAAAAAGCTTGCCGAGCAGGCATATGGTCAAAAGATGTTCCGGACAGCTCCTTGCTGTATAGTTATCACATCGGTCAATTCAAGGACAACTTCAAGGTACCCCGACAGGGGTAGCGCATATATATATATCGATGCAGGCCACTCAGGCCAGAATATCTACCTGACAGCGGCTGCATCCGGGTATGCTACTGTAGCTGTAGGAGCTTTTAACGACAGCGGTATTTCCACTCTCCTGAAACTGCCTCGTACTGAAACACCGGTTATTCTTTATCCTTTAGGTTATCCGGAATGAAAACGGCAGGAGCTTTACCTCATTGAAAAAAAAAGAGAGGCGTGAAGTATTTACAAAGATGACCGGGTCCGGTACTGAAGGCATTGAGAAAACTCCCTGACATGAATAATGTTGATTTGACTGCGGAAAAAAAAACGGTAATAATATATAATAAAATTCGGAAAATAGATATTTATGCCTATTAAACAAGTCCTGTTATTAATAATATTCTATGCTTCTATCACCGGCTGCGGTATACCCGAAGAAAAAAAAGTCCGGACAAGAGAAGAATACTTTCATGACCTGAGAGTAGAAATGGTCAAAAGAGATATTAAGGGGAAAGGCATAAGTGACGAAAAAGTACTTGATGCAATGAAGAAAGTTCCTCGTCATAATTTCGTTTCCGGAGCCGAAATAGACCTGGCTTATACGGATAAACTGTTAATGCTCAGGTATGAACAGACCATGATAAAACCGTATGTAGTGGCTTTGATGGCGGAGATGCTCGAAATGAGCGATTATGACAAAATACTGATTGTGGGCGTAAGATCGGGGTATCAGGCGGCGGTAATGGCTGAACTCTGCAGTGCGGTCTATACGATAGATGACAGGGAAACCATTGGAGCCGCTGCCGTGATCCGTTTCAAGAACCTTGGATACTACAATATCAAGGCAAAATTCTGCAATCTCTTTGACGGGTGGACAGAAAACGCTCCTTTTGACGCTATAATAATAAACGAACTGTCTCCGGAACTTGCCGAAGTGCTGTTTGAGCAGCTCACTGAAAACGGCAGGATGATCGTACCTGCCGGCAGTCATGACGGCACGACACGCATGTTAAGTCTTATCAGAAAGAAAAACGACGAAGCCGTGATCGAGAAGGTGGCATCCGTAAGTTTCGTTCGCAATAATGGCAGCGGTATCAACCGTTAAACTGCACTTTCCTGTTTGCTGGTTTTCATAATTTGAGATTTCTATTAGTCAATCCGTTTGTGCTTGATTTTGCCTGTTATGATTACTGGCTCAAACCCCTGGGGCTTCTCTATTTGTCCGCTATTCTAAAAAAGGCGGGTCACGAAGTAGAACTTGTCGATTGTATGGACAGACATAGCGAAGTTCTTCCCGATACACATGATGACAGGTATGGAAAAGGAAAATTCATCTTAGCAAAAACTGTTAAGCCTGACATATTAAAGCAATACCCGCGTAAATACAGCATTTACGGCATATACGGAAGCATGCTTAATAATATACTTAAACTAAAGCAGAGACCGGATATGATCCTGCTTACATGCACAATGACATACTGGTACATAGGTGCGGCGGAAACTGCAAATATTCTCCGAGAAACTTTCCCGGGAGTACCGCTTATCATAGGCGGCGCATATGCTACACTATGTCCTGAACATGCCGCTATAAATGTCGATGCCGATAAGATAATAACCGGATCCGGTTTCAGTGGGTTATTTGATCTTATCGGAGAGGAAACAGTGCCTTTTGAAGAATGGCCGGCGCCGGATTATTCACATTACAGAAAAGTCCCTTACGTTGTTATGAGGACATCTATCGGTTGTCCGAACAGATGTACTTACTGCAGTATAGACAGTATCTGTCCGGAATACAGGAAAAAGGATAAAGACAGACTCTCAGAAGAGGTCGGCGAACTGCTCAAATATCAGACTGATGATTTTGTCTTTTACGATGATGCCCTTTTGAGTAATAACAGCCTGTATGAATTTCTCGAAACAGCACCGCAGAACCTGCGCTTCCATACGCCCAATGGAATGGAAGTTAAAAAAATAGACAGCGCAACAGCCCGGTTATTAAAAAAAGCAGGGTTTACCGAACCCTGTATTTCCGTCGATATTATAGATGAAATAATGGAGGGTGTCCCGGGTGCAAAACTCAGAAAACATGATATAGAGATCTCCGCCGAAAACCTTTTTTCATCAGGATATCGTACTGGTGAAGTCCACGCGTATCTGATACTCGGCAGGCCGGGACAGGATATTTCAAAGATAAAAGATTCTGTCAGATACCTTCATAAGCTGGGACTGAAGGTCAGGCTGGCCGAATATGCAGTAGTACCGCAAACCGCTGATGCTGAAGGATTCCCGGGGAGTGTTATATCTGAACCGCTTCTGCATAACAATTCCATATTTCCATCTTATGATCTGGATAAGTGGGATGAGATATTTGATCTGAAAGAGTACACGGTAAGAATCAATGATGAATTATAGAAACAATGGATGTACTATATGCCCGAGGGAATGCGGTGTTGACAGGAGTTCATCTCTCGGTGTCTGTACAGCAGGTGAAATAATGGAGATATCGTCATGGAACCTGCATTTAGGAGAAGAGCCCCCCTTGTCCGGTACCGGAGGTTCCGGTACGATATTCTTTGCACATTGTTCATTGAAATGCATATTCTGTCAGAACTATCCTATATCTCATATGGGGCACAGCCGGGTGTTCAGTGAAGATGAATTTATAAAGATCATTCTTGAACTTCAGGAAAAAGGAGCGCATAACATAAACCTTGTGACGCCCACCCATTATTCTGTGTCTATAAAGAAGGCATTAAAAAAAATAAAAGGAGATCAATTGAGGATTCCTGTAGTATACAATACAAGCGGTTACGAAAAAGTTGAAACACTTAAAACACTGGAAGGGCTGGTTGATATATATATGCCTGATGCAAAATATTCTGAAAGTTCTCTTGCCCTTAAACTCAGCGGCGCAGCCGACTACAGTGAGATCAACAGGAATGCTATACTCGAGATGCAGAGGCAGACAGGTGATCTTATTATTGATATTAACGGGATAGCAACCCGGGGACTGCTTATCAGGCATCTTGTTCTGCCGGGGAACCTGTCGAACACAATAGGAGTCCTCGATTTTATTGCTGAAAAATTAGGGATATCGACACATTTAAGTCTCATGTCGCAGTACCATCCTGCCTATAAAACTGTCGGTATGGATATCTTCGGAAGAAGGCTTAATGAAGAGGAGTATGCCGAGGCAGTGGAATACGCGGTTTCACTGGGACTTGAAAACTGTTTCTGCCAGGATATTTAGCCAGTGTGGGTACCGCTATCAGTATTGACCGCCTTTTTCTTTGCAGCTTCCGGTGCACTGAGTAAAAGGATCACGCAGAAAGCCAGTCATTACACGGTTACATGGGTGATGTTCTCCTTTGCTCTTCCCTGGATCATATTTTATTTCATAAAATCTGATGTACCCCGGATAGAACCTTCCTTTATATGGGCTTTGTGCGGTTCTCTTATCCTTAACATGGTTGCTGTAACCCTGTTTGTCAAAGCCATACATTTGTCGCCGCTCAATATTACATATCCTTTTGTCTCGTTCACACCGGTTTTCCTTGTTCTTACCGGATATATATTTTTGGGCGAATTTCCCAGTAGATACGGAATTGCCGGGATACTTCTGGTCGCACTGGGTACGTATGTGATATTTGCAGCAGGGTCGGGCAGCGGTGTCATGGAACCATTCAGACGTCTCATTGATGATAAAGGCGCTTTATTGATGCTTATTGTCGCATTCATTTGGAGTTTTGCTGCTGCTTTTGATAAAGTAGCCGTTATTTCATCCAGCCCCTCTTTTTATACATTCAGTTTCAACACCGGTTTTACACTTTGTTATATGCCTTTTTTAATAAAGATGAGGCCTGGTTTTATCGGTGAAATAAAGGATAATCTGACTCTAATGCTGCTTCTGGGATTAACCGGAGCACTTCTTTTTATTTCCCAGATGACTGCCCTTGATTACGCACATGTAAGTTATGTTATAGCTATAAAAAGAGGCGGTATGCTGTTCTCTGTTATTTTTGGAATAGTATTCTTTAGAGAAAGATTGACTTATACCAGAACAGCCGGCATCTTTCTTATGCTGTGCGGAATGGTTCTGATCATGTTGTTTGCCTGAGTCAGAACAAGAGTACATCAATAGTTTTTTTGATTGACTTTTTAGACATAAACTATATAATTTATTGAATTAATGAAAGTATTAGGCGAAAGGGAGGCCAGATATGTTTAGAGAAGCTATTAAAGTGCTTGATTGTACAATAAGAGACGGCGGTCTTATCAATAATCATAAATTTGATAAGAAATTTGTGAAAGAGATATACAGGGCAGTATCGGATTCGGGAGTAGACTACATAGAACTCGGTTACAAGAATTCCAAAAAGCTATTCTCATGTGACGAATACGGGCCCTGGAAGTTCTGTGATGATGAGCTCTTGAAAGAAGTTACCGACAATATAGAAACAGATTCCAAGATATCGGTCATGGTTGATGTGGGCAGAGTCGATCTTGATGAAGTAAAAGACGCTTCTGAAAGCCCTGTCGATATGGTCCGCGTGGCTTCCTATGTCAAAGATATAGATAAGGCGATACATCTTGTTAATGCATTTTCAGAAAAAGGATATGAAACGACAGTGAACATAATGGCTATTTCAAGAGCACTTGACAATGAACTCAACGAAGCGCTGTATCAGCTTGAAGAAGAATCCAGAGCCCAGGTCATCTATATTGTTGACAGTTTCGGAGCACTCTACCAGGAGACAGCCGAGTACCTGACAAAAAAATTCAAGGATATACTCAAAACTAAAGAGGTCGGTATGCACGCTCACAATCACCAGCAGCTGGCATTTTCAAACACCATCGAAGCGATCATACATGACGCAAATTATGTTGACGGCACTGTCTTCGGTATAGGCAGAGCAGCGGGAAATTGTCCTTTGGAGCTCTTGATAGGTTTTCTGAAAAACCCTAAATTCGACATACGCCCCATACTTGATGTTATCTCGAGTGAGATGATAGATATGAGGAAGGAAATCGAGTGGGGCTACATAATACCTTATGCCATATCCGGCATGTTCAACGTGCATCCGAAAGAAGCGATGGCTCTGAGGAGCACGGATAAAAAAGAGAATTACCGTGATTTCTATGAAAGCCTTTCCGCTACAGACCTTGACTGAAGTTGGACATAAACAGGTTTAAAAAAACTCCCCTCATGGGTATATTGAGGGGCATTGATCCATCAGTAATAGAGCCTCTCATAGAAGTCCTTGTACCTTCAGGATTGGAATCCCTGGAAATCACGATGAACACACCGCAGGCAGCTGACATAATAAAGACTGCTGTAAAAGTATCCGGGAACCGGATGATGATAGGTGCAGGTACGGTCACTGGTATGGAATCAATGAAAAAGGCCCTGGACGCGGGTGCAGGCTATATAGTGATGCCCACCTTGGTAAATGAGGTGACAGAATACTGCCGGGAAAATAAAATACCGGTATTCCCCGGAGCATTTACTCCGCAGGAGATATTCAATGCTTGGAAAGCCGGTGCTACTATGGTAAAGGTTTTTCCGGCCCGTTTTTGCGGACCGGACTATATCAAAGAGGTAAAAGGCCCGTTCGATGACATAGAGATCATGGCCTGCGGCGGTATAAATGCCGACAATATCCTCGAATACTTTTCAAAAGGCGCTTCTGCTGTCGCTTTTGGAGGAAGTGTTTTCAATAACCAGCTCCTTGAAGAAGGAAAATACTCTGCTATTGCAGATGAAATAAGACTTTACATACAACTCTTTAGGAAATCTGCAAAGTCTAATTAAGTGAACACTCTTTAATATTCGTTATTAATATAATAAAAATTTAATAGTAATCATTATAAATGCTTGCAATTTATAATATCTTTTATACAATGATATATTAAAGAGAAATTTAAGGATATTTCTATTATGACTGCTAAGAAAACTATTGCGGTGATTACTACTGGCGGAGACGCTCCCGGAATGAATGCTGCCATAAGGAGTGTGGTAAGAAGTGCTATCCATTCAGGATTCAAAGTAATAGGCTTCAAACGCGGCTGGCGGGGTCTTATTGAAAAAGACTATATGAATATGGAAAGCCGGACTGTCAGCAATATAATCGGCAGGGGGGGGACTATACTTTATACTGACAGATGCCCCCTATTCAAGAAAAAGAAGTATCGCCGGCAGGCAGCTTTTAACCTGGAAGAACTTTCCCCCGCAGGACTGGTAGTAATAGGAGGAGACGGTTCAATGAATGCGGCATATATGCTCACAGAGATGACTTCTGTACCGGTAATAGGGATCCCGGCCAGTATAGATAACGATATCGCAGGTACTGACGAGACTGTGGGTTTTGATACAGCGATAAATACAGCGCTTGAGTCAATAGATAAAATAAGGGATACAGCTACTTCGCATCGGAGAATATTCATTGTAGAAGTAATGGGCAGAGACAGAGGCTTCCTTGCGGTTAATATCGGTCTTGCATCAGGTGCCGAGATAATACTGATACCGGAAAAGAACAGAAAAAAGGAAAAGATCCTCGAAGAACTCATTGAACTTAAGAACAGTGGAAAAAGTTCTATCCTGATCATAATGGCTGAAGGAGCCGGTGATGCGGATAAACTGGCACATTATATCGGTAATTCCCTGTCTGTTCCGGTGCGGATTTCGAAACTCGGATATATTCAGCGGGGCGGTGCGCCTACAGTTGATTCTCGGCTGCTTGCATCGCTTTTCGGATTTGAAGCTATAAAACTTTTGAAAAAGAAAAAATCCGGAGTAATGATCACATGGGTAAAAGAAGAGCTGGGATATGTTCCCCTGAGTTATCCGCATAATAATAAGAAAGAACTGAATATGCAGTTCTTGGATATAGCACGGGTCCTGTCCGGATGACTTCACCCGGATTAGAAACATATAAGGATGGATAAAATATTATGCTGAGTTTTTCACAAAAAAACAGAGCGGTCGTTTTCTGCATTATATCACTGTTAATGTTACCGGCAGTTTTTTTAGGCTGTGCAGAAAAAAAGAAAAGAAGGACTACCGTACAGCAGGATAGATATGAAAAAATTGTAAGAGCCGGGAATACGGTTAAGGTACAGTTCTATGCATTTATTGACGGGGAACTGTTTGATAAATCTGCTGAAGGTGAACCGCTCAAGTTTACAGTAGGTCAGGACAGCGTTATTCCCGGGCTTGACAAGGCCGTTCTGGGAATGGGCATCAACGAAAACAGGAAAGTTACAATAAGCCCTGAAGACGCTTTCGGGCTGAGGGACGAGAATAAGATAGGTGAACTGCCCCGTACGGCGTTTCCTCCTGATTACGATTATAGAATAGGTAAAATTGCGACAATACAGGATAATGAAGGCAACAGGATGAAGGGTATGATAATAAAAATAAATGAAGAGAATATCAGTATTGACCTTAATCATCCCCTCGCGGGCAAAAAGATAGATTTCGAGATAAAGGTTATAAGTATAGAATAACCGTATGATTATTTCCGGCATGAACATAATTGAAACAGTCAGATCGGGAAAACTTGATTTCAAGTGCAGGAATTGCTCTAATTGCTGCAGTATGGAAGGCTATGTGTTTATCAGCCGGCAGGATGTAGAAGACATAGCAGGACTGCTGGGTGTTGGAAGAGACAGGTTTGTCGAAAAGTATACTGCAGATGAAGGAGACAGGATCAGGATAAAGGGAGATTATTCGGACGGCTGTATTTTTCTTGATAAAGGAATATGCGTTATCTATCCTGGCCGGCCGGAGCAGTGCAGGACATTCCCTTTCTGGCTGGAGAACCTGAAATCACAGCATGCGCTTGAAAGCATATCCGGGTATTGCAGCGGTATTAAAGCTGCACTTGCGGAAACAGAGTGCAAGACAGGAGTATCATATTAGTATGAAAACGCATCGATCAAAAGTATTTGCTTTATCTGCAATGATTATATTAGCGGCTTCGGTATCTGTTTTTTCTGAATCATGGGAAACTCTTCTAAAGCGCGTGAAAGCAAAGTATGAAAAATTCGAAAATGAGATCAAAGATATGACAATTCAGCAGAAAATCGATGTCTACACCCCGACCGGCATGGTCTCCTCAGTGATGAAAGCCTTAAAAAAAGGAGAGAAATTCAGGATCGAGGTCGAAACAGAAATACCGCAGACTCCAGGTATGCCTGAAGGTATGAACAGTATGAAAAACATTGTTATACATAACGGAAATGAAACATGGATGATATCTCCCTTTTTAGGAAAAAGCAGGCTTTCAGATGCAGAAGAATCCCGTTATCAGTTAGAAAAGAACTGGTGGGAATACCTTTCCGGCAAAGCGCGTATCACGGGCACTGAAACCATAAGCAAAAGAGAATGCTATATAATCGATTTTGATAAGCAGCCGGATACTCCGTATACTAAACTCTGGCTGGATAAAAATGACCTGATACTCGTTAAAGGGGAGAGCGAAATCATCCAAGATCAGCATATGACATGGATATTCAGTGATTTCAGAAATATAAAAGCAGGCTGGGAGTTCCCCTACAGGACGGATGTATACTCGGCCGGTAAAGCAGTCTCAGTTTCAACAGTAGAATCAGTGTTGATAAACAAAGGTATAGATGACAGCCTTTTCGATCCGCAGAAAGCAGATGCGCCGGCCGGCGGTTTGAACGATATTATGAAGATGATGGACAATATGAACAAGGAGTCGGGTAAATGAAAGAAAAGATATTGATAGTGGATGATTCGCAAATACTCGTCGAAATGCTCAAATTCAACCTCGAGAATAAAGGTTATATTGTAACATTTGCATATAACGGAGATGAAGCGTTACAGTATCTTAAAAAACACACCCCCGATCTTGTGATCCTGGATATAATGCTTCCGGATATGAACGGCCTTGATATATTTAACAAACTAAGAGAGAACAGAAAGACTTTTTTTACACCTGTTCTTGTGATATCCGTAAGGGACAGGCCCAGCGACCGTATAGAAGGACTCAAGATGGGTGTGGACGACTACCTCACTAAACCTTTTGAGGTAGAAGAACTTATCCTCAGGATAGATGCGCTTTTTAAGAAAAACAAGCTTGTCATGTCGGCTAATCCGCTCACAAATCTCCCGGGAAACAAGAATATAGTCTCCGAATTATACAACAGACTGGACAAGGGAGAGACAATATCTCTTGCCTACTTCGATATAGGGAATCTGAAAAGCTATAATGAAAAATACGGTTATGACAGAGGCGATGATGTTATAAAGTTTACAGCCGGCCTGCTGAAGAAAGCTTTGTCCGGCAACGATTTTATAGGGCATTCGGGCGAAGATGATTTCGTACTTATATTTAATGCCGAAAATGATGAAAAGATATGTACCGGTATAATCGAAGAATTTGACCGTAAAATAAACAGTTTTTACGATAAGGAAGACAGTGAGAATGGTTATGTGACTATAAAAACCCGCAAAGGCAGGAACAAGAAATACTCTATTATAAGACTCTATGCAGGTATTGTGACAAATAAAGAAAAAGACATGGGACACTATGGAGAAATAATGGCGATCGCCAAAGAGATGAACAAGTACGCTAAATTGCATGGGGCAGGAAATAAAAGTGCTATCAAAAAAGACAAAAGGAAAGAATAACAATCCGGAAAAAATAAAAAAACCGGAATTGCTCGCACCGGCCGGTAATCTGGAAAAACTTAAAGTAGCCGTAAAATACGGAGCGGATGCTGTATATATCTCTGATAACAGATTCGGTCTAAGGGCAGCAGCTGATAATTTTACCCCGGATGATATGCATGAAGGTATTGAACATGCGCATTCGCAAGGGGCCAGAATATATATAGCGATGAACATAATTGCACACAATGAGGATTTTCAGGGTATGGAAAAATATATAAGCCGCATCTATGATATTGGAGCCGACGCAGTAATAGTTTCCGATCCGGGAATACTTATGGAAGTCAAAAAATACGCACCGGAGATGCCTGTCATACTCAGTACCCAGGCAAACTGCACGAACCTGTACAGCGCGCTGTTCTGGCACGGCATGGGTGTCAAAAGAATCACCCTGGCCAGGGAATTATCCATAGACCAGATACAAACTATAAGGCAGAATATCCCGGACACGCTCGAACTCGAAGTATTTATCCACGGTGCATTATGCATGTCCTATTCCGGCCGGTGCCTGTTGAGCAGCTATATGACAGGCCGGGATTCAAACCTCGGTTCATGCACCCATCCCTGCAGATGGAAATACAGCCTTGTAGAAGAGACACGGCCCGGGGAATATTTTCCTGTATATGAAGATGAACGCGGAACATCTATTTTAAGTTCCAGGGACCTGTGTATGATAGAACATGTACCTCTACTGATGGAATCCGGTATCGATTCATTTAAGATAGAGGGAAGGATGAAGAGTTCATATTATGTGGCAGTAACTACTTCAGTCTACAGGGAAGCCATAGATCAATATATTTCTGCCCCGGAATCATACTGCCTTGATCCTGCATGGATGGAAGAACTGCAAAAGGTGATACATAGAGACTATACAGACGGTTTTCTTTTCAGAGACAACCGTCATACTATGCAGGTATACAAAGAGGATTCCTATACGCGCAACTATGATTATCTTGGACTTGTATTAAAATATGATATGGATAAAAAAACAGCAGTTATCCGGCAGCAGAACAAGATACAAAGAGGAGACTACATCGAGATCATAGGGCCTGGAAGAAAGCAATACGGCCAGGAGATCACTGATATCTGGAACGAAGAAGACGAACCGGTAAGAACCGCACCGCATGCAAAACAGATAGTGAAGATGAAGATGGAATACCCTGTTGAACCGATGGATATTATAAGGAAGAAAACGGGTGTTTTAAATACGTGAGTGGAAAGAAGGAGGTGGAAGATGCCAAGGGAAATAAAAGAAGATGTAATTCTTGAACTTTCCAGGGTTGAAAATGCGAAAGGCAATCCTGTTGTACTCAGGATAGTCAGCTGGAATGAAGGTGAAGCCAAGATAGAGAAGAGGTCCTTCTGGAGGAATGAGAACGACGAACTGAGGATAGGCAAGAATATGGGACTTAATGCCGATGATTTTCAGATCCTGCTTGACAAGAAAGATGAGATCATGTCTATTCTTTCGGGTAACGCCAATACTGATACGAGTGGCGCATAGTAAATTATTCCGGTAAGTAACCGGAACAGGTTTCAACTGAATCATAGTTCGGAAAATATCCGTTTTATGTTTCGTTAGAAAAAATATACTATAAGGCTATTTGTCTGTTATGAACAGCATGCTTTTGATATCGGGTTCAATGCAGGAGGGATTTACTTAAAAGATATATTCGTGGAATATATTCTTGATTATCTACTTGAGGCATTCTTAACTGCAGGGCTGCAGCTTGTAAGCATATTCGGGTTTTTTATAATATTTGGTATTCTTCTTCATACCATTTCTCATATTACCAAGAATCTGTTCTATCAAGTACTCGGTTACAGGTTTTTCCTGCTTACAACCGGATGGATCGGAATACCCATCCATGAATTAGGACACCTGATATTCTGTGTTATTTTCCGGCACAGAATAACGGAATTCAGATTATTTATTCCGTTTTCGAAATCAGGACTTCCAGGATATGTGAAGCATACCTATAATAAAAAAAATTGGTATCAAATGGCCGGAAATCTTTTTATTGCATCGGGTCCACTGATCCTGGCTTCTTTAATAATGTATCTTCTCATGCTCTTTGTACCCTCCGGGAAAGAGATCCTTGTGACAATAAACAGCAGTATCTCCCGGTTTCAGGTTCACACTGACATCTATAACTATATTGTAATACTGGCAAGAGCGGTACGCACTACAATGGATTCACTCTTTACAGGATCGAATCTCAGATCATACGGTTTCTGGATCTTCGCGTATTTTTCGCTCTGCATTTCTCTGCATATGGAACTCAGTAGTGCAGATATCAAAGGCTTGAAGCAGGGCGCTATATCAATAACAGGCTTCTTTGTAGGTATTAATCTCATTGCCGGTGTATTAGGCATAGACATGACTGTCTATGCGATGAAGCTGGTCGAATATACCGCTTTATTTTACGGACTTCTAGCGGCAGCTTTCATGATATCCGGAATTAACTTTGTTATATGTTATTCCGTACTTTCACTGTATTCGCTTCTCATAAAAAAACGACTCATTAATCCGCTCAGACCTTAACAGTATCTACCGGGTACTTGCCCGTATTCTTTTAGCTGACGACTAATACCTTGACTTTTCTGAAAAGTCTGAAGTAAAATCATATATAATGTTATTTTAATAGCATCTGGATACAGAAGGAGAACAAATGAACATATATGTCGGCAATCTCGATAAAAGTGCTACGAATGATCAATTGCGGAAACTATTCGAAAGATTCGGCAGAGTCGATTATGTAAATATCATCACTGATGACATTACCGGACGGCCTATGGGTTTCGGGTTTCTGGAGATGCCATCCGAGGCACAGGCTCAGACTGCAATACTGATATTGAGCGGCAGCAATCATATGGGAAAACGCATTGAAGTGCACGAAGCGCCTATCCTGAAAGATGAAGCAGCTAAAATCCCTTTTTTACAGCCGGAAATAAAAAAAATTATCAGAGAAAAACAATCAATGAAACTTTTTGTAGCAGGTTTTCCTGAAAATACTACTGAAGATGAACTTATAGAAACTTTTTCCAGATACGGTACAGTACTGTCTCTTATTATAGTGGAAGATGAATCTTCCGCCGTATCAAAAAGATATGCATTTGTCCATATGGCCGACAGGCTTCAGGCGCAGAACGCTATTGTCGGATTAAACGGTACCATATATAAAGGAAGTGAGATCCGTGTTAATCCGTCACGCGCCAGCGATGAACGGCGGTCAGGTAAGGACAGAAGAAATTCCGGTAATGACCGCCGCGAAGACAGCTGAGACATTCTACCCACCGGTTACAACAGCTATTCATCTCTTTTTATAATAAGTAAACTGTGAGTGAACGATTTGCCATAAGCGGCATATTTTTATAATATTAATAACCAGAATACCAATATGTATATGAAAAAGGACAAGATAATAGCGGTTTCAACAGCTTCATATTTACTTTTTATTATTTTATGGACTGTATCACATGCTGTTGTGACTTACGGCGGTATATTACAGGAAGGCATCTATTTGCTTCTGTTTTATTTTCTTTTTATTGCAGTATCAGGGATTATAGTGCCTATGAAAATCACAGATGTTTATGGTTTTGATCTGAACGATCCTGTATCTGATGATTTTACTACGGGAGGTGTTATATCGTTTATCGTAGCTCTGACAATAGGTATTTTCATGTCAGGTACTGCTGAAATTATTATAAAATCTCCTCCTCGGGCGGTAACGGTACTCAAATACGCGATGTTGTTTATTCCCATGGCTTTTGCTATTTCCACCCAGATACTGTTTCTGATACCCCGTATTATTGAAAGGACCGCGGGAACAGGCATCAGAAGTTATATGGCTTCCGTATTGATACCATCCGTCCTGCTGGGAGTCGGATTTTTCGCCGGCAGTCTGTTTACCGAAATAAAAGTAGCTTTATCTTTTATATTTCTGGGTCTATTTTTAACTATTGGCGCTGTTCTTACGCGTTCATTCTACATGACAACTATTGCGCTATCTCTGCTTATTTTCACAAAGGGACTTGCTGAAGGAAAGCATTTCAATACTCCATGGTGGATGGTTATTACCGGATTCCTGGTCTTCTCTGTAACTTTCGCCAGGTATTTCATGAATAACCTAAGATATATAGCGGGTAACAGTGAACCGGGCGCAAAGGCCGGATTGACATGATAACTCCGGATACTTACATAAAAGATGTGCCATTTGCGATAGTAGACCTTGAAACTACCGGGTTCAGCACTTTAAGAGGCGACAGGATAACCGAAGTCGGCATAATGAAGATCAAAGACGGTATTGAGAAAGAAACTTTTTCTTCTTTGGTCAATCCTTCCATACCGATTCCCAAAGAGACTGTTTCTATTACGGGCATAACTGACGAGATGGTGAGCTGTTCACCAAGATTCGATGATATTATAGACAAGATGCTCGAAATTTTACATGATACCGTACTCGTATTTCACAATGCGGCATTTGACATGAATTTCATATGCAATGAGATGAATGAACTGAACATTCCGCAGCTTGACAATCCTGTCTTAGACACATTGAGACTTGCAAGAAAATATTTCGACTTTCCAAGTAATTCGCTTGGAACCATTGCAGTATATCTTGATATCGGACAAGAAGAAGTAAGGCACAGGGCAATGGGCGATGTGCGTATTACTGAAAAGGTGTTCAGCTATTTCCTGGAGGAACTTAAAGAAAGGAAAGGCCTCAAAACGCTTGGAGACCTTATAGCATTGATGTGAACATCAAGCCGTATGAATCTTTTTCTCTTATATAGCATCTAAATTAATAGAATGGTAAAAGATATATCAGATGAAGTGCTTGCAAACCGGATTCAAAAAGGCGACGAGAAGGCATTTGAAGAGATAGTTAAGCGTTATGAAGGCAAAGTATACAACCTTGCTTACAGGATCAACCAGAACAGGGAAGATGCCAGTGACATACTCCAGGATACATTTATTCAGGTCTACAAAAAGATATCTACTTTCAGGGGAGATTCAAAACTGTCTACATGGATATACAGGATTGCTACAAATGCAGCACTGATGAAAAAACGAAAAGACAGTAAAAACCAAAGTTATTCAATAGAAACACCCATTCTGACCGGAAGCGGTGATGAGCTCAAGAGACAACTCAAGGCAGACTGGTCGGTCAACCTGCTTGATGAACTTGAAAACCGTGAATTACATGATAGGCTTGATATAGCCATTGAACAACTCCATATAGACTACAGGATACCGCTTATATTGAGGGACATCAACGGCCTGTCGAATGAGGAGGTGTCCCAGATACTGGACATTTCTATCACGGCTGTTAAGTCCAGGGTGCACAGAGCGCGTCTGTTTTTAAGAGAAAGCCTTGGCGAATATTTTCAAAGCGAGGGTATGCAAGATGGATTTTAAAGAACTCTGTGATCTGATATCTGATTATATCGACAAAGAATTAGGTGAAGATATCTGTTCCGAGATAGAAGAACACCTCAATATGCACAGCGAATGCATGACTCTTTTTAACACGTATTGTGAGACAATATATCTTTGCCGGAAGATGGAAGAACTGGAAGTTCCCCGGGAAGTACATGTAAAGCTATACAGGAGACTCCGGCTGCAGATAATCACATCCGATGACCCTGAAGAGAACTGAGTCTTCTTAAAAAAATTCCCATCCGGACAAAACAGTCCAGGACAAAACAGAACACAATCTTGCAGAGTATGGTTTTATATATTATTATTTATTATTAAATCAAATGAATGATGATCGGACGGGAGGTCAAGTGAACTACAAAGACAAATGGCATATTCTAAGCGAGATAGGCAGCGGGAGTCAGGGCAGAGTATTACACGTCATAGATAAAAACAGGTTTACTTTCGACAAGAAAGCGTTCGAAAAAGTCAAAAAAGAGATCCAGTCAGACAAGATAGACCTCAGTTTCAGTGCATTCTATGATGCTGTTACAGATATTGTCCGGTCAGAAACCCCCCTTAATCAGGGAACTCTTAAAATATTCCATCGGCCGGAAAGCGCAAGGTTTGTCAGAGAAACCGATGAACTGATAGAAAAAGAGATGCCCCTGTTTGCATCTGTGGGCCATCAGGCATTTATAAGGATACTGGATTATGATATCGATGAGCAGTGGTTTGTCTTTAAATACTACCGGGACGGTACCTATAAGAAAAACAGTAAATTTATGGCAGGCAGTATCAAATCTTCCATACTTGCTGTCAGGCCCGTTGTTGAAGCTTTGTCTATCATACATAAAAAGGGACTTGTACACAGGAATATTAAACCCGGCAACATATTCATAGATAACTCTAATCTGATCCTGGGTGATCCGACCATCGTATTCTTTAAGGATCTTGAGCATTCCTGTCTGACAGCGACTCTTGAAGACATAAACATGAATGAATGGCTGCCTCCATGGGCAAAAGGCACAGAGATCGCTAGATTGGAACCTTCTATCGATGTCTTTTCTGTGGGAAAACTGCTCTGGTCGATGATAACAGGAAAATCAAGGATGCACGGATACTATTATATTAATTCGGAAAACGATCTTAGGAAATTGCTCCCGGATGATCCCGCTGGTGATGCTGTTAATTCGCTGCTTGTAAAATGTATAAGGGAAAAAAATGATATGTTTATTAAAAACGGGATTCAACTAATGGAAGCGATAGATGAAGTCCTTTACAGGATAGACCGTCTTACCGGCGGCGGTCCGCATATAGCCAGTCTATGTGTTGTCTGCGGAGAAGGGCGCTACGAGATGGTCATTGACAGGAATGCCATCCGGACAGAGAATTTCGGACTGCATCCTTCAAAGACGCATGTATTCAGGGTCCTGCAATGCAATAACTGCTCAAATGTGCAGCTCTTTTCATTTGAAGACGGGAAGAGCGTTCCCGCATGGCCGGAAGATGCCGGTTGATCTTCAGCGTTTTCTTAACTATTGTCTGAATATTATCAGTTTTTATTTGCTACCTTCAGTTTTTTTTTGTAATATTATCCCTGGAATCGTGATGATACATAAAAGCATAATCAGGATAATACTCGTACTGATGTTCATATTCACTGCGGGAATAGCAGGATATATGATCATTGAAGGCTGGCCTTTCTTAGATTCACTTTACATGACTGTAATAACACTGACAACAGTCGGTTTTATGGAAGTAAATACTCTCTCTTCTGCAGGCCGGCTATTTACTGTGTTGCTGATAATGATCGGATTCAGCGTAATATTCTACGGGCTGGGGGCTGTGACCGTTTTTATAGTTGAGGGTGAATTGATGAGGATCCTCAGGAGGAAAAAAATGAAGAAGCAGATTTCAAAACTAAACAAACATTATATAATATGCGGGATGGGCGATACAGGAAAACATGTGATAAATGAATTCATCTCGACTAAGAATCCGTGTGTAGCAATTGAAAAGGATGAATCCAGGATATCTATGTTAAGAGAAAAACATGAAGATCTTCTCTATGTTATCGGTGATGCCTCATTGGACGACATACTTCTCAGTGCCGGAATATTAAATGCAAAGGGACTTATAACGACTTTTTCTTCCGATAAGGATAATCTTTTTGTCGTATTGACTGCAAGGAGCCTGAATCCGGGTATTAGAATTGTTACAAGGTCTCTGGCCGAGGAGTCGGAGCATAAGCTGAGGACTGCCGGAGCAAATGCAATAGTTTCCGCAAATGCGATAGGCGGGATGAGAATGGCTTCTGAAATGCTCAGGCCTACAGTCGTCTCTTTCCTGGATGTAATGCTGAGGGCAAAAGACGGCGCACTCAGGGTAGAAGAGGTAGAGATAGGTTCAACTTCCGGTCTGGCCGGTGTAAGGATAGGTGATGCGAAGATATTCCGGAATATAGACCTTATTATTATTGCAGTAAAAGACAAGGAGGCCGGCCGGTATATTTATAATCCCCCGCCTGATACTGAGCTGAAAGGCGAACAGGTACTGATCGTACTGGGCAAAATCGATCAGGTCAGTATACTGAAAGATCATGCTCGAGGGTAAATGATTTATAACGCGTATCTGCTTTTCCTGTCAATAGTATAAGCTTGAAACAGGGCCGGATGATTGACCAAATACAACTTGTATTGTATAATATGCACTACTAATATTTTATTAATGATTATTATAACTTATAAAGAAGGAGGGGAAGACAGATGAAAACTTCTAATCCCGCGCTGTCAAAGAACATATTCAGGGAATTCGGAGGTGTAGGACAGTATACGGAGACTATGACAATTCAGGGAGTGGTCAATAAGGCATTCATACTTCTTGCACTGCTGCTGATAACGGCAATATACGTATGGGGACAGTTCTTTAAGACAGGATCTGCCGAGTCCGTAACCGGCTGGATGCTGATAGGTATCGTAGGCGGGCTGGTACTTGCGCTTATCACAATATTCAATAAGAAGGCAGCTCCCATAACTGCTCCGATATATGCTCTTCTGGAAGGACTAGCTGTAGGCGGTATTTCAGCTCTTGTCGAAGCCAGGTATCCCGGGCTGGTGATTCAGGCAGCCGCATTGACTTTCGGTACACTCTTCTCCCTGCTCTTTCTTTATAAAGCCCGCATTATTAACGTGAGTGAGAATTTTAAACTCGGTGTAATAGCCGCTACCGGCGGTATTTTTATCGTTTATCTGGTATCATTTATTATGGGACTGCTCGGGATGAACCTTTCCTTTATTCATGGAAACGGTATAGTCGGAATCGGTTTCAGTCTTTTTGTTGTCACAATAGCTGCGCTCAATCTTGTGCTGGATTTCGATTTCATCGAAAACGGCGCAAGGTCAGGAGCACCTCTGTATATGGAATGGTATGCGGCATTCGGCCTAATGGTCACACTTATATGGCTGTATATAGAGATCCTCAGGCTGCTCACTAAGCTTCAGAGCCGGAGATAGTATTAATGGCAGATATGGAAAAAGACGAGATTTTCAGTAAGGCGATCATGAATACGGCTATAATGAAAATGCCAAATAGAAAGATCGCAACATTCGGTACGACAAATATGGATTACTATCTTCTCAGCACCCGGGGAGAGATGATCAAGATAAGAGAAGGAAAAGTTGTTTCCCGCAGACCGGAGATACTAGGGCCTGTTCAGATAGCGGATCTGTTCGAGGGTTTTGGCGATTTTGCAGAAAAATACCCCGAGGAACTATTTGAAGCTTTCGGGAAGAACATAAAAATACTTAATTACAGGTTTAATAATGAGTCGGGTATTGTTACCGAAGCAAAATCGACAATCATGGAAGTATATGAAAAAATAAATTCTGAACTTAAAAAAAAGCAGAACAACCTTGCTGCCATAATATCCGGTAATGATGATACTTGGCAGATTTCTGTTATGAAATTTATTATCGATATGACTATGAAATCAGCAGCTGAGAATATCAGCGAACTGGAAGAACATGGACTCTTTGAAGACGGAGGCGATATTCCCGGGAATATCAGGAACAAGATAGAATATCTTTTTATAAAGGCGAAAAACGACAAGATGGCAAGAAGCGAATTGGGTAACATGTTGAACAAGCATAACCTCTTCAATGAATATGAGGACCGGTTCTTCAGGTTATTCGGACAGACGAGGAAATATGGTTAAAGGCAGAAGAGCAAAACTAAGAAAGATCAGAACACATAAACTGAAGAAACGCAGAAAAAGAGACAGGCATAAAAAGAAAAAGAAATAACAGGCAGGTCGTTGTTTCTATATAAGGGATTTATGCCCGCGTAATATTCAAATGGAAAAATCATCTGAATTGAAATTAATAGAAAAACTTGCGGACGGCCGCAAAGTCATCCTGGAAGAACTCGACAAAGTAATAGTTGGCCAAAAAGACATAATAGACCTTATACTGATCTCTATGTTTTCTCGCGGACACTGTCTGATAGTCGGTGTTCCAGGGCTTGCTAAGACAAAGATCGTCCGTACGCTTGCAGATATCCTTGATCTTGATTTCAGCCGTATACAGTTCACCCCTGACCTTATGCCTTCTGATATAACAGGAACCGAGGTTGTAGAAGAAGACCAGAAAACCGGTAAAAGGATGTTCAGATTCATAACTGGACCTGTATTCGCAAATATTGTCCTTGCCGATGAGATCAACAGGACGCCTCCTAAGACCCAGTCAGCACTTCTTCAGGCAATGCAGGAATACGCCGTTACCGCAGGCGGTGTGACAAATCCCCTGAAGCTGCCGTTTTTTGTCCTCGCCACACAGAATCCCATTGAGCAGGAAGGGACTTATCCGCTCCCGGAAGCCCAACTTGACAGGTTTTTCTTCAGTATAAAGATCGATTACCCGGATTTCGAGGAAGAGAAGAAGATCGTAAAGCTGACAACATTCGGCAGTGAAGAAAAAGTCACAAAGGTCCTGACAGCAAAAGAGATAATAAACCTGCAGGATATTGTAAGGGATGTTCCCGTATCTGATGAAGTTATTGAATATGCTGTCAGTCTGGTATCATCATCAAGACCCGGTTCAGCCGATAAGTTCATAGAGAACTATGTTGCTTGGGGCGCCGGACCAAGGGCTTCCCAGTATCTTATTCTGGGAAGTAAGGCCAGAGCGATTCTTCGCGGCTCCTATAATGTATCAGTATCCGATGTCAATGCCCTTGCAAGACCGGTACTCAGACACCGTATCATACCGAATTTCAACGCAGAATCCGAAGGTATAGGCTCCGAAGATATAATATCACACCTTCTAGACAGTGTCCATTAAGTTAGACGCTGCTCTTTTAAAAAAAATGTCCTCTATGACGCTGCGTGCGCGCTATGTCGCAGAAGGTTACACCGGCGGCCTTCATCAAAGTCCGTTCAGGGGCGCGAGCCTGGAATTCGCACAGCACAGACAGTATGCTCCCGGCGATGAACTCAAATATATAGACTGGAAAATATTTGCCAGAACCGACAGGTATTACGTGAAACAGTTTCAGGAAGAGACAAACCTGCGCGGGTATTCGATAATAGATACATCTTCGTCTATGGGATACACCTCGTCCGATGTTACTAAACTCGAATATGCCACCTATCTCAGTGCAGCTATCACATACCTGATGATAAAACAGCACGATTCTGCCGGATTGATAACTTTCGGGGACTCGATAGGAGACTTTATCCCTCCGCGCAACTTCAGTGCGCATCTTCAACATGTGCTGGAAAAACTTGACGGATTAAGGCCATCAGGAAGAACTGATTTCCATAAATCGTTTGACCATATAGGAAAAAGGATCACAAAGCGGAGTCTGCTTGTCGTTTTTTCAGATCTCCTGGAAGATACGGATATTCTTACAAAGGCACTCAAGTTCTTTCCGTATTTAAAAAATGACCTTATTGTTTTTCATATACTGGATCCCGAAGAGATCAATTTCAGACAGTCAGGACCGGTAGAATATCATGATATGGAAACACGGGGCCGGGTACGTACATATCCGGAAATAATAAGGAAGGAATACAGAAAAAACATCAAAGCCTACCTGAAAAATATCGAATTAAATCTACGCTCACATAATATCGATTACTGCAGGATAACTACCGATATGACGCTCGATAAAGCATTGTCTAAATTTATGGAAGGGAGGAAGAAAATATTAATCTGACATTCATCAAACCGTCTTTTTTATGGTTCAGCCTGTTTGCCGGCATACCTTTGTTAATACACCTTTTAAACCGCAAACCGGTAAAGCATATCGAATTCCCTACACTCAGGTTTATACTTCCGTCTTCCAGTAGGATACTCAAGAGATACCAGCTGTTTCACCTGCTGGTCCTGTTGCTGCGCATGCTCATTATCGTCCTCCTTACTGTTGCTTATGCCGGACCTGTATGGAAAGGATATTCAGGCGCCGGCTCAGAAATTAAGGACCACATAATACTTATAGATAATTCTTACAGCATGGACTGCCGTATCAGTACTGGAGAAAAGGCGATTGAACTGGCGAAAAAGACAGCCTTGAAATTGACCGCTGATCTGAAAGGACGGTTTGCTGTGGCGACTTTCAATGAAGGCCTTGAATACCTTTATCCCTTTTCAGATGACAGAAATACGCTGCATGAATACATAGAAAAAACAGTATCTTCCGGAAAGAGGACAGATACCATTAAAGCCATACATGATTCAGTGGAAGCACTGGAAGATACACTTAAAGAAAGCGGCGTACTGAATTTTATCATACTCTCGGATTTTACAGACGACGGATTCATGGGCGAGATCATAAAAGCTCATAGACCAGGCATGCATTTTCTTATGATAGATATATGTGATGCTTCAAAAAACGCATGGATCGAAAGAACAGACATCCCGGTGTTTTACAGGGGTATCAGATCGTCCATCAAATCAGGACTCAATTCGTCAGATGCTGTCAAGGCTGATATCGGACTCGAGATCAACGGTGTCAGCCGGAATACTAAAACCATCGAGTTCTCCGGGAAAGAAGAAGTTAACTTCAGTTATACTTTTGACCGCAAGGGGATGCACGCATGTCTCATACGCATGGAGACACTCTCCTCCGAAAATGACCGCATTGATATAGACAATGCAGGATATTTTCATATTGATGTAAGAGAGAAGATAAGAGTATTAATAGTAGACGGTGAACCCGGTTATACACTTATGGGCGGAGAAAGCTACTTTATAGCCAGGGCGCTGGCCCCCGGCGATTATGACACACCTGTATCGGCAAGGATCATAAATGCAGCCGAGTTAACCAGCATAAATACTGCCGATTACGATATCCTTCTTCTCCTTAATGTCAAGATTTCAAAAGCCGTGAGCGAAGCTGCTGAAAAGTTTTCTTCATCCGGAAAGGGTGTCTGCTTATTCCTCGGCAGCAATGTTGAGAACAGACCTTTGAATATTATGCTCTCTTCACTTATGCCTGTAGACATTATTTCACGAAAACCGGTTGAGGTCAAAAAAATAACAGGGTTGACCGCATCAGGTATATTTAAAGATGTTTTTCCCGTCGGAACAGCCATTACACTTAATAATTTGTTTTCGACACAGGCAGAACTCCCTGAAAAACCTCAAATAACTGCAGGGGGGTATCCGCTTCTATGGATATATTCAGGCGATGGATTAAACAGGGGGAATTCAGCTTTATTTACATCAACACCTGATATGGACTGGTCGGATTTTCCGCTGAATTCCACATTCCCCGCTTTTGTTCACGAATTGATAAAATACCTGGCCGGCAATGAAACTTCAAGAGGTGAATACCGGATAGCCGGATTATCTCAAGAACCGGGAAATAAAAATACAAACGGATTCCCTGAAAAGAGAACCCTTCCCGTGAAAATCGGCACACTTCCCGGCAATTATCCTGCCATAGCGGAACATGATACTGAAGTCATATCTGTAAATCTTGATAGTTCTACCGGTGAATCGGCTCTTCGGCAGGCAGATATCACTAGAGTCAAAAAATATCTTAATGCTGATATTTTTGAATATATACCATGTTCAACGGATCTCTATGATGAAATACTTAAGAAAGTGACCGGAAAAGAAAAAAGCCTGCCAGTACTGATTACTGTTTTCATGCTTCTTTTATTTGAAGAAATATTAAGGAAATACCTGAAGTCCCATGAAAGCTGAAAAGATATTTCCCGGCACCATACTCATGTTCTCTTTTGTTTATCTGTATCTGCAGGTTTTCCCTGCTCTCCATGTCGGTGATAGCGGAGAACTGATAGCCGCAGGCTGCATACTAGGCAACGCTCATCCGCCCGGGTACCCGCTTTTTTCTATCCTGACAAAGATATTTCTGGCTTTTTCCCGGTCACGGCCGGCATATGGCGCTAATCTTGCCCAAGCGGTCTACGGATCTTTGTCGGTGTTTTTCGCGTTCCTTTTATTAAGATCTGTTTTTACGGGAATCCTGAAAAAGTCTGTACGGGATACTGCTGCATTTTTTGGTTCGCTGTTTATGATCTCGGGAACATGGTTTATCCAGCAGGCAACAGTTGCCGAAGTTTTCATGCTTAACCTTTTGTTTATAATAATGATATTGTATGCGCTTCAGAATAAAAAATACTCATTGGCGGGCTTCCTTGCCGGCATTGGACTGGGTAACCAGCATACTCTTGTGCTGGTTTTCCCTACAGTATTAATTTACCTGTTTTCCGAAAAAGAAGATGTTTTAAACCGGTTTCTCAGTTTCTCGATATGGGCCGCAGCGGGCATGTCGGTTTATTTATATATGCCTATAAGAGCAGCATCCGGTGTCCCTCTGAACTGGGGGGACCCGTCAAACTTGAAGAATATTGTCAGGGTAATCACAAGGCGTGACTACGGTACTTTTTCACTTCATGGCGGGACGACACCGTTCAGTGCTGTAAAGGCTCTGGGGATCCTGAAATATTTTTTCAGTGAACTTTCTTTGAAAATGACACCGGCAGGGGCCGCAGCTTCTGCCGCCGGGATGTTCATGTATATAAAAAAACGCCGCGTATGGGGAATATCTCTTCTTGTGTTTTTCATCTTTTCCGGTCCGGTATTTTTTATTATGACAAATATGGATCTGAATTCATCAGGCAGGTCGATCCTGGCCAGGTTCTTTCTTTTGCCATATGCGGCCTGTACAATGGGAGCAGCCGGTATATTTCTTATAAAGAGCCGGTTTAAATATATTCTACTCATCCTCCCACTCTACTTGTCAACTGTGAATTTTTCATGGGGTCCCTCAAGGCCCGCTGCGCTTGATAATTATATAAGGGATATAACGGATACACTTGAAAAGGGCGAACCTCTATATGTCATGAAAGGTGGTGTAGGAGATGATATGGTATTCGGACTTGCTTATATGAAATGGGCAGAAGGTAAACTTATGGACACGCCGATATATTCGGAATATGCCAGTATTTTTGACCCTCCTGTGCCGGTAAAAGAAAGAGCCGCCTTTTGTGCATTTTCTCCGCAGTTACCCGGAATGCGTCTCTACCAGACAGGTCTGATCTTTAAAAACTATCCGCAAAAGATCGATTTCGACGGCTACCGGGGGTGTGAATTACAGGATAATATGGAATACAGACAGAGAAATATCGCTGTAAATTATCCTTTTTTCCGCGGAATGAAATACCTGGAACTCGGAGATGTAAGGAAATGCGAAATGGAGTTCAATATTGCCCTTTCAAAAGGAAGCGATATACCGTGGCTCATGAATAATATAGGAAATACATATAACAGGGCCGGCATGTTTGACAAGGCATACCGATTCTATCAGCTTGCGCTTGATGAAGATCCGTTTTTGGCCGAAGCATACAACAATATAGCCAATATATTTCATATGCGGTCTGACTGGAAAAACGCCGTCCTTTACTATAAAAAGTCCATTGATATAGAGCCGGATGAGGTCCGCTTATATAATCTCGGACTGACATATCTTGCTATGAAGGAATACAGCTATGCAGTAGAAAGTTTCAGTAAGGCGCTTGCTTATAATCCAGGGTATGCGCAGATATATAATGACCTCGGGCTTGCGTTGTACCGTCAGGGAAAAACAGACGAAGCTGTAAAAGCATATGCTGAAGGCCTCAGGAAGGATCCGCGCAATCTCAATATGATATTCAACATGGCACTGGCATATGAAATGACCGGCAGTATCAAAGCGGATGAGTACTGGAAAGAGTATCTCAGGATATCTCCAGAGAACGATAAAGACAGGTATACAGCACAATGTTATTTAGAAGACTGATATTTCTGCTGATCATACTTATAACGGGGCAATCTCTGCTTTCAGGAGATGATCAGCGGGCCCAATTCATATTCTCTCAGCTTGAATATCCGGGTAACTGGGATCCTCATCCTGACGCTTTTGAACAGATATACTATTACATGGCAAATACTACTTCCATAAAAGTGGATCCGCAAAGGAGGGTCGTCAAAGCCGGGGATGAGCTCCTGTTTTATTCTCCTTTTATATTGTTTACCGGCAGGGGCCGGTACCCGGAATTCACAGAAACCGATATCTCGAATCTGAGGAGGTATCTTAATGGCGGCGGTATCATGCTTATAGATACATGCTCAGATCCTGAATTCGAAGCCTCAGCGGACCGTACGATTGAAAGAGTGTTCCCGGGAAACAGTTATAAAAAAATAGGTGATGACCATGCCGTATTCCGGTCTTTTTACCTGATCAATTACGTTTCGGGACTAAGCATACGCACGCCGTATCTTGAAGGCATTACTGTCAGTTCGAGGATAGCTGTCATCAAAAGCCGTAACGACCTGCTGGGTATATGGCCGAGAGACCGGTTAGGTAATTGGAAAAACAGTATTGTATCAGGCAGATACGGGCAGAGGAAAGAAGCGATCAAACTTACACTGAACCTGCTTATCTATTCCGTGTGCGGAACATATAAGAACGATCCGGTACATCAGCCCCATATAGATAAGAAACTCGGAAGATGAGCATTATTTTAAAAACTTTCAGTATATATCTTCTGCTTCTCATACCGGCGGCAGCTATAGCTGTTATACTGAAACCGAGGGACAGATGGTGGACAGCAAGGATGTTTCTTTATCTCCTTTTACTGTTCATGCTTACCGGGCCTCTGGTTACTTTCAGACAGGATTCTGAACGAAAAGCAGTCGTAGGACTATTCATAGATACTTCCGCTTCGATGTCTATCGGAGAACGATGGAACAGGACGGAAGAAGTCTGCAGCAGGGTGATCTCAGAACTGGGCAGAACTGCGGATCTTTATATCTATGAATTCGGAGATTCGGTAAAAAAAATAGATACTGACAAGATGAAAGCCCTGAAACCGCAATCTTGCTCAACAGATATTTCTGCTGTAATCGAGCAAAAAGGATTTGACGGGAAGATACTTATAACTGACGGCAGGTACAATGCCGGCCGTAATCCGTTAAGTGTAGCCGGATTATCCCTTACTCCCGTATTATGCATAGGTATGGGTGGCGGAAAAAACGTGCCGGACATTGGAATATCCGACCTGATGACACCGGGAATAGGTTTCAGGTCGCAGGAAGTGACCTTGCAGTTCAGCCTGATAAACGAATCATTGCTTAAAGGCAGAACAACAGTATATCTTAAAGAGTCAGATGAAATACTTGCAAGAAAAGAAGTACTTCTGGAAGGCAGGAAGAAAACAGACGTCACCATCAGTTTCATCCCGAATGAAGTAGGACTTAAAAATTATACTGTCGTTATAGAGCAGGCAGCCGGTGAAATGAATCTTACCAATAACAGCAGGAATTTTCAGCTCAAGATAAACAGACAGAAGATAAGGATACTGTACGTATCCGGCCAGCCCTCCTGGGAATACTCTTTTTTTCGCAGGCTGGTGAGATCAGACCCGCAGATAGACCTTGTTACATTTCTTATACTCAGAAATCCTGAGAATATAACTGTCGTGCCTGAATATGAGTTATCATTGATACAATTTCCGGCCAGAGAGATGTTCACTGATAAAATTTACGAATTCGATCTTCTCATATATGAAAATTTTTCATATAAAAAATTCTTTCCGAAATCATATCTCACACATATAAAGGATTTTGTCATTAAGGGCGGGGGCTTTATAATGCTCGGCGGTGATGATTCGTTTTCACGAGGCGGTTATAATGATACTCCTATTTCTGAAATACTGCCTGTAGAGTTATCCGGAGTGAATTCCGAATGGGTAAACAAAAGAATAAAAATACATCCTGCCCAGTCTGCGGATCATCCTGTACTGTACCTTGCGGATGATGCCGTTACATCACGCGAAGTATGGGAATCAATGCCGGAACTGGAGGGTTATGACAATGGATTGAAACTCAAAGCTGATGCCACTCTGCTCTTAAAAACCGCTGACGGCATACCTGTGCTTGCTGTAAGTAACAGTGGTAAAGGCCGGGCCATGGCTTTCAATTCAAATACAACTTGGATGTGGTGTATGGGATTGGCCGAAAAAGGAAAAACACCTTTTTATTATAACAGGTTCTGGTACAAGTTGATAAGATACATGGTGCAGTCGGGTGATCTGAAGAATATCCAGGTTTTTCCGGGTACAGACAGGGCAAAGACGGGAGATATGATGGGCATTAATATAAAGGTACTTGACAGATACTGGCAGCCGGTAGATATTGCCCAGGTGAAAATGAACATCCGGCTTCCTTCCGGAGAGAAGGTCCCTCTTGGAATTGCAGAACCGGTCGGAAGTAAAGGCTGGTACTATTCACGGGTGCCTGTAAAATATGAAGGAATATATGAAGTTACTGCGAGCGCATATGTAGAGGATGTTTTTCTGGGAAAGGGTGAAGCAGTATTTTCAGGTGTTGAACTGAACAGGGAAATTTCGGAGACATCACTGAATAAACAGATGCTCGAATCAATTGCAGAGATATCAGGAGGTTATTACCGTACAGGAACAGAAATAAAAAACGGTAATATACCGGAAGAATTCCGCGCAAAACTGGAAAAGGAAACGGTTTTAAAGACTTTTTCATGGGATTATCCGCTGCTCTATTTAATTATAATTTTTATCCTCCTGCTTGAATGGTATATAAGAAGAAAGGCGGGGTTAGTATAATTAATAATATAAAAAAATTCCATATATATTTAATTAAAATGAGAATAAAACAATTCTTAAGAACATACTTCAATGTTTTTCTAGAAACAATGATGCTCCTTACTGCTCTGTTTGTTCTGCTGCTCCTTGCAACTGCCGTGTTCAGTCCTTCTAAAGAAACGGTAAGATTATTGCTGAATTCTTTTTTCTTGTTCTGCCTCACATGGTTTATATTCGGATTACAGAAGATTATCCGGGAATCACCGCTCGGTATCAAAAAAATAAACAAAGATATAGAACAGGATTTCCCTGATATTGAAGACAGGCTTATTAATACAAGCTCGCTATACAGATCCCGTGACCGGTATGCCGGCAGTACCACCGCAGATATGATCGAACGCCTTCTGGATGAAACAATCCTTTTTATGGGAAGATTATCCGACAATGTACTCAAGCTGTCCGGCGTATTCAGGCGAATTCTTCTGCTTCTGATCTGTTTTTTAGGTTTGATCTTACTTATCAATACGGATAAAGGGCCTATGAAGAATGCATACAATACCATGCTGAAAAGTGCGCTTGAATATTCTGACACGACACTTACCGTTATACCCGGGGACACATGGGCCGCAAAGGATTCGGATATTACTGTTAAAGCTCAAATACATCCTGATTCTACCCCTTATATAGAGATAAACAGGCTGGGGAATACATACTCTGAGCCTATGCAGATGATAAAAGACGGCCTATATGCGTATACTATAGCCGGTATAAAGGAAAACACCAGCTACAGAGTACTTGCTGACAGAAGAAAGACCAGGACTAAATGGTTTAACATAACTTTAAGGGTTCCGCCGTCTGCAGATTCGGTAGCAGTCCAATATATATACCCTTCATATACCGGGTTAACAAAAACCACTTCAACTGTAAGGCCGCTTGAAGCCGTAAGGGGAACAACCGTGATCCTCGATATCACATCGGACAAAGAAATAAAAAATGGTCGAATACGCACTGACACCTCTGTATCTGATATGGAAACATTGTCGGCAAATACCGCAAGGGCGCAGCTTGTGCTGGAAGAACAGACTTTCTACCAGTTATTGCTTGAGGATGAGTACGGGCTTGTTAACACTGAATCTCCCAGCTACAGAATAAGGGTTCTGAATGATGAGCCGCCGCATGTCGAATTGACCGAACCGGCGGGTGATATTACTGTCTCTCCCGAGGCAAAGGTATATATAGCGGGAAGAGTATCTGATGCCATAGGACTGAAGAGGATATTCATACGTTACAAGCTGGATATCTCGGGTAAAAGCGATGAGATCCCGGTAGAGGAATTCGATAAACCGACTGATTCCCGCAGTTTCTCATATCTATGGAGCATAGAACAAACCGAAGCTCTGCCAGGAAGTATTATTACATATACAGCAGGCGCCGAAGATACAAATACGCTTTACGGCCCCGGCACAGGATTTTCCGGAGAAATGCGCATAGAGATAGCAGGTTTCAGGGAAAAACATGAGAAACTGTTCGAAAAGATTAAAAAATTTGAAGATGATATTTTTTCTGTTCTATCCGAGAGTTACGATATCACTTCAGGTCTTAAAGAAGGCAGGTTCCGCGACGCGGCTGAACTTATAAAGTCAGCGGATTTCGGAATAGACGGGCTTAAAGAAACTGTCCGGGAACTCCTTGATATAATGGAAACCGATCCTTATTCAGAAGAGATGACTATTGAGGAATACCGCGGGATATTGAACAGCTTCGAGCATCTGAAAAACAACACTGTACCTAAACTCAGGACAGAAACAGCAAATGCAGCGCCGGCATCTGTCGGATTGTCGAAGGAACTTACACGTCAACTGGAAAGGATGCTCAGGCTTTCGGAAGATGCGGCAAAAAGGGAGCGCATGAACGATATCCTCACTTCCGCCTCCGATTCTCTGGAAAAAGCACGGGAACTTTCTGATATGCTCGGGGATTCTGCAGTTCATCCCAGGGACATACAGAAAAAAATCGAAAAAATAGCTCATATGATGGATGAGATGGCATCTCAATTCAGAAACTCCCCGCACAAATTACCGGATGAGTTCATTAATGCTGAAAGTGTAAAAAATATAGATTTTAAAGGCGCGGCCGGGAAAATGGCACAATTGCAGCAGGCGCTCGATTCAGGCGATTATGATACGGCTAAGTCCATACTGGACGACCTGATAAATGCGATGCAGTATATGATGGCCGCGTTCCAGGATGCCGCCGGCGAATCGCATTCGTCGAGAAGAGAGAAACTCCTCGAACGGACCGGCGAACTTGACAAGAAACTCATTTCCTTCGTACAAAGCCAGGAAGAACTTATCTCAGATACCGAAACACTGAGCGATATTGCCGGGGCAAGGATGAATAAATATGAAAAAGCGCGGTTTGATGAATTAAAAATAATGTATGAGACCTTCAAATCTACGACAGGTTTGCGCTACAGGCTGAGAGATGTTGATGATGAATTCGAAAAAGGCTACCTTTACAGGACACAGGAACTCCTTGAGGGACTTGCGGCAGAACAAAAAAGTGAATGGAAGAAAAAAAAGATAAATGTTTTTCTTTCAGAACTCAGGCATAGTCCGTCTCAGGAAGAGCTCCTTTCCGAAAACGATAAAAAAAGGCTCGATGAACTGGCTTCCCGGCAAAACAGCCTGAGGTCGGAACTTTATAAATTAAGGGAAGGCGCGGTTGCTCTCACGCATATGACGGCATTACTTGACATGGAATTCATTGAGAACCTTGATTCTGCCGCAGTATATATGGGCTACGCCGCTGCCGGACTTGCCGGATATCAGCCGCGTGAATCCATCCAGTTACAGAGACAGGCACTTGCTTACCTCGTACAATCAGCAGCCGGGCTGGAACAGTTCTCGATGAAATTGAACGCGATACCCGAGGACCTGGGAGCCGCATTGTCCGGAACGCGGTTTATATATTCAGAAAGCGGACAGGCGGGGGGTTCTTCTGGAAATAGAGGCAGGAATGACGGCAAAGTCAAAATACCGGGCCCGGACCAGGCGGATGGAGGCAAGGAATTCCGCAGGCTCATACTCGAAGCGCTCAGGCAGAACCATCCTGAAAAATACAAGAAACTGATAAAGGAATATTTCCGTTCACTGAGTGAGTAAAGTCACTGAATTGATTTTCAGAAAGAATTATAATATTATTGGAAACTGAAGTAGTCATTTTACGGTTCAACGTTAAAGAGTATAGATGCCTATTATAATTTATAATTGTTATAGTAGTTCTAATTTGATATAATTTCAACTTGGATCACATTGTTCTTATAAGGAGAATATATATGAAAAAGTTAACTTTATTTTTGGCTGCTGTATGTTTTCTTGCTGCACCTGTCCTGGCAGGATGGTCTTTACCTAAACCTCTGGAAAATAATCAAGGACAGGCGACATTTCCCCAAATAGTGATTGGCAGTGATGACCGGCCGCATATTGCATACTATAATGACAACCAGAATGAAATACGGTATATGAAAAAGGTTGGTGACGGGCTTAATGACTGGGATGGTCCCGGCGTAGTTGAAAGTTCCGATCTCGGATATATCTCATTGGCGCTTGACAGTAGTAATAATGGTCATATAAGTTACATTACAGGATCCGATGAAGTCTGGTATACATATTATAACGGAAATTCCTGGGTAACAGGAGTAGTTCAAGATAGTTTTGCTGGTCAGCAAATGACTTCAATTGTCTGGTACACTAGTTATTATTATTTAGCTTATAAGAATAATACTACGGTGCCCAACGGATTACGTTATGGTGATAGTCGATGGTGGATCACGAACGATGTGGACACGATATATGCTAATACCGGCAAGGGTGTATCAATGGCAACTAATGGTACCGATCTTATTGCTTCTTATTATAGTTATGACGGAGGATCAAGCTATGCCATTAGATGCAGGTATCATACGCTTTCCGATTCATTCGGCAACTGGTATGATCATCCGGGAGGCCATCCTGTTGATAATACTTCAACCCAACTTGGAGAGATAACTGCCCTTGCGCTTGATGATACTAACCACTGGCCTCATATTGTGTATGTGAATTATAATGCAGCGAAAGTAATATATACCTATTATAACGGCTCCGGCTGGTCGACACCGCAGGATGTTGCCTATAACGCCGGCAACGCTCTTGTCGATATAGATGTCAAGAAGCCTGATGAGCCCCATATCGTATTTTATAATACTAATGAAGAAGCTGTAAAGTACGCATACAAGGAAGGGTCTGTCTGGAAGCTGGAGACAATTGATGATACCGTGGGGAATTATAATTCTTATGGGCTAATGGAAAAAAAATGTCCTTCTATAAAACTTGATTCAAGCGGTAAAGCTCATGTCGCTTATCACAGTGTAAACAATAACGGCACGGTATGTTATTCCCAGCAGGAGGCCGATGCTCCTGAAATATACGGGAATGTAACGGATGCCGACGGGCATGGAATACAGGGAGTCGATATGGAACTGACAGGTTCAGAAAATGATAATACTGATTATGCCTCAGTTACAACAGATTCATACGGTTATTATCAATTCAGCAGGCCGACTATTCAGACCGGCTGGTATTACAAGGTCACACCGACAAAAACTGATTATGGATTCAATCCGTCATCCCAGTACATAAATATGTTTGCTACACCTTTACAATGGGATTTTACAGGTTCCGAAGTAAGTGAAGATGTCATCAATCTGCAGCAAGAGGATGAAATAATTGTAGGAAACAACAGATTTGATCCGAATGATTCTGACCCGGCTAAAAGGAAATGCCGGATAATGTACAACCTGAGCCATGACCAGAGCATTACAATAAGGGTTTTTGATCTAGCGGGTAACCTCGTTAGGACGATTGTCGAAAACGAGACCAGGACTGAAGGTATTAATTCAGCTGATGAATGGGATGGTACCAATGTCGATTATGATGGTGTCGCTTCAGGGATATACTACATAGTGGTAGAAGGGGACAGCTGGCAAATAACAAGAAAAATCGCAATAGTGAAGGAGCGCAGATGATAACTAATATAAATAAATTCAAAATACCGGGTATTACAGCGGCTGCAGTATTGATTCTTTTAATGAATTTGACCCTTGTCCATGGGAGTGGTACAACAGCTGCAATGTTCCTTGAGATCTCACCGTCAGCAAGGGCGAGCGCAATGGGAAACGCGTATACCTCGATAAGCGATATAACCGGTATGAGCGCTAACCCTGCGGGGCTTGCCTTCCTGAAACACAAAGAGGTTGCCATAAGTTTCTGCCAGCTGTACCAGGAAAACAAACTGAGTTTTATAACCGGCGCGCTTCCTCTCAAAGAGAAATACGTCATTGGGCTGAACATATTGACGTTCAACACGGATCCTGAACCGATATATGACTGGAGCGGAGCTCAAACAGATCAAGAAATAACATACAAGGGCAGTGCATTTGGAGCAACTGGCGCTATGATGCTCACGGACAAATTAGCGATTGGAATAAATGCAAAGAGTATCGATGAAGAGATCATTGATTATAAAGATTCTGCTTTTGCAACAGATTCAGGCATTATCTATCGACATGAATTAAACAATGGTACGCTTCAGATAGGCGCAGCTCTTAACAACATGGGCGGTGAGATCAGGGTGGAAGACAGGCTCCCTCAAGCCATGCGTTTTGGCGGCGCTTATATTCACAAGGGATATCTTACATTAACGGGAGAATTCTACAACAGCCTGAAAGGCGGTTATCAGATGATAAGAGCCGGAGGGGAATACTGGATAAATGATGCTATTGCTCCGAGGGCAGGACTTACCACACGCTCGGATCTTGATTTGGAGATCTCATTCGGATTCGGAGCAAAATTTAACAGTTTCTATTTGGACTATGCAGCGTCTCCGAGTGGACCTCTCGGAATTTCACATAGGGTAGCTATAGGAATGAAACTGGGATACGTACAGAAAAAGGCTCCAAAAAAAGAGAAACCCGAGAATGAAGCAAAACCCAGGAAAGAAGTCATAGAGAAACCCAGACCGGTGATAAAGAGGGCGGCGCCCGGCGAACTCCTCAATGTAGCTGTGGCCGAGCTTGAGGGCAAGAATGTATCTGCTATGGATGCCGCTATCGTGTCGGATTTCATCAGGACAGAACTTGTTAAAACGCAGTCATTCAATGTGCTCGACAGGCAGAACATGGAACGTCTTCTCGAAGAACAGAGTTTTCAGATGACTGGCTGTACCAACGAGGAATGTGCTGTCCAGATGGGTAAAGTACTTAATGTGAAATACATGATAGTCGGTTCATTCTCAAAGTTTCTGGATACTTACTACATAAATGCAAACCTCGTGGACGTAGAAACCGGACAGATAGTAGGCGGAGAATCAGAGGAATGCGCAACCGGCAAAGAACTGCCTGTCGCCGCAAAGAAAATCTCTGAAAAATTCGCTGAACAGTTCGGATCAGAATAATATGGGCAAGGTATGATTTCGGGTAAACCAGCTGACACATTTTTTGCATGTAACTTGTTGAGGTCTCTGTTACTGCATGTATCCGGTATACCATGCCTGTATGCGGAAGAACTATCTTTTCCTCTCTTTCTGCATCGGAGTATCTCTTAACTGGTAAAGGAGTATATATGAAGAAAACTTTTATATTGTTTATTGCGGGCATGACGATCCTGTTTTCATCCCTGCATGCTCTTGAAATATGGGAAAAATCACCCGGCTTTAAACTCGAAAAAGCCGGATCCGACGGTTCGGTTACATTTGACGAACTGGCATCCGGAGGAAGTGTTATTGTGCTCAGTTTCTTTGATACAAAATGTGAACCGTGTCTTAAGGAACTGCCGTCACTCAAGAAGCTTTATGCAAGGTATCTGGATGATTCAAAAATTAAAATAAGGATGATATCACTTGACGAAGATGCAGATGTCCTTAAGGATTATATCAAGAAGCATGATGTCACGATACCTGTCCTCAGGGATCCAGGAGGATGGAAAGCAGGTTCAAATTACGGTGTTGTCCGTTCCGGCCGTGCGGAGATCCCGCAGATATTCGTAATAGGTAAGAACGGTAAAATACGAAAACACATCAGGGGATACCATGAGGATATTGATATTATGCTCACAAAAACTATAGAACACCTGAAAATAGAGCGTATTAATAAACCTAAGATATCGAAACTCACGATCATCTATACCAACAGTGCCAATGGATACCTTGAATCCTGTGATTGCCCTGAGAACCCGTTCGGCGGTTTTGTCCGCAGGATCACTGCTATCAACCGGCTTAAAAAAACATATTCCGATACCATCCTTATCGATTCGGGAGACAATTTTCCCGTAAGAGAGAACAAACTGCTCGCTGAATATGTCTTAAGGATGATGGAGATCATAGACTACGATGCAGTTGCCGTCGGCGATCAGGAAATGATACTCGGCATAGACTACCTGGAAAAGAATATAAAGAGGATCAATTTCCTGGCGGCAAATATCTCCAGGTGTGATGATGTAAAATGCTGGGATATAGCGGACCATTATAAGATAAAGGAAGTATCCGGTTTGAAGATAGGAATAATCGGCATAACCAATCCCGGTGTGTTCATGTTTTTCCCGCAGGATAAAATAGAAGGAGTAAAGATCGAGAATCATATCCCGGTGCTTCAGGGGATAGTTTCCTCTTTGAAACAGCAGACAGATATTATCGTTCTTGTATCACATTCCGGTGATGAAGAGGACAAAAAGATCGCACAGGAGGTCCCGGGCATAGATATCATAGTCGGCGGCCATTCGCAGACATTCCACAAAGAACCTGCACAAATCGGGGACACATTGATAGTGCAGGCAGGGAAGGACGGGCACCGGGTCGGAAGACTCACGCTGACAATCGGACCAGATAATAATATAATATCTCACGAGAGCGAGATGATACTGCTTATCAAGGAAGTTCAGGATGATCCCGCAGCCAGGAAACTGATCGATGAGTATAAAATTGAAGTAAAAAAAGAGGCCGGTAAAGTTCTCATTAAATAACCTGAAGTTACTGCATACCGATACTAATAGATTGAAAAGACATTATTTTCCTATTGTAATTGCCGTATCCGTCCTTATACTTTTTGGGGCGGGTTTTTTATACGCTGAACCATCAATACGGATATCAAAAGCCTCGTGGTTTTTCGGAAATGTTTCCGAGGGTGATATCCTCGAGGAAACGCTCATCATACAGAATTCGGGGAATGACCCGCTGAAGATAAAGATCAGGTCTTCCTGCCCGTGTGTAGTGCCGTCACCGGATATTATGGAACTTCTGCCAGGATCAAATGCCGAACTCAGGATAATCTTCGACACAAAAGGAGAATCGGGCCTGAAGACAGAATACGTTTTCATAGATTCGAACGACAGGGAACACCCGCATATAACCTGGATAATGGAAGGGACTGTAGGCACAGATACCCCCCCCGTTAACCGCTTTGAAGATATTATTGACAGTAAAGATAATGGGGAAGCCATTGAAATACACCTGTTTTCCGCACCTATGTGCAGGTACTGTATCAGGGTAAAGGATATTATCGTCCCTTCAATTGAAAAAAAACTGAATATAAGAATATCCATCAGAGAATATACTCTAAACCTGCCCGAGAATTACGAGAAGCTTGTGTTTATGGAAGAGGCATTCGGTGATACTGATAACAAAATACCGGTTATTTTTGCCGGGACCGCTGTGCTAGGCGGAAAAAAGGAAATAGAGTCAGGACTGGAAAATGCATTGGCAGGTTACAGCCGGCAGAAAATCGCAGTACCATCTGACAGCAGCTCCGAAACCGGCGTTTCCAATAGAATAGGGAACCTTAAGCTTATGCCGGTTTTAGCGGCCGGCCTTATAGACGGCATCAATCCGTGCGCTTTCGGAGCGATCATATTTCTTATATCATACCTTTCCATGATCATGAAGAAGAAAAGGAGGGAAATATTTTTTACCGGTCTTTCATTTACCGCCGGTATTTTCTGTGCCTATTTCCTTCTCGGCGTCGGACTTACGAATATCCTTTATTCTTTCAGTGGTATTATTCTTGTTTCAAAGATAATGTATTTTGTTATAGGTGTTCTCACATTTGTCCTGGCTGTACTCAGCTACAAGGATTTCCTTGCAGTGAGAAAGATACAATCCCAGCCGGTTATCGACATGAATTCACCGCCGGCGGCCGTCACTTTGAAGATCCCGGATTCTTTCAGATGGAAAATACTCGAAGTAACAGAAAAGCATGCGAAACTCAGAGGTTTCGTTATTTTCGCTTTCTTTACCGGGGCCATAGTATCTGTATTTGAACTAGTCTGTACAGGCCAGATATATCTTCCGACGATAATCTACATGCTTCAGGCAACATCACAAAGACAACAGGCGCTGATCTATCTTCTGGCATACAGTGTAATGTTCATAGTTCCTCTCCTCATAATATTTCTACTGTATTTCTGGGGAGTTGATTCGGAAAAAATGGATGCTTTCGGCAAGAAACATACAGCGGCTGTCAAGGTTTTCAATACACTTGTGTTTTTGTTTTTTTCTGTATATATGATATGTGCTTCTTTGAGTCTATTGTGAATATAAAAGGGAGGCTTTATGAAAAAGCGGAAGAAAATACTGATTGACAGGGAATTTCAATCAAGGATGATTCGTTCGGTTGTACTTCTGGTCATAGCTTCAGTAATACTATCCGGTCTTATAACATACACCATCGCGCTTCAAATTGAAAACCAGAATAACAGGAAACTCTATGGCGCACGTATCGAAGTCCAGGAAGACCTGGTCCTGATAGAAAGATTACTTGTGCTAAAACCTGTTGTCATTAAATACCTGGTTATCACGGGAGTATTATCGATAATTGTCACATCCTTGATGCTGTTTCTTTATTCACACCGGCTGGCCGGCCCTTTATATCACCTGGAAAAACATATTGAGAGCATGATAGAGGGGAATTACGCTGAAAAAATATCTTTCCGGAGAAAGGACGAGTTCAAACGCCTGGCAGATAATATCAATAAATTACAGGAAACTCTCAAGGATAGCACCCGGTAACCTGTTGCTATTTATGGTTGCCATATTGAAATTCTACTATAAATCTGTTAAGTTTATCATAACGGATATATATTATAATCGGAAAAAGTATTATACGGAGTAATCATATGAAAAAAAGGAAACAATATTTTATAGCAAAAAAATTCCAGACGAGGATAATCAGCCGGGTAGTTCTTCTTGTCGCCGGAGCTATCATCATTTCCGGGCTGCTGTCTTACTCTTTAACCATCCATATGGAAAAAAAGAGTGATTTCCAGTTATACGGTACAACCGGCGGCGATCTTAATAAGATGATAATGGTCTCCAGTCTTTTTATCGTAAGACCCGTTATAGTGAGATCTCTTGTTATCGGGGGCATACTGGGAATAATAATGGCTATTATATCCATGCTGTTCTATTCACACCGGCTGGCCGGCCCGATATACAGTCTCGAACGGCATCTTCATGAACTATTGAAAGGCAAATATGAGGATAAGCTCGTATTCCGGAAAAAGATGAATTCAGGCAGCTTGCCGACCTCGTGAACCAAATCCAGGAAAAATTAAAACAGGGAAAACAGTAAGCTGAACATCGGTTATTCTTCGAAAACAGCTGTTATTGCTGAAATATATTAAAAAAAACGACGATACGAATGAACAACTTTAAAAAAACCGGATATACAGTATTACATGCTACTCTGAAAGTTTTCACACTCTTTCTGACAGGTATTATTTTCCTTATTATTATCTCTTATATTATTTCACTTTTTGACAAGTACGAATCTTATATCATAGCTAGCATAATCACGACTGCCGATGAAATGCTCAGATCTTTTGTAAGCAGGTACATACCTACTGTTATAAAAGGCATCGATATGACCAGGAAACTGATCTTCTTCGGCGCAGTCATTTTAAAGCTCATCATCTACGGCGTAAATGAAAACCTGGCATATATGATCGAATCAATGAAGAGCGACCTTGTTTTTATGCAGAAATCAAAAAAAAATTTCTGGCCTTTTTTTAAAACCAAGAATGAAAACAAATCTGAACTGAAAGAGCTGCTTGTCCTTAATTCAAATGTAAACCAGAAACTGGAGAAATGGGCGAGGGCACTTTGTATGCTTTCGGTCGATGTGGTCCATTCCACTGAGATGAAACTGAATGAAGACGAAAGTATCGCCGAATACGATTTTACCGAATACAAGGACTTTGTCGAAAGAATAATAACAGGCAACGATTGCATGAAATCCACATGGACACCGGACGGGGTAATGGCCTGCTACAGTTCTTTTGAACTGGCATTCAAAGCAGCCAGGGAGATAATCGAAGGACTTCCTGAATTCAACAAGACAAGAAAATCCATTAAAGCCGACTTTTCAGTAAGATGCGGTATTAATGCAGGAAAGATATACTATGATGATGCACTCCCGCTGGAAGAATTGAGTAACAGGGCTATTGACATAGCGGGTCATCTTCAGAAAAAAGCAGGCGCCAACACGATTTATGTGACAAAAAAATCAATAAAACCGCTTGCTTCATATTCAAATCTTATACCCATTGACGAAGACATCTACGGTCAGGAGATATTTGAATGGAGAAGCAAAAGGAATGCTGATGAGACTTATTCTCTATGACCGTTTCATAGAGGTTTTTCTTAAACGATTCATGAAAACACAATATCAACGTCTAGACTGCCGCCGCCGCGCACAGAGCTGATAACAGGATGGCCCAGTCAAACACAAAACGCAAGAACATAAAGAATCTCTGCCATATAGCAGTAACCGGTACGCGCATAATAAACCTGCTCGTGATAACGCTTCTGGTAATTGTAGTGCTCCCTATTGTAGTATCGTTGTTTGATAATGCGAATTCATACAATTATATCCGTTTCATGCTCGATATTGATAAGAAGATATGTCTTTCTGTAAAGAAAATACTGCCGACTATTGTTCATGGCATGGATATAACAAGGGGACTGATAATTATCCTTTCCATAATACTCATCAAAGTCATGCTGGTTTTCAGAAAAAAACTATATTTTAAAATCAGGGAATTAAAGAAGATAATTGAATTTTTCTCTGACAACACTGCTCCGGGAGAGATCAGAAAAGGCAATAGTCTGTTCCGCACAATCACCAATATACTCAAGACAAGTATTTTCAGACGTGAATCTGAACTGCGTATCTTACTCAATAAAATGGTACGGCTGAAAAATAAACTGGAAAAATGGCACCGCCAGGTTACCCTTGTATCTATTGATGTTATCCATTCAGCAGAGATGAAGTTAGGTGAAGATCCTTCTATGGTTGATTATGATTTTCGGAAATACATGAATTTTGTTCAAGATGTACTGCATGCTAGTGATTCTATCAGTTCCACCTGGACCCCAGATGGTGTAATGGCCTGTTTTAAAGATTTCGAATCAGCGTTCAAGGCTACCAAAGATGTGATTAACGGTCTTGAAGAATTCAACAGCAAAAAAAACATAACTTCCGATTTTAATGTGAGATGCGGCATAAACACTGGAAAAATATACTTTGATGAATCGATTCCGCTGGAAGAAATACGCGACAGAGCAATAGACATAGCAGGGCATGCTCAGAAAGCAGCCAGCAGGAACAGTATAATTGTGACAAGACACTCTATATATCCCGATGAACTCTACCGGTATTTTGATACTATCGATCAGAATGTAGACGGATTAGAAGTATGTGTCTGGCGGGT
>JBDRKX010000063.1:0-9108 GCA_043813605.1 Elusimicrobiota bacterium | reverse complement strand
AATACTTAAGGCTACCAGGGTAGACGGTGTCTACAGCAGTGATCCTGAAAAGGACCCCGACGCTAAACTGCTCCGTAAGGTCTCGTTCAAACAGGCTATAAACAGGAAACTGGCAATAATGGATACAGCGGCCCTTTCATTGCTCCAGGAAAACGGATTAGGCGTCATAGTCTTCAATTTTCTGAAGAAAGGCAATCTGAAAGAAGTTGCCATGGGCGGTTCATGCGGGACGCGTATCGGTTAAAGTTACTTATTAAGTATAGTACGATATAATATGCAAGGAGGCTTTTATGCCGCATCGTGATATTGAAAAACAGATAGTAGGCAAAATGGCTAAATTGATTGATACACTTGCAAAAGAGCTAAGGGGTATAAGGACCGGCCGGGCATCGGCTGCTCTTCTTGAAGGTGTGCGTGTGGATTATTACGGCTCGATGCTGCCTATAAATCAATTGGCTAACATAAATATACCACAGCCGAGGCTGATAGAAATAAAAGCATGGGATGAGACGGCAGTGACACCGATAGAAAAAGCCATAATAGCGGCGAACCTGGGTTTAAATCCTTCAAACGAAGGCCAGATAATAAGACTGCAGGTGCCCACTCTCACTTCCGAACGCAGGGAAGAGATCATAAAAAGGATCCATGATATAGTAGAGGATTTCCGTATAGAAACCAGGAATATAAGAAGAGAAGCTAACAACCAGATAAAGAAATTAAAGAAAGACAGCGAGACTTCCGAAGACGACGCTTTTAAAACGACTGCAAATATTCAGAGAGAAACAGATAAATGTATTAAAGAGATAAACGATCTGCTTGAGAAAAAAGAAAAGGAAATCAGGGAAGAATAGTTCCCGGCCAATCATCTATCTCTTATTTTTATTGCACTCATGAGCAATCATTTCATTCAAACAGTACCGGATCATATTGCCATTGTTATGGATGGTAATAGCAGGTGGGCGAAGATACGAGGTTACGATGTCCTTCTGGGTCACAAGGAAGGTGCCGAACGCGTTAAAGACGTATCGCGTTACTGCGGTGATACCGGAGTGAACTACCTGTCACTTTTTGCGTTCTCGACTGAGAACTGGCAGCGTTCGGGTAGGGAAGTAAACGCGCTCATGGACCTGCTGGTCGATTTCCTGTATGATCAACTGGATGATATGAACGAGAACAATATAAGGCTTCTGACTTCAGGCAGGAGGAGGAATTTCAGCAAAAAAGTCATAAAGGCGCTCGACAATGCCATAGAAAAGACCGGGTCTAATACGGGATTGAGGCTCATACTCTGTCTCGATTACGGCGGCCGCAGGGAGATAGTCGATGCTTCGGAAAAGACCGGCGGTATTATCACCGAAGAAGAGGATTTTCAGAAACATCTTTATCTCCCGGATGTACCCGATGTCGATCTTCTTATAAGGACAAGCGGGGAGGAAAGGTTATCGAATTTTATGTTATGGCAGCTTTCATACAGTGAACTCTATTTTACTCCCGTGCTCTGGCCGGATTTTGACAAGCAGGAGTTTGACCGGGCGCTCAGGTCGTTCAGCCGGCGGCAGAGAAGGTTCGGGGTAAGGATATAATTTTGAATAATCACAGGATAGTCTCATCCTTACTGGTTATACCGTTTGTATATCTCCTGATAATATGGGGCGGATTCCCATTTTTTGTGATAATAACCGGACTCATCGTTGCCGGGCTGATCGAGTTCTTCAGGATGTGTGAATTGAGGCAGTTCCCCGCTGTCAGATGGTGGGCCGTATTGTCATCGGTTCTATTGATGCTCAACGCTTATTTTATTATAGGCGGGGATACCATTTCCATGTCGGGAGATTTTACTTCCCTTATAATGACTTTTTCGTTTGCGGGACTGATGTTGATACTGCTTATAAGGAGTGATTCCAAGACCGCTGTCGTCAAGGCGGGGATCACCCTGCTGGGTATCTTCTATGTAGCCTGGATGCTCTTTCACGCGGTGCTGTTGAGGGAAATGAAACCATACGGGTTCCAGTTCGTGGCGATCGCAGTCATAGCTACATGGTGTTCGGATACCGGCGCGTATTTCATAGGACTGAAATTCGGGCAGCGCCGGCGTCTGCATCCTGTCAGTCCGAACAAGTCAAGGGCCGGTGCTATCGGTTCGGTCATGTTCGGGACGGCGACGGTTTTTGTTATGAGGAGCATATTCGACCTCTATTTTATCAGCGACCTGAAAGCGGTTATCCTGGGCGTATCGATAGGCATTTTTTCCGTACTTGGTGATCTTGTAGAGTCAATGATCAAACGCAGTCTGGGGCATAAGGATTCCGGCAAGTTCATGCCGGGCCACGGCGGTATACTTGACAGGATAGACAGCCTCATTTTTACGGTGCCCTTTACGTATTATTTTGTCAAATGGTTTGTCCTGTGAAGATAGCTGTATTAGGATCAACCGGTTCTATAGGGAAGAATGTCCTCTCGGTAGCCGGCAGTCTTGATGATATAGAAGTCTACGGTATATCGACCAACAGGGATATAGAAGGGTTCAACCGGCAGTTACAGGAGCTTGCTCCGGTAAGAGGCGTGATAGCGGATAGCGGATCATACGCCAGGTTTTACGAAAAATATCAAGACGGTGATATAAAGACGAAACTTTCTGTCGGCCCGGCCGGAATAGACGAACTGGTACTGGATGACGAGGTCGAAATCGTGGTCAACGGTCTGAGCGGTATTGCCGGACTGGCTCCGACTGTAAAAGCGCTGAAGGCCGGCAAGAAAGTAGCGTCAGCCAACAAGGAATCAATAGTCATGGGATGGGAACTTATCAGGGAAAGCCTGCAGTATGACGGCCAGCTGGTACCGGTAGACAGCGAACATTCGGCGGTCTTCCAGACACTGAAGGGCGAGAGTATGTCGGATGTGGTTAAAATTATCCTGACGGCATCAGGAGGCGCTGTCTATGACAGGACGCCGGAAGAACTCGCAAATGTGAAGTTGGAAGACTGTCTCATGCATCCTACCTGGGATATGGGCAGAAAGATCACGATCGACTGCGCTACCCTGATGAACAAGGGACTTGAAGTAATAGAAGCGAGCAATCTTTTTTCAATAGATTATTCCATGATCGAGGTGTATATCCATCCCCAGTCGGTGGTTCACGGGATGGTAGAGTATTCCGACGGTACCCTGATGGCGTGTATGGCTACACAGGATATGAAGATCCCCATACAGTATGCACTGACACATCCCAGGCGCATGAAAACACCGGCAAAGATGCTCGGTATAGATGACATGAAAAGACTCGATTTCAGTCTTCCCGATAATGACAGGTTTCCGTGTCTAGGTATTGCGCGGGAAGCCGGTATGAAGGGCGGCATCGCTCCTATAGTGATGTGTGCCGCGGATGAAGTGGCAGTCGATGCGTATGCAGACGGCATGATAAAGTTCACGGATATTCCCGGGCTTATCAGTGACGTTATGCAGAAAGATTTTACGGGAACGGTGGGAACATCGGGTACGGCTGATTCAGTGGAAGCTATAATAGAAGTATACGAAAAGGCAAAAGCAGTTGCCTGTGAAATAAGAGGCGGTTATATAAGATGATTATATCAGTATTGTCAGTATTAATAACTTTTTCGATCGTTGTGTTCGTACATGAACTGGGCCATTTCATCGTTGCGGTAAGATCGGGTGTCCTCGTACATGCCTTCTCAATAGGGTTCGGCCCGGAGATAATAGGGTTCACGCATAAAGGGATAAGGTATAAATTTTCCCTGATACCGCTCGGCGGTTATGTGAAGATGAAAGGGGAGGACCCCGAAGAAGAAGGCGCAAGGGAAAGCGACGCTTTTATGGGGCTGGAACCGTTCAAACGGATGGCTGTCATCGCGGCCGGCCCGTTTATGAATTTTGTCACGGGTATGCTGATATTCTCCGGCATCATATATTTTTCGGGTATGCCGCAGCTGATTAATAAACCTGTCGTGGGAGGGTTTACGATGGAGTCGCCGGCGGAAAAAGCCGGGCTCAAAATAGGAGACAAAATAATCTCCATCAACGATAAAGAAATAAAGAGCTGGTACGAGATAGCGGAACACGCCGGTGTAAACGCGGGTAATATGATCGAACTGGTCATCGAACGCGAAGGCGAACGGATGAACATATCGCTTATGCCGGAGATGAATAAGGAAGTGGGCAGGGTGCTCATAGGGATAACCCAGCCATATGAAATTATAAGGTACGGGCTGTTTAAATCGTTCGCTGAAGGGGCGAGGTATACCGTGCTTTTATGCGTGAGGCTGGTAGAAGCGCTCTGGCTGATGGCTACGGGCAAGATGGCTGCGGCTATCGCCGGCCCGATCGGTATAGCCAAGGTCGTTTCAAGAGCGGCAAATGACGGGCTGGTACAGCTTTTACAATGGATAGCGCTCATCAGTATCAACCTGGGGTTCATAAACCTTTTCCCGATACCGATACTTGACGGCGGGCATATCGTTTTCGCGATATGCGAAAAGATCAAAGGCAGTCCGATCGATCCCCAAAAGGTCAATATTGCCAATATGGTGGGACTTACGCTCATACTGGCGCTCATCATCTTTGCCACCTGGCAGGATATAGCGAGGATCGTTTTTAAATAATTTCACGAAGAAAATATCACGAGGAAAATTTCAGAAAGAAAATGATAACAAGAGAGATAAACATAGGTTCAGTTAAACTCGGCGGGGAAAACCCCGTGCGCATACAGGGTATGCTGAAGTCTTCTCTCGATAATATCGGCGCGCTGGTTGAAGAAGCCGGCCGGATGATAAAAGCCGGTGCCGAGATAATACGGTGCGCCATACCTGATAAAAAATACGCTGGACCTGTCCATGAAGCTCTAAAGAGATTTTCCGTACCGCTTGTCGCTGACTGTCATTTCCAGTCAGGTATAGCTCTTGAAGCCGTGCGGGCGGGGTTCCAGAAAGTCAGGCTGAATCCCGGCAACATGTCAAAAGACGGTATGAAAGAGGCGATAGAACTTGCTTCGGAACATGAAATAGCTCTCAGGTTCGGGTATAATACCGGGTCCTGTGATGCCAGGACCGGCGAAGAACTCGCCGAGGCGGCGCTCAAAACTGATGAATGGGTCAGGGAACAGGGGTTCAGCAATTTTCTTATATCTATGAAATCGCCGTCGGTCGGGCACACGGTTGAAGCTAACCGGTTCTTTTCCGTATATTCGGATACGCCGCTCCACATAGGGATAACGGCTACCGGGCTCAAGGATGAGGGTCTTATCAGGTCGGCTGCGGCTATCGGCGCTCTTCTTATTGACGGTATAGGCGATACTGTTAGGGTCTCTTTAACCGGCGATTCTATCGAAGAGATAAAAGCCGCGTGCATATTGAGGGATATGACGAGCGAAAAAATTAAGAAACTGCGGCTTGTCTCCTGTCCTACCTGTTCGAGGAGCAGGATGGATGTCGTCAGGCAAATGGACGAATTTATAGAAAAACTGTCTGAAGAAGATTTAAAAAAACCGGTGAAAGTAGCTATAATGGGTTGCGAGGTCAATGGGCCCGGTGAAGCCAAAGAATGCGATATAGGCGTATGCGGAACGGAAAAAGGAGCGCTCTTCATAAAAGACGGCAGGATAGTATCACCGGTAGATGCCGGTAATATTGCCGGGTTCCTTATTGATGAACTGAGGAAACTGTGAAATTTTCCAGAAAACTGTCAAATTATTTTGTACCTACATTAAAAGAGGATCCCAAGGAAGCTGAGATCCCGTCACACAGGCTGATGATCCGTTCCGGCATGATACGGAAACTGGCGTCAGGTATTTACGAGTTTCTTCCTATCGGCTGGCGTGTTGTCAGGAAAGTCGAAAAAATAATCAGGGAGGAGATGGACAGGATAAACGGCCAGGAGATGGTGATGAGCGCGCTGCAGCCGAAAGACCTCTGGGACCAGACCGGAAGGTGGGACCTGTACGGTCCGGAACTGATGAGGCTCACCGACAGGAATGACAGGGAATTCTGCCTGGGGCCGACTCACGAAGAAGTCATAACGCATCTGGTTAAAACCAATATAAAATCGTACAAGGATCTGCCGCTCCTTCTTTACCAGTTCCAGATGAAGTTCAGGGACGAGATACGGCCCCGGTTCGGGGTCATGAGGGCGCGCGAGTTCTATATGAAAGACGCGTACAGTTTTGATACAACAGTTGAGGCCTGCCAGAAATCTTATGACAATAATTACCAGGCGTATAAAAGGATATTCAAAAGATGCGGCCTGGATTTTGTCGCTGTTGAGGCTGATACCGGGAACATAGGCGGTAAATCATCACACGAGTTCATGGTCATCGCCGATACCGGCGAAGAGGAGATAGCGGTATGTACATGCGGGTACGGCGCTAATTCAGAGCTGGCAGCTTATCAAAGGCAGGATGATAAGATAGATATACCCGATTCGGGACAGCTCGAACTGAATGAGGTACATACGCCTGATGTCCGGACAGTTGAAGAAGTTTCGGGGTTTTTGTCAGAAAAGCCGGGAAAGTTTATCAAGACTCTTGTATACAATACGGAGAGGGGACCGGTAGTCGCGCTTGTAAGAGGCGATCACGAACTGAACGAGGCATTGCTTAAAAAAGCTGCCGGAACGGATAATATTGAACTTGCTGACGGGAATATGATAATGAAATTAACGGGCGGGCCGTTAGGGTTCTCGGGGCCGGTGGGATTAAAGAGTGTTGATATATACGCTGATATGGCGGTACTGGGAATACTGAATGCGGTGAGCGGGGCGAACAAGGACGGGTACCACCTGAAGAACATCAATTACGGCAGGGATTATAAGGCTAAAACCGCTGACCTTAGAAGAGTGATGAAAGGCGACAAATGTCCCAAATGCTCCAAGGAACTGGAGTTCCGGCGCGGGATAGAAGTGGGCCATACTTTTTTCCTGGGTACAAAATATTCTAAGAGCATGGAAGCAAATTTCACTTCGGCTGACAGCACTGAACAGGACATCATAATGGGATGTTACGGTATAGGCGTAACAAGGGTCGTGGCGGCGGCTATTGAACAGAGCCACGATGAGAACGGTATAATATGGCCTGCGGCGATCGCGCCTTTCCAGGTAGAGATCATACAGCTTTCGGAAGAGGTCAAAGATGTATGCGCGTCGCTTTATAACAGTCTTAGTATGGAATACGAGGTTTTATGGGATGACAGGGACGACCGGCCGGGTGCGAAGTTCAAGGATGCCGATCTTATGGGTATACCGATAAGAATTGTTGTGGGGAAAAACTATTTGAACGAAGGTAATGTAGAGGTACAATACAGAAAGACGGGGGAGAAGAAATATGTCAAGCCGGATAGCTTGGGGGAGATTTTACGAAAATGAGAATTTTACAAGGAAAACTTTCACAAGAAAAATATGTGAGAAAAATATCACAAGCAAAACTTGTTAGCATAATGCTGCTGGTTCTGTTTGTTGCGGGAATAAACTGCGTTGGAGTAAAAGCCGAAGAAAATATTTCACAAGGAAAAATTTCACAAGGAAAAGATGAAGCCGCAGCGGAAACGACAGGGGAAAAGGCTGCCGAAGAAAGTACCGGATCTGTAGAAGGGGGAACAGCGCCGGAAGCGCCGGCTGTACCGGTGTTGTCCAAAGCGGAGAAAGAGTATAAACGGATATCGGGGCTTCTGAAAGGCGAGAAATGGAAAGACCGTGAGACTATTGTGGAAACTGTACCTTCTATTGATATTCTTTCGGGTAATGAGAAGATCGATCTGATCCGCAGTGTTCTTAATGACAAGAAAGACCTGGTACGGCTGGCTGCCGTAAAAGCGCTGGTCAAAGTCGGCGGATCGGATATAATCGTGCCGCTTACCGAAGCGCTGAAAGACGATAAAGATTATATAAGATCGGTCGCGCTTGCCGGTTTGATAGAGATGAAAGACGAAGCGGCTGATTCGATAGGCAGTGCGCTTAATGATACGAGTGAAGAGATAAGAAAAACAGCGATCGATGCCATTAAAATAATGGACAAAGAGACCGCGCTTAAATATCTCGGTACGGCGTTGACTGATAAATCGGCTGAAATACGAAAGATAGCCATTGACGGGATATACGCGATACATACCAGTACTCCCGGCGGGTACAGCGGCCCGTTTATAGCGAGGCTGTTCGGAAAATCGATAGATGATGAAAAAGCGGAACACAGGGAACTTGCGATAACCTATATTTCCAGCATAGGCGGTCCGCCTGCCATAGAGATGCTCCAGAAAGGTATGGAACATAAAGATACCGGAACCCGTATGAAGATAGTCGAAGCGTATAATAAGATGGGCGGAGAACAGGTAGTCGAACCATTAAAGAAATCTTTAAAAGACGAGGACATTGAAATAAGGGGAAAAGGGCTGGAGATACTTGCCAAAATAGGTACTCCGAATTCTCTTAAGGTGCTGGCTTCGGCAATAGATGACGCGGATTACCGTATAAGGAAACAGGTCATAGGACTGCTTTCTGTACGCGGAGACGAGACCGTTGTAGCCGAGATCGGAAGAGCGCTCGCAGATAAGATGAATGACATAAGGCTGTCTGCCGTCTATACACTGGGCGCTATAGGAAACAATGATTCTGTGGATGAACTCTGCAGGGCTTTGAGCGACCGGGATATGGAAGTCAGAAAAGCGGCCATCTCCATGCTGGGAGTCTTAAAATCTAAAAGAAGCGTTATCAAGCTGGGCAGGTTCCTGCTTATCGATAAAGAACTGAAAAAAGAGATCGCTGATACGCTCGGTGAAATAAAAGACAGGCGGGCTTTAAAATATCTTCTGGAAGTGCTGCCTAAAGAAAAACCTGAAACCAAACAGGCGATCGAAGACGCGCTTAAAAAGATTATTTCAGCAGAGTAACAGGCAGACATTCCCGGCACAGCAATTCGTATACGACTTACATCAAAACAGTGTCTGTATCCTGTAAATTAAGTATTTCACAACATTACTGTCCAAATTAGCCAAAGCTAAAACTCTGTTGCAATAAATCCATTGGAGAATTGCTCTTTTCATGGAATGGAGCATTCAGCCAATCCCAAAGATTTCTTCTTGTAAATAAGTTGGTCGGCAATATAGAACAAAG
>JBDRKX010000062.1:0-26995 GCA_043813605.1 Elusimicrobiota bacterium | reverse complement strand
AATGCTTTGTGATATCTGTGATAAATTTTGTGCAAATAGTTCATTCTAAATTGTAACTTCATAATGCGACCCTCCATGGGGTACATTATATGTGAAAGGCTTTATCTGGGTTACATTTTCAAATGAGTCGACGAATGCCCTCCGGGTTACATTTTAGATGATTTGATTCGCAGAGTTGACACTTTTAAAAAAATACATAAAATAAATGTTTCACGCGTAGGGATATAACTTTTATTTATTGAACGGAAAGGAGATATCAGATGACGATCAATGTAGGAATTAATGGATTTGGTAGAATCGGCAGGCAGGTTTTTAAGAGAATGATGGAAGTAGGAGGATTCGAGGTTAAGGCTATCAATGACCTTACTGATCCGGTTACACTTGCGCATCTCTTAAAATACGATTCAGTATACGGCAGGTATCCGAGCAATGTAAAAGCGGGTGATGGCTGCATATTAATTGACGGAAAAAAGATCAAAATCCTTTCTGAAAAAGATCCCGCAAATCTCCCGTGGGGAGAGATGGAAGTTGATATAGTTCTTGAGTCGACAGGTGTTTTCAGAAAGAGAGAACAGATACAGAAACACATTGAAGCCGGAGCTAAAAAAGTGCTGCTTTCTGTACCCGCCAAGGATGAAATAGATGCAACAATTGTAATGGGTGTTAACTGCGGTACATTAACCGCAGAACATAAGATCATATCCAATGCATCATGTACTACAAACTGTTTTGCACCCGTGGTCAAGGTCCTCAATGATAAATTCGGCGTAAAGAGAGGTCTGATGACAACGATTCATGCGTATACAAACGACCAGAACGTACTTGATTTTCCGCATAGCGATCTTAGGCGTTCACGGGCAGCCGCAGTGAGTATCATTCCCACGACTACAGGCGCTGCGAAAGCGGTAGGTAAAGTTATACCGGAACTGAACGGTAAACTGGACGGTATGGCGATGAGGATCCCTATACCGGTAGGGTCAATAGTGGATTTCGTGGCTGAGCTCGAAAAAGATACAACGGTAGAAGAGATCAACGCAGCTATGAAAGAAGCTTCTGAAGGAGAACTTAAAGGCATACTGGAATATACTGAAGACCCTATAGTGTCAGCGGACATAATCGGGCAGCCGGAATCCTCGATCTTTGACGCGCTTTCAACCAGCGTTATAGGAGGGAATATGATAAAGGTTATTTCCTGGTATGACAATGAGTGGGGATATTCATGCCGGTGCGTCGATCTGATGAAGAAGATCGTTGATCTGGGGTAAACAGGCCGGTTATGCTGAAAACTATTGAGAATCTCGAAGTCGCGGGGAAAAAAGTACTGGTTCGCTGTGATTTCAATGTGCCGCTCAAAGACGGTGTTATACAGGATGACACAAGGATAACAGAAGCTCTTCCGACAATTAAAAAATTGCTGAAAAAAGGCGCTGCTGTCATACTTGTGAGCCATCTGGGCAGGCCTGAAGGCAAACGGGTAGATGAGTATTCGCTCAGACCGGTCGCTGACAGGCTCAGCGAACTGCTGGGCATCAGCGTATGGTTTGCAGAAGAGGTTCTGGGAGATGAGACTTCCCGGCTTGCGTCATCTCTTGAACCCGGAGATGTTCTTCTGCTGGAAAATCTGCGTTTTTATCCCGGTGAGAAGAATAACGACTCTGAATTTGCCAAGTCACTGGCATCTCTGGCTGATCTCTTTGTTCAGGATGCGTTTGGAACGGTTCACAGGGAACATGCGTCAATGGTAGGAGTAGCTGAATTGCTGCCATCAGCAGCAGGGATGCTGCTCGAAAAAGAGATAAAATATTTATCTATGGGCCTTGATCCAGAACATCCTCTGGTAGTATGTCTCGGCGGTGCAAAACTTGAAACAAAGATACCGGTCATAGAAAAAATGCTGGAGAAGGCTGATATAATACTTATTGGCGGAGGTATGGCTTATACGCTGCTTAAAGCTGGAGGAAAAGAAATAGGAAAATCGCTTCTGGACGAGAATAATATCTCTACGGCGCAGATGATATTGAGTAAAGCCCGGGAGTATAATGTCGATCTGGATATGCCGACTGATCATGTCGCTGCTGCCAGCCTTGATGATCCCAACAGTGTCGAGATAACTGAAGTGGATATACCGAAGGACCTCATGGGTGTCGATATCGGCCTGGAAACAAGAGAGAGATACGCCAAGAAGATACAGGGGGCCCGGACAATTGTAATAAATGGCCCTATGGGCGTTTTTGAGGTCGAGAATTTTTCAAAAGGGACAAAGAGTGTCCTTCAGGCGATAGTAGAAGCCACTAGTAACGGTGCATCTTCGATTGCGGGTGGAGGTGACACAGTTTCTGCAATAAAGAACCTGGGAATAGACACTAAAGGTTTTACACATATATCTACAGGAGGCGGTGCAAGTTTAAAATTTCTTGAGGGAAAAGAGCTTCCTGGTATTAAAGTGCTTGATAACTGAATAGAGAGCGGGCGTAGTTCAGTGGGAGAACGTCTCGTTGCCAACGAGAAGGCCGTGGGTTCGAACCCCATCGCCCGCTCCAAATCCTGCCTTAAGTATACATTTCAGACAAAGAAATAGAATAAAACAATATTATGAATAGAAGGGGTTCGAAGCCTGACGAGCGCACGCAGTGCGTGAAAAGGCAGGATGCCGTCAGCGAGGCAGGCCGGCTTTGAGTGAATGGGAGATAAGGCAATGAAGGAGAAGGAACCCCATCGCCCGCTCCATATATAAGCTATAAGTTGTAAGCTTCAAGCCGTAAGCTTAAATAAAAGATCAATAACAAAAAATCCACGCCATTTTTCATCATAAAATTGCATTCCAAAGCTTAAAACTTACATCTTACAGCTTACAACTTACAGCTGTTTCAAGCTTCAAGCCGTAAGCTGAAAGACAAGATCAATAACAAAAAATCTACGCACTTTTTTATCATAAAATTACATTCCAAAGCTTAAAACTTACAGCTTACAACTTACATCTTACAGCTTACAACTTACATCTTACAGCTGTTTTAAGCTTCCAGCCGTACGCATAACTTACAGGATTCATGTTCACCACAAGTTGACATTTAATAAAAATTTATTTATAATAATTCCTGTGGGGGGTAACACCGTATAAAAAAACAAAGTTTCTATATATTTCAAACTAATCTTTTTTTATTAAAAAGTGCCGTATTGAATAGATATCATATTCTGCCAAATGTTCTTTGCGGATGTTCCTGCTAAAATTCCTGCCAGAAGTTCTTCGTGAAAATTCTTCGTGAAAATTGAGATTTACAACCAGCATTATTTGTGCTATAATTATCAAACATTAACTGGATTCTGAAGTAAATACTGGATAAATTCAGCGGAGGTTTGACTATGGACATAATGGAATTACTGCAGGCGGCGGTTAAATACGGCGCATCGGACATTCACATAGTGCCGGAGCGGCCGCCTTTCCTGAGGATAAACGGAGAGATGCGCGCATTGAATGTGGATCCGCTTTCCAAGCAAGATACTCAGAGAATAATTTTCGGAGCACTTACGGAAAAACTGATCGAAAAATTCAAACTGGAAGGCGAGCTTGACACTTCTCTGAGCGCTGAGACTATAGGGAGATTCAGAGTCAATGTCCTGGAACAGAAAGACGGGCTTGCGGCGGTCCTCAGGGTTATACCGACCGATATTCCCAGTCCCGAAGAAGTAGGATTGACAGATATTATTATAAATCTGACAAAGACTCCGCGCGGTATGATACTTGTTACCGGACCCACCGGAAGCGGCAAATCCACGACATTGGCGAGCATGATAAACCTGATAAACACAGAAAGGAAAGAACATATTCTCACGATTGAAGATCCTATTGAATATGTATATCCGAAACTTAACTGTGTTGTTACACAAAGAGAAATCGGCAGCCATTCCAATAATTTCAAAGAATCTCTTAAACGGGCTATGAGGCAGGATCCGGATATAGTCCTCATAGGAGAGATGCGTGATCTTGAGACGATCGGTGCTGCTCTGACGCTTGCGGAAACAGGGCATCTGGTTTTTGCGACACTGCATACGACGGATGCTGCACAGACAGTTGACAGGATAATCGACGTATTCCCGCCGTTTCAGCAGCAGCAGGTAAGGACCCAGCTCTCTGTTGTACTAAGGGCTGTTATCTGTCAGCAGCTTGTCCCGCTTGCGGAGGGTAAGGGCCGTGTCGCTGCCCGCGAGTTGATGATAGTGAATGCGGCTATTGCAAATCTTATAAGGGAAGGGAAAACGCACCAGATATACAATGCAATAGAAGTAGGCGGGAAATTCGGCATGAAGAGTCTTGACAAGGATCTTTCACTTCTCGTAAATAAGGGTACAATAACATTCGATTCAGCTCTTACAAAAGCAAATAACGCGAATCTTTTGAGACAGTTTTGCATGCAGGGAGGTAAAGTATGATCGACGGCCTGAAGAAAATATCCATATTCAGTATTTTCCCTGAAGAAGATCTGAATGAACTTTCGGAGATCATTGAGATAATAGAGTACAAAACGGGGGATAAAATAATAAGTGAAGGCGAAGAGGGAAATGCGACATTCATAGTTGTAGACGGTGAAGTCGAGATAAAAAAACAGAACAGGGTAATCGGTATAATCACGAGCGGCCAGCCGTTCGGAGAAATGGCCGTGTTTGATGATACCAAGCGGACAGCTGACGCAGTGGCCAGACAGGATTCAAAGATATACCGTATAAGCAGTGAGAATTTCAGGAAATTTATCTGTGATCATCCGGGGCCCGGTATAAACTTCCTGTTTAACAGCCTCCAGCTGTTGTCAAGGAGACTTAAAGCGACATCCAACCATTTTGTCACGGTTTTCGAAACAGGAAAAATAGTCGGTGGAAACTATACTCTGGCTGAAATGTCCGAGCAGATCCTTAACAGGCTGATAGATGATATCAATGACGCATCAGGAGGAATGGTACTCATACTGAATCCGTTTACAGAGCAGTATGACATTGCCTTCATGAAAGGTATTGAGGTAACCAGTGAAGAAAGAGCCGTTGAACTGATAGAACAGGCAGCCGGTAAGTTAATTACGGATAACAGTAATCAGGGTGCAGTGCTGGGAATACCTGTTAAGGAAGAGAACAATGTCCTTGCATATATAATTGTTGAGAAAAAGGGCACTGAAATGAGATTCACTAATGAGGAAGAGATAATCATGACAACTGTCGGAAACCAGGTAGGACTCGGCATACTCAACGCTTACAACAAACAGGAGGAAGAAGCGCGCCGCAGGCTGGAAATGAGCAGAATGAAGGGATATTGAAGAAAAGCAAATTAAGGAAAATTCTTTTAGAGCTCATAGCGATTTCCTGTCTGGTACTCATCTTTATTTTTGCGGGTAAAATCGGAGACCGTTTATTCCCGCTGAAAGATAATTTCGGAATAGTTATAAAAGACGGTAAAATAGGAAAGGGCGATTCGCTCTATAAAGCACTGACCAGAGATTTTTCGATAAAAGAGACCATTTCCCTCAGTAAAGCGCTGTCAGAAAAACTCAATACAAAACACATCAAGCCGGGAGACAGCTATAAAGTATATTCTTCCACTTCCGGAAACATACTTAAATTCATATATATGCCGTCTCCGCTTCTCAATTATGTCGCTGACAGGTCCACTTACGGTTTTATTGTAAGTAAATTTATTCCGGAGACGGAAGAAAAACTTGCTGCAGTAAAAGGTGTTATTAACAGCAGCCTTTACGGGGGAATGCAGAATTGCGGTATAGAAACCAGGATGATAATGAATTTTACCGAGATATTCCAGTGGCAGATCGATTTCTTTACAGAAGTACGGCCGGGAGACAGGTTCCAGCTCGTGTTCAAGAGGTATTATCTGGATGGAGAACCTGTTGAGAACGGATCTATAATCGCTGCTTTATACAAAGGACATGCAGGGAATTTAACGGCAATAAGGTTCAATGACGGAGAATTACCGGATTACTATAATTCAGAAGGGGAGTCATTCAGAAAACAGTTTTTAAAGGCGCCTTTGAATTATAAAAGGATAAGTTCTTATTTTTCTTTACACAGGATGCATCCTATTTTGAAGATTGTCAGACCACATTACGGGATAGATTATGCTGCCCCCACCGGCACACCGGTATCATCTATAGGAAATGGGAAAGTTGTATTTGTCGGATGGGAAAATGGTTATGGTAAGACAGTCATTGTGAAACACAATTCAATTTATACCAGCCATTACGGCCATCTCAGCAGATATGCAAAAGGAATAAATAAAGGAGTAAATGTAAAGCAGGGGCAGTTAATCGGCTATGTAGGCATGACCGGTCTTGCAACTGGTCCTCATCTTGATTTCAAGATAGAAAGGTATGGCAAACCTGTTAACTTTCTTAAATTGAAACTTCCTGCCGCAAAATCCGTTTCTACCAATAATAAGGAGATATTCAATAAAAAAGTTGATGAGATCAGAAATTACATAAAATATCTCGAATCGGATTTTTTTGAGGGCAGTGTAGGTCTGATCGAGGATTATCTGGAGCAGCAGAATGGTGAAGCTCTACTCAAAACGGGACTACCGGAATAGAGTTTTTAATCCCGGTATGAATACATATAAAGTCTGCATGGCCGAGTCCGACCTGTATATATCAACAAAAAGCGACCTGAGTGCAGAAGCGCTTGCTGCCCTGAAGAAAGCAAGAGAAGAATTGCATGAATATATCGACAGACATCCGTCGTTCAAGACTGCGATGGAGCCTGTCTCCGAAGAGTCCTGTATGCCTGATATTGTCAGGAACATGATTCTGGCATCAAGAACGGCGGGTGTCGGTCCGATGGCTGCTGTCGCCGGAGCCGTATCCGAAGCGGTAGGTGTAGAGCTGTCCAAATACTCTGATGAGGTTATCGTAGAAAACGGCGGAGATATTTATTTTGACATAAAAGAAGGGAAGACGGTTGCAGTTTTTGCCGGAGACTCACCGTTCAGCATGAGGATCGGAATAAAACTTGTTCCTGAGATGAGCCCTATGGGTATGTGTACGTCATCAGGTACGGTAGGCCATTCTGTCTCGTACGGTAATGCTGATGCAGTGGTATGCCTTTCTTCAAGCGCTTCATTGTCTGATGCGGCGGCAACAGCTGTAGGTAACAGGATAAACACACATTCGGATATAGAAACAGGATTAGAATACGCACAAACTTTACAAGGTATATGCGGCTGTATGATTATAATTGGGGACAAGATGGGAGTGAAGGGCGATATGGAGATTTGCAAAATTAAATAAATATACTAATATATCTGAATAATATACAGTATAAAAGCGCTGTTTTGGAGGAATAAATGGCTAAAACTATAAGAGACATAAACGAAAAAATAAAACTTGGCAAAGCTGTGATAGTAACAGCTGAGGAGATGATCCCTATAGTCCGGGAGAGAGGAGCGCAAGAGGCGGCAGATTATGTTGATGTAGTGACAACCGGGACTTTCGGCCCGATGTGTTCCTCAGGGGTTTTCCTCAATCTGGGGCATTCCAATCCGAAGATAAAGATACAGAAAGCATGGCTGAATGAAGTTGAGGTATGTGCAGGACTTGCTGCTGTCGATGTGTATCTGGGCGCGACCCAGATGCCCTGGAATGACCCGCTCAATAAGGAACATCCGGGCCAATTCCATTACGGCGGCGGCCATGTTATTGAAGACCTCGTAGCCGGAAAAAAAGTAAAACTAAAAGCGGTATCGTACGGTACCGATTGTTATCCCAACAATGAAATTGAAACCGAGATATCGCTGGATGATATTAATGAGGCGGTGATGTGTAATCCCAGGAATGCTTACCAGAATTACAATTGTGCGGTAAACTGTTCAAAAAAGACGATCTATACATATATGGGTACTTTGAAACCGGGATTAGGTAATGCCAATTACTGCAGTGCGGGCCAGTTATCGCCACTTTTAAATGATCCTGAATACAGGACAATAGGACTGGGAACCAGGATATTCCTCGGCGGAGCTCAGGGCTTTGTTACATGGAACGGGACTCAGCATTCTCCATGCGTACCGAGAACAGACCTGGATATTCCAATGGCAGCTGCCGGTACGCTGATGGTAACAGGAAATCTGAAGGAGATGTCTGCAGAATGGATAAGGGGAGTATCGATGGTCGGGTATGGCGCAAGCCTTATGGTCGGGATTGGGATACCGATACCGGTACTGGATGAAAGGATAGCGCTCAGCTGCGGTGCGTCTGATGACGATATTAGTTGTCCGATAGTCGATTATTCTTATGATTATCCCAATGCTACAGGGAAAACACTCGGAAGAGTCACATACGGGGAACTGAAGTCCGGTATGATAAAAATAGATAAAAAAGATGTTCCTACAGCTTCACTTTCCTCATATTCCCGGGCGGTTAAGATAGCATGTATTTTGAAAGAATGGATAGAAAAAGGGGAATTCCTGCTGGGAGAGCCCCAGATGACTATTCCTGATTCGAGTTCTGATATCAGGTTTAAGAACATGAAGGATACAAACTGATGAAATTAGCTCATATACTGGCATATATGACATTACAGGCGATCGTCTGCATACCGTTATATTCAGCAGGGAGTAAGACCGATGCATCGGATCAAAAATCACTTGAAATAACTGTTTATAATAACAATCTCGCTTTGGTGAAGGATGTCCGGAATATCAGGATCACTTCGGGGATACTTGATCTTAAATTCATGGATGTGGCTTCTTCGATAAGACCTGAAACAGTTCATATTAAATCGATAGACCATGGAGACAAACTGGCGATACTTGAACAGAATTACGAATATGATCTGATGAACACCTCCAAACTCCTGGATAAGTATATCGGTAAAAAAATCAAGCTGATCTCTTATGATAATGACAGTAATCCCGAAAGAACCGTTGATGCAAAGCTCCTGAGCAATAATGACAAACCTGTTTACGAGATAAACGGCGAGATACATCTCGGATTTCCGGGATACCAGATACTGCCGGAGATACCCGAGAACCTTATATCGCGGCCGACCCTTGTCTGGCTGCTGGATAATGATGCGGGCGGCATGCACATGATCGAAGCATCATATCTTACAGCTGATATAAACTGGAAGGCAGATTACGTAATGGTACTGGGTAATGATAACAAGACGGCGGATTTTTCAGGTTGGGTAACAATAAACAATAAAAGCGGGACAGCATACAATAATGCTAAGCTGAAACTTATTGCGGGTGATGTGCATATGGCGCCTGGGAACTATAGCAGAATGGGGAATATGGCAGCGGAGGCTGACATGTCAGTAAAAAGAGCCGGGGGTTTCAGGGAAGAAGGATTTTTTGAATATCATCTTTATACTCTGGAGCGGCCTTCTACACTTAAGAATAATCAGCAGAAACAGATCAGTCTGCTGAATGTACAAAAAGTAGCAGTTGAAAAGAGATTTATTGCTGAATCCGGGCCTGGGTATTTTATGTCCAGATACGGTGCAAAGAAACAGAAGCATGATGTCAGCGTATATGTAATATTCAAGAACTCCAAAGATTCTAATCTTGGTATGGCGCTTCCTAAAGGAACGGTAAGGATGTACAGGGAGGATTCAGGGGGAAGTCTTCAGTTTATCGGAGAAGACTTGATAGAACATACTCCGGAAGATGAACAGGTGAGACTGAAGGCGGGAAATGCTTTTGATATTGTATGTGAGAGGACCCAGACCGATTTTAATAAACTCTACGATAATGCTTATGAGACGTCCTGGGAAGTAATTCTGAAAAATCATAAGGACGAAGATATAACTGTATCTGTTCATGAACAGCTAAACGGCGACTGGGAAATAATCGAGAGTTCACATGAATATGAAAAGGTAGATGCGTTTTCCGTTAAGTTTGATATCAAAATCCGCAAGAAGGATAAAGATATCCTGAAATACAAAGTGAGAGTCAGGTATTAGGGGAGATATATAATATGCCGAAGAAAAAAATAGTACTTCATTTTCCGTATAATCTTGTAAATCAGCCGATAGTCGTCACTTTAGTAAAAGAATACGACCTCAGCTTCAATATACTCAAGGCAAAAATACTTCCGGAACAGGAAGGCGTGATGGTACTGGAACTTCACGGAGATGAAAAACAGTATAATGCCGGGATCAAATACCTGGAGGGAATAGGGATCACTATTGAGCCTCTTTCCAAAGATATCAAAAGAGATGATGAAAAATGTACGCATTGCGGCGCATGCGTAACGTTCTGTCCTACCGAAGCTCTGAAAGTTGACGTCGAGACAAGAGAGATTATTTTTGATTCGGAAAAATGCATTGCATGTGAACTTTGCATAGCCCCGTGCCCGGTAAATGCGATGGAGCTTCATTTTTAGAAGATCTGCCGGGGGATTTGTGGAAACGACGGATGAAAAACGGCTAAGTGCCGTGTAGTTATGAAGGATACAGTTAGATCGGAGAGTAAAATATGATTGATGAGATAAAAGTTACAAAAAGTATAATCAAGACCGCAACAGACGAATTACTGGATAGTCTGGATGTCGATGTTATTATAGGCGGCGGCGGTCCTGCCGGCCTGGTTGCGGGTACTTACCTTGCCAAAAGCGGCAAAAAGGTCGTGCTTTTTGAAAGGAAACTTTCATTAGGAGGCGGTATGTGGGGAGGCGGAATGATGTTTCCGAAGATCGTTGTACAGGAACCGGCACTGGAGATCCTTGATGAATTCGGCATAAAGTATTCAGGTGACGAAGGTAATTATGTCGCCTCTTCAATAGAATCGGTAGGTAAACTGGTTGCAGGCTGCTGTGATGCGGGATGCCGGATCTTCAACTGCATATCTATAGAAGATGTAATGATGCGGGAAGACTGTGTTTGCGGTGTAGTAATAAACTGGACGGCAGTAGAGTCAGCAGGCCTTCATGTAGATCCTGTTACAGTGAGATCTAAAGCGGTAATAGATGCTACCGGCCATTCCCTTGAAATATGCAAAATAGTAGAAAAGAAGACCGGAAGGCTAAAAACAGAGACAGGCAAAATACTGGGTGAAAAATCGATGTGGGCAGAAAAAGCGGAGTCTCTGGTTGTTGAAAACACGAAAGAAATATACGGCGGACTGTATGTCTGCGGTATGGCTGCAAATGCAGCGTTCGGTTCACCGAGAATGGGGCCTGTATTCGGCGGTATGCTCCTTTCAGGCAGAAAAATAGCCGAGATGCTGAAATAAATTAATATCCTTATCTATACACTAAACAGGCAACTGCAGACAATACTTACATAAAAAAGTCCTATTACTGGTATCTGACCGGTAATACTAATTTTCCGTTAGACCTTGAAATAAATCCAATCTTTGCTTATTAATTATTAAATATAATTATATTTTAATAATGGAGGTATATTATGTGTAATAAAAAATATTTCAGAGCAGCGGTGTATGCAATATTGCTGATGGTCGTATCAGTAGCAGCCGGTGAGACGGCTATACCCGAAAAGATAAGTTTCCAGGGACAACTGCTTGATTCAAACGGAAATCCGGCAGCCGGAGTTAAAAGCATGGTTTTCAGCATTTATTCATCCGGTTCCGGTTTTGTAAATAATGCTGTAGCAACTGTTCAATCCGCACCTGCAACGGATATTAAAGATGCTTACGCATACCCGAATCCGTACAAACCCGGTTCAGGCGGTCTCTATGACGCAGATTATATTACATTCGGAGGACTGACAAGCAGAGCTTCTATAGAGATCTATAATATAGCAGGCGAGAAAGTGGCAGAGATTGAAAAAGATTCGCTGATCGATAAGCTCGTCTGGGAACCTAAAAGCAGCAGCGGGAAAGACCTGGCAAGCGGTGTATACATATTCTACATAGAAGATCCAGGCGGGACTAAAAAGACCGGGAAATTTTCAATAATAAGATGAGAAAACATCAAAAGGCAATATTTGTTTCAATACTGTTCATATTATCAGTATGTCAGTACTGTACGGCCGCTTTTTTTAACAGGGATAATTTAGGGACAACATCGGCTGCATTTATGAAGCTGCCTATGGGAAGCAGGGCCGCAGGTATGGGCGAGGCGTATTGCGCGGCTTACGGCAATCCTGATGCGGTGTATTGGAATCCTGCCGGACTGTCAAGCATCAGGGATATGCAGATAAGTGCAATGCATGCTGTATGGTTCGAAGATATATTTTATGACTATTTGACATTTGCATATCCCGGCAGGAAAGGGGTTGCGGCAGTTTCAGTGAACTATCTTGGTATGGACCCTATTGCAGGATACTATAATACGGGAGCGGCATCAGGAGAACAATACAGCCCCTATGATATAATTATAATAATTTCGGGCGCAAAGGTGATCAATTCAAACATGTGCGGCATAAATATAAAGTTTATTCAGTCAGCCATAGATGATGAAAAAGCTCTGGCATTTGCCGGAGATATAGGATATATGAAGGGATTTATGGACGACAGGCTTTTTTTCGGGTGTTCGCTTCAGAACGCCGGGATGGGAATAAAGTACAGGGAAATATCGGAACCGCTTCCGCTGAATATAAAATCCGGGATATGTTACAGTGCGGTCCCCGAGCGGCTTAGTATATATTTTGACAGCAATTTTCCAATAGATAACAGTCCGAGTGTCCATGCCGGCGGGGAATATAACATGCGTGTGGCAGGAATGGATTGCTGGCTGAGGACGGGATACAGGACATCGACATTGAATGACCTGGGAGTTACATCCGGCCTGTCGTTCGGCGGCGGACTGGGATTGGCGGGTGTCGTCGTCGATTATGCATGGGTGCCATATGGCAGTCTCGGCAGTACTCATAGAATATCTTTCAGGTACACATTTTCAGGTAAAACAAGAAGAGTGCCCGGAGAAGAAAAAATAGAAAAAGAAGAAGTCCTTGAACTTAAGAAAAAATGCTTTTTGAAGGGCCGGCAATATTTTGCCGAAGAAAAATATCCGGAATCCATAATGGAATTCAAGAAGATCCTTGAAATAGATACGGTGCATTTTCAGTCAATAAAATATATAGAGCGCGCAGAAACTGAAATAAAGAAAAAGGACACTCCTTTCTTTAAGATAGAAAAGAAGAAAGAGAAAAAGGCTGTACCGGACAAGGTTGTTCCTGTATCTATAGCGGAACAGGAAGAAGAAGAGATCCCGGAACCGTTGAAGAAGCCGGGTGCGGCTGAAGAAAATGAAGGGGTACCTGACAAGGAGAGCCCCGGCGAAGCTGAAGTCATCGGGGATAACGCTGATGTTTATGCAGAAACGGAAATGACTGAAGAAAAGATAACAGAAATAATAGAATCGGGGAAGACCGGTAAAGAGGAATACTATCTTGACAGAGGCATGGGTTACTATGAAAGAAAAAAATATGATAAGGCTATAAAGGAATTTAAAAAGACGCTGAAGATCGATCCTGAAAACAAAGAAGCAGTTGAATATATTGCCATTGCCGAAAAAATAGACAGGGACCATAAAGAAGAAAAAAAGATATCCGATTATCTTAAAAAAGGGAAAAAAGAGTTTAGTAATAAAAAATACCAGAAAGCAAAAAAAGAGTTCTATAAGATACTTGAAATCAATAATCGGCATACTGAAGCAGTTCAGTATATTCAAGAAATAGACAGGGCTATCAAAGAAGCGGCTGAAAAACAGCGGCAGGAAGATACGGCATTTGATTTCCTGGAAGGAACAAACGAACCGGAAAAAGCTCCTCAACAGGGTATTGAAGTTGAAGATCTTCCGTTATACTAAGAATATTTTGCGGAATACAATGAATAATATCTCAGTGACACAATTAAAGTATATTATTAATTATTTATTAATATATGCTGTCAATCATATACAATAAAAATACATTAAAAATATGTTTGACAAAATTGATATATTCAGCTAAAATAAAAAAGTCTTCGGGATTGGGTGGAAATCCCAGCCGGCGGTGATCGGATAATAAAGTATCCGGGAGTCCGCGAGCCTGCAGATCAGTGCGGGCTGAATCTGTGTAAAACAGATACCGACGGTTAGAGGCCGGATGGAAGAAGATGTCTTTCTTTTGATGATATGGAACTAAAATCCCGGAGCAAAGGCTCCGGTTTTTTTATTTATTATGGACATAACAGACAAATATATGATGAGGGCTATTGAGCTCGGAAGGCTGGGAATGAACAATACTTCTCCCAATCCGAGAGTCGGTTGTGTCATAGTGAAAAACAAAAAAGTGATAGGTGAGGGTTATCATACAAGGTTTGGCGGTCCACATGCAGAGACGGAAGCAATAGAATCCGCTTCTGCCGGTGTGAAGGATGCGACTATGTACGTTACCCTGGAGCCGTGTTCTCATCAAGGGAAAACTCCGCCATGTACGGAAAGGATCATTAAAGAGGGAATATCAAAGGTTGTAATCGGCATAGAAGATCCGGATCCTGTGGTAAGCGGAATCGGCCGTCTCAAAGAATCGGGAATCGAGGTGATCTGCGGTATAATGGAGGAAGAAGCGCGTGAGCTCATAAGAGATTATGTAGAATATCAGGTAAATAAAAAGCCGTTTGTAACAGTTAAAGCGGCCCTTTCATGGGATGGAAAGATCGCAACGAAAGACGGTGAAAGCCGATGGGTGTCCGGATCCCAGTCAAGGGATTTTACTATGAGATTAAGAGGGGAAAATGACGCGATACTCGCAGGTGCCGGAACAGTAAACAAGGATGATCCGGAACTTACGTACCGCATGACAGAACCTGCGGCAAAGAACCCGTTGAGGATTGTAATCGATCCCCGGCTTTCTATCGATCCGGGAACTAAGATAATAGGAGAAAACACAGTGGTCTTCACGCAATATGATTCTGATCCGGAAAAGATCAGGATGTTCGCGGATAAAAATACTGATATTGTAAAAGCGCCGTGTAAGAACGGCCGTATTGATACGACATGCGTATTGGATTACCTGTATGAAAGAAAGATGATATCGCTTCTTGTCGAGGGAGGCGGTGATACTATAGGTAATTTTATTGATGACGGTAATGTGAACCGCATTATTTATATTTATGCGCCAATAATAATAGGGGGGAGGGACGCTCCCACGGCTTGTGACGGTACGGGTATAAGTTCGCTCAAAAAGGCGCTCAGACTATCCGGTATTAAAAGGTTCGAGATAGGCAGTGATATAGTAATGCAGGGAGACATAGGATAAACGATGTTTACGGGACTTGTTGAGGATTGCGGCCGGGTCGTGTATGTAAGGGGAAATACTTTATGTATCGAAACCGTTTTGACGGATATCAAAGCAGGCGACAGCCTGATGGTGGACGGTGTCTGCCTTACAGTAACAGATTTACAGAAGAAAAACAGATACATTATGGATATAGGAGCAGAGACCATGAAAAAGTCTGCTCTTTTGAGATTGAGGACGGGGAGCCGGGTTAACCTTGAAAGGGCGATGGTCATGGGCGGAAGGCTCGGAGGCCATATTGTATACGGTCATGTTATGGAAGTGGGAAAGATCATATCCTCCAGGGTTTCCGGAAAGACAAAGCACCTGACGATCAGGGCTTCGAGAGGATTTACGGCCAGGCTTTCAGAAAAAGGTTCGGTTGCGGTAAACGGGGTCTCGCTGACTGTTAATGAGGTCGGGAAAGATTATTTCAAAGTGGGAATAATACCTGAGACAGTAAAAAGGACAAATCTTGACGGTGCAGGTTCTTCACTGACTGTTAACCTGGAGGCGGATATTATCGCTATGAAGGAGAGATCATAAATGGAGAATAAAAATAAAATCGGGAATATTACAGACAACAGCCATATCAGTACGATCAAAGAAGCGATCGAAGATATAAAAGCCGGCAGACTTATTGTGGTAGTAGATGATGAGTCCAGGGAGAACGAAGGTGACCTGGTAATGGCTGCGCAAAAAGTAACACCAGGAGCGATCAATACTATGGCAAGATACGGCAGGGGTCTTATTTGTGTGAGCCTTGAGGGCAGCCGTCTTGATGAACTGGGTTTGAGTTCAATGGATCGCAGCAGTTATTCCGAAGAGGCGCATTTCACAGTTTCATGCGATGCACGGGAAGGGGTGTCAACCGGTATATCAGCGAAAGACAGAGCTAAGACCATAAGCGTACTGGCTGACCTTAATGCCGGGAAAAACGCTATTTCTACACCAGGGCATGTTTTTCCCATTAGATACAGGGAGGGCGGCGTACTGGTACGTGCGGGCCATACGGAAGCTTCAGTGGACCTGGCTAGACTGGCAGGACTGATGCCCGCGGGGATCATCTGCGAGATCATGAACGAAGACGGTTCTATGGCGAGGATGGATGAATTGAAGGTCTTTATCAGGGAACATAAACTGAAACTGATAACAATAGCTGACTTGATAAAATACCGTTACGAGAATGAGCACCTTGTCAGATGTGAGAGCATGACAGAATTGCCGACAAAATACGGCAAATTCAGACTCATGATGTACGGGTCCGTGCTGAACGAGGAAGAAAAACATATTGCATTAGTGAAAGGAAACGTAAAAGGAAAAGAAGACGTGCTGGTCCGTGTCCATTCGGAATGTTTTACCGGAGATGTACTGGGATCAATAAGGTGTGACTGCGGTGACCAGTTGGAAGCAGCAATGAAGATGATAGCTGCTGACAAACAGGGAGTAGTACTTTACATGAGACAGGAGGGCCGGGGCATAGGTCTTCATAACAAGATCAAGGCATATTCATTGCAGGATGAAGGACTTGATACTGTTGAAGCGAATCATGCTCTCGGTTTCAAGGCGGATCTGAGGGATTATGGAATAGGGGCGCAGATACTGGCGGATATGGGACTGAGTACTATCAGATTGATAACGAATAATCCGAGAAAGATAGTAGGCATTTCCGGTTACGGGCTCAAAGTTACTGAGAGGGTATCTCTATCTATACAGTCCCGGCCGGAAAACGAAAAGTATCTAAGAACAAAAAAGGAAAAACTGGGGCATTATCTGGATTGAAACAGCTATAAGCGGTAAGTTATAAGCTTAAAATATAAAATAGAATAAAAATACATGGAAACTTTTATTTTAGATTATGTTTTTGTGGTTGTATCTTAAAGCTTACGACTTATAGCTTACAGCTTAGGAAGGCTTAAAAAAGGAGGATGAGATGAAGATCGTGAGAGGCAAGATATACGGTTCAGGGAAAAGAGCGGTAATTGTAGTTGCTAGGAGAAATGAGCAGGTTGTGAAAGGACTTCTTGACGGAGCGGCCGGAGAACTCATAAGGAGCGGGATGGAAGAGAATGACATAACGGTTTATGAAGTTCCTGGAGCCTGGGAGATAGCCGGCTGTGTGGAGAAGCTGATAAAGGCGTCTTCCTATGATATGATAATCTGTCTGGGCGCGGTTATCAGGGGGGATACTCCGCATTTTGAGTATGTTTCTTCACAGGTGGCAAGGACAGTAGCCGAAGAAGGACTTAAGAGCGAATACCCTGTATCCTTCGGAGTGCTCACTTGTGACAGTCTGGAGCAGGCACTCGAGAGATCGGGCGGCAAAAGCGGTAATAAGGGTGAAGAAGCCGCCCGCGCAGCTCTTGAAATGTCAGACATATATACAAATATACATTAATGGGAACAAGAAGAGACGCACGTAAACTGGCAGTAAGGGTTCTTTATGCCGTTGATGTCCTTGAGGTCGGCGAGGCCAAGGCATGGGATATGATAGACACTGAAAATGGATCAGGAAAGATGATTGAATTTGCCCGCAACCTTGTCGCGGGTACTCTGAAAAACATTGAATTCATCGACAAGACCATTCTTAAGTATACTGAGAACTGGGAAATGGAGAGGATCGCCAGTGTAGATAAAGCCATAATCCGCATGGGGCTTTACGAGATATTCTTTGATGAATCTATTCCCCGGAATGCTACAATAAACGAAGCTGTTGAACTGGCAAAATATTTTTCCACCGAAAAATCGCATAAATTCGTAAACGGTATCCTTGATTCGAGTTCAAATGAGCTCAAGAAAAAGAAATAGCGTTTATTCATGAATAAGAAAAAGTCCGGAATAGAAGAAAGGATATGGGAATGCCGCAGGGAACTGCGTTATCATAACCATCTTTATTATGTAGAAGGGGATCCCGAAATATCAGATGAACAGTACGACCGGCTGTATGCTGAGCTGGTAGAACTCGAAAACAGGTATCCTGAATATGATGATCCTGATTCTCCGACACACAGGGTAGGAGGAGAACCGATCGATGAATTCGAGACTCATACTCATGCGGTACCGATGCTCTCTCTCGAGAACACGTATTCCGAAGAAGAAGTTGCACAATGGGAAAAGAGGATAACCAAGTCCGGACCTGTGTCAGCCGGATACGTTGTAGAAGAGAAAATAGACGGCGTAGGTATATCACTGACTTATGCAAACGGCCGTCTTGTTACTGCAGCGAGCCGCGGTAACGGGATGCAGGGAGACGATGTAACGGGTAATATCAGGACTCAAAAGGTGATACCTCTTGTACTCAGCTCAGATAAACCGCCTCAAACCGTTGAAGTGAGGGGGGAGATGTTCATAAGAAAAACCGAGTTTGACAGGATAAACAGAAAAAGAGAAAAAAACGGCCTGAAACTTTTTGCAAATCCGCGCAATACATGTGCCGGAACATTAAAACTGCTTGATCCTTCGGAAACGGCAAAAAGGAAGATGAGCGCTTTTTTCTACGGAACAGGTGTATGGATCGGGATCGAGAAACCCTTAACCCATTGGGAACTGCTTGAAACACTTGCCGGCTGGGGACTTCCGGTCAATCCTGATTCTGTCCTCTGTAATGTCCTGGAAGATGTTTTCAATGTTTACAGACAGATGAACAATAAAAGGCAGGGTCTGGATTATGAGATTGACGGGACAGTCATAAAAGTCAATTCTTTTACCGAACAGGACCGGCTTGGCGCGACTTCAAAAAATCCAAGATGGGCCATAGCTTTCAAGTTCGAGGCAAAGAAAGGGATAAGCGTTATAAACGGGGTAGAATACAGTGTCGGCAGGACCGGCGTTATAACGCCGGTAGCGAAGGTTGATCCTGTACAGGTGGGTGGCGTTACAATAACGAGTGTCACGCTTCATAATTTTGACCAGGTAGAAAAGCTTGATGCCGCTATAGGCGACAGGGTTGAAATTGAGAGGGGCGGTGACGTTATACCTAAGATAAACGGCGTTATAAGGAAAAGTGAATCTCCCGGTAAGATACTTCCCCCTCAGAACTGTCCGTCGTGCGGGCATCCTGTGAGAAAAGATCCTGATGGCGTATATATCCGGTGCATAAACCTTTCCTGCCCCGCCCAACTGGTGCAGAAACTGATTCATTTTGCTTCTCTCGAAGCGATGAATATAGAAGGATTGGGCGAGAGTGTGGCAGAGCAGCTTGTAGCCGCCGGTCTTGTAGAAAGGTTATCCGATCTGTACTCACTGAAACAAGAGGATTTTATTAAACTTGAGCTTTTTGCTGAAAAAAAGGCAGAAAATCTCTATAATAGTATAATGGCAAGTAAAAAATGCGCCCTTGACAGTTTTTTATACGGATTGGGCATTCCTAATATAGGAAAACACCTTGCACGTGTCCTTGCCGTGAGATACAAGAACATTGAAAACATAGCCGCTGCAGATTATAATACATTACGGGATATAGATGAGATAGGGCCGGTTGTCGCCGAGTCGGTTACCGGTTTCTTCGAAAATAGAGAGAATATCTCTGTCGTAAAAAAATTGCTGGATATGGGGGTCGCTCCCCAGTATACCGTTGGCAGCGATGAATTATCGGGAAAAAGATTTGTGCTGACAGGCAGTTTGAACCGGTTTTCAAGGAAAGAGGCGCGTAATAGCATAGAAAAACTGGGCGGGCGGTTTGTTTCATCTGTGAGTGAACAGACGGACTACCTGGTAGCGGGCGATAATCCCGGTTCGAAACTTGAAAAAGCGAGGGATCTGGGAGTGAACATAATATCCGAAGAAGAGTTTCTGAAAATGATAGGGGAAGAATAATGGCTGATTCACAAAAAAAGAAAATCTTTCCTGGAAAAATACCTGGGATAATTCCTGGAAAAATACCCGGGAAAACTCCCGGAAAAATATCCGGAAATGTTTCCGGGGAAACTTCTGAAAAAGAATCCGAAATAACGGAGAACCATGAATTACAGACTGACGAAAATAATTCGGCCCCGATCGAAAAAAAGAAACTTCTTGTTGAAATAGCTGAACTCAAGAAAGAAAATGAAATACTCAGGAACAACAGCAAACTGCATCTGATGATGAAGGAAGAGCAGCTGCAGTCGCTCAAGGAAGTCATAGGAGAGAAAGTCAGAAACCTGGATGAGGTGAATGCCGTTCTGGAAAAAGATAATAAAGCGCTCAAAGATAAGGTCGAAGAACTGGAAAACAACCTTATACTTGCGAGAAAAGATGCTTCCGGCCGAATAGACCTGGCCGAAAAAAAGCAGAAACTGAGTGTAGAAGAAATCCTGGCTGAAAATAAAAAAGATGTTAATTCGATCAGGAATAGCTTGACTGCCGAAAAAGAATATGAAGTGAGTGAAAAAATGCGGCAGGTAAAAGAAGAGTTTAAGAAGGAGATGCATGAAGTCGTAGAAGAGCAGAGGAAGATATGGGAGGAGGAGATAAAAGCCAGGGAGGAAGAGATAGCCGAACAGCAGAAAATATGGGAAGACAGGTTCGAGAAACAGAGAAAGGATTTTGAAGAGCGTGAAAAAGAGTATCTCAAAGATCTACTTGAAAAGTTCAAAAAATAACAGGGTCCTGATCTGCCTTTGCCTGATAATGTGTTTAACAGTCGCTGAAATACCGGCTATTGAAAGGCTGAAAGCTGCAATGGATCTTTATCACGTGAGGAAATACTCCACTGCGCAAAAAAAGGTCAATACTTATCTTGAGGAATTTTCCCGGGATGAACTTGCTCTTGATATCAAGGATGTAATAGAAAAATCCATGTGTGGTATACATCTTATGAAAGCGTTCAGCCTTTTTTCTGAAAAGATGGATGGTATGGCTGCGGGAGAACTTAGAAAGGCGCTGGAAATACATCCCGGTTATACTAAACGGATCGAAGAGAAATATTCTGCGTATCTTAAAATCCATGATAAGGTTAAATCTGCCAACAGGATGATCTACGATCTGCTGAATTCCCCGGAACCGGATGAACAGACAGTATACGATGTCGGCCGCAGGCTCAGGAGGAGGATCGCGGCTGAAATGTCTGCGGCTATGAAAGTCCGCCTGGACGAATTGCGCGGCATGATAGAGAAACTAAAAGAAAAGAAGAAATGGGATGCCGCCGTCGAGCTGGTTATGTCGTACCTCGTTGATAATCCGGAAAGTCTCGATGCTAAAATAATACTTACGGAGATAAACCGCCTTGCGGCGGAAGATTTTTATATGCAGGCTGTAGATTATCTTGAAAGAGCAAAAGTGAAACAGGGTGTTGAAATGGCAAATAAGTGCAAAGAATACGATGCTGAATATTTCAGCGAGAGACTCGAAAAAACCGTAGAGGATGCCAAGATCAATATTGCAATGAAAAAAGATGATGATGCAAAAAAACAGCTCGAAGTTATAAGCCACCTGGATCCGGAGAACCCTGATCCGAGTATATATATGGGGCTTTTTGAAGAACCCCAGGATACATTTTTAGAAGATACGCTCGAACTTTATAAGAACAGGAGTTTTGTCGAAGCTGCAGTGCGGTTTGATTTTATACAGCTGAGAGAACCGGAGAACAGTAAGGCCAGATTATATTACCATCTTGCGAATGCGAGAAAGAATATAGTGCGTATCAATCTGAAAAAGGTTAAGTATCACCTGATCAAGGCGCTGGAGATATCACCCGATGAAAAGGAAGCGGTAGATATATTCGGAAGGCTGCAGGATGTACTTGAAGTGATGTCCGAGACTTTGTAAGATAACTAATATGAAGAAATACCTGTTAACTGTTATATCTACGATATGCATCACATTGTTGGTCAGTACGGGCATGTATGCTGAGGAACCGGTGAAAAGTGTTGCCACCCTGATGGGCTTGTCGATACAGAATTACCTGGAAGGTGATATCAGGCAGGCAGTAAAATATCTTGACGAAGTGCTGACGAGAGAGCCTGGACATGAAAAAGCCGGGGATCTGCTCGAAAAGGCAGTGAGTAAAATCGTAAAAGACATGAAGCAGACGGGGAACTTTGCTGAAGATATGGTCTATGTCGAGATAGGAAAAAAACATCTTCCTGAATCCGGATCCATAAAGAACAGCGTGAACGAAATCGAAGAATTTATGGGACAGATCGAAAAAGAAAAAATGAGGGAAGAAAAAGACAAGCAGAAAGAAGAAAAAAAGCTGCAGCAGGAAAAGGAAAAACAGGAAAAGGATTCCAGTAAGAAAGCTGAATGGGAAAAAGCCCAGACAAACGAAGAAACCCGCCGGCAGGATGAGATCAGAAAGAAAAAGGAACAGGCGGGAGAAAATCAGGCAGCTGTCACGGCAACAACAAAATATACAGCAGTTTCAGCTGTATCGAAAAAGGATATGAGTCTGATTAAATCGCAGATAGGTAAACTGGAAAAGGATATGACCGAATCAGTGAAGTACGGGAATATGACCAGTACCCGTGTCGGCGAGATACTTATCGGGATGGAAGATGTTCTAAGTAACATCGCCGCGTTGGAAAGACGAGCTAAGAAGACCGGATTATCATTCTGGATAATAATGATCGTGATGATCCTGGGCATTGCCGGCATAGGCGCAGGATTGTTTTTAATGTACAAAAAAGAGACTGCCGAGTATTCGAAAAGTGTGGCCCTGGAGATGCAGGCGCTTGAAGAAATGAAACTTTCCTACAGCAAGGATACAGAAGAAATGGCGAAGACCATTATAGAGTACGGAAAGGCCCAGGAGCGGGTTTCTCAGATGGAGAAGAAATGGGAAAAGATACTGGGGATACTTGACAGGGTAACGCGCGGCGGCAGTACTCATAAAGTGATACTTAAAGATTCTCCGGATGGAAGAAAAGCAGTGACAGGAGTGGATCCGCGCGTACGCGCGAGGGCGGACAGTGTTGATGTCATAGCGGATATATTTAAAGACAGTTCAAGGGCCACTGAGATGTTAAAGCCTTTTCTTGATGACAGGGACAACAGAACGCGCGGTAACGCCGCTGTAGCCTATCACCGTTACGATCCTGAAAAGGCCATGGCAGTACTCCAGGATATGGCAACCAGTAATGATAAATGGATGAGGATATCTGCCGCATGGGCGCTGGGGGAGATAGGGGATTCTTCTACAAGCAGGATACTCGAGACGCTTCTGGACGATTCTGATACCCAGGTAAAAAACAAAGCGCGCGTTTCCTTTGAAAAGATAATCGGAAATCAGCAAAAGGACGGGCTGGAGTCCGGGACTCTATCGGAAGACGAAGGGCCGGGTACCGGTGCTCCGCCTCCGCCGCCGGCAGAATAAAAAACTTAGTTACCGTAATCCTGTTCGGATATTTCCATCTGTTTGGTAGTATTTTCGAGCCATATCCGTACCCGCTTGTATTCGGGTGAAAGCGAATCGACCTTGTTGAACTCTATCCATGCCTGTTTGTAGCTCTTGTTTTTATATAAAGAACGCGCGTTTCGATATATGGATTCAACAAGAGTAAGTTTGCCGAATCTGACAGTAATATCAAACCTGTTGGTATTACCGAGTTTACCATAGGGCGCATAAGCGTAATCGACAGAAATATCGAGCCACTTCCATCCTGCTCCGATACTGAAACTTTCATCTATGTCTGCGACATTATTGTACCCTGCCCGGAGAAAACCAAGATCCCATATGCTCACTTCCGTACCTGCACCGTATTTTAATTCACTGTTAAGATACTGTACGTCACTCGAGACCAGGATAAACCTGTTTATCCTGATACCCAGACCACTGAAGAGTGTGAGCGGCAGGGGGGCGGTCTCGATATCGAATTTACCACTTTTCCCGAGGTTCCTTACGCCGCCTGCGATCCAGATCCCTTCGGATGGTTCGTATATAACACCCAGATCAAAAGCAAACGCAAAAGAACGGTCTTCATCAAGCTGTTCAATAATGGATTTCAGTGTTATTCCGGCAGCCAGTTCCGGTGAGAGTCTTTTCCCCTGGGTGTAAGAGAAATAGTAGTCCTTTGAAGTTACTTCCCCGGTGGGCACATCATGCCAGCTGTATCCTTCTATGCCTGAGACCGAGAGCATCGAGATATTAACGGATCCGTAGGAATTACCTTTCATGGGGAACGAATAACCGGCTCTCTGCTGTGATATTCCTTCAAACCACATGTTATACATCAGGCTTGCGCATTTGTAATCCAGATAACACAGGCCTGCCGGATTCCACCAGAATGCATTCGGACCGTGAGCAACGGCAGTACCCGATCCCATTCCCACTTCCCTTGAACCGACAGGTATGATAAGAAATTCATATGCGGAACTTCCAGGGCCTTTAGCTCTCATGATATCTGGGGCAAATGCCAGGAGTATAAACAGTATTAATATCTTTTTAGTATATGAAAACATAATTTATCTTATTATCATAAGTTTTCCCGACTTATGCCTGTTTTCCGCTTCTATGAAATATATATAGACTCCGCTCACTACGTTTTCCGAGTAACTGTTTTGTACAGGAGTCCAGTAGTAGTTGCCCACTATTCCGCCTGACGGAATAGCGGCATCGGAATGATTCAGCGTATTTACAAGCCGGCCGGCAATAGTATATATTTCGATGACACATTCTGACGGGAGCCGGGTGAAAGTAATACCCGATCTGAGTGTGTCCATGAATGCGTCCGGGAGTTCAGATGGTTTATACGGCACCGGGTAGGGGTGGGCGTTTTCAAGGTCATAATTCTGGGCACCCATGACCGTATATATGCTGAAATGGTGAATGTCGGCGGATACCTTGTTGTTATCTTTATCAACAATTGTCATGAGAGGAGTCCAGTTTTGTGCGGTCTCATTGAGGTAATATATCTTCAGTGTATTCTTTTTCACCGGCGGATTAAGCCCGTACTGAAGGTACTCCGGATCTTCATCAAGTATATTAGACGAGAAATCTACCGTGATCTCTGCCGTTTCGCTGAAATCGGTTCCCTGTGCAATTCCCTGAGCATCGAAGAACACGACTTCTGCAGTCAGGTCGCCGAATGGGTAATGATACATGTTGTTCCACGTATTCTCTGTTGTATTGGCCGCGGAAACAAAATCCATAGGCGTTATCTGGGGCGGATTGGGCGGTATGTCTTCGGTAAATTCCGCTTTACCGTCGGACGGCAGCTGGTTTCTGGGGACATAAACGGCTGTTTTCCCGCTCTTCGACATAAGGTAATTGTCAATATCGTTTGTCAGAGTAGTCTTGAATGTCCATGAGAGATCCTGCTCCATTATTATATCGGCAAAATTCCTTATGAAATTTCTGTCGACTTTTACTTCGATGACAGAATTTCCGGGAAGCGGTTCATCGGGAGTAAATGTAAACAGCTTATTTTCCTTGCTGAATGTTTTTGTGCCGGTTATTTCATTTGAAACTGTATTGTTCATAGAATCTTTTATTACCGTTATTGTTATCCCTCCGGTGACGATCGGTTTAAGAAAAGCATTGAAATTCACTGTTACGCCTACATTGCGGGGTATGTTGTAACCATCGGCTTCAGGGAAAATGTAAGAGATATTAGGTATCTGTGAACTGATATATGTAGTAAGGAACCTGGCATCGTCTGCCGGAATAGCAGTTACATAATTACCAGAAAGATCGGTTATCGTAGCTGAACTCAGTGAGAGGTAGATAGTCGAATCGCTCCATGCCCAGATTATATCGTGCATCCCGTAGGGTATGCTTATTTCGAGTGTCTTTGAATCATCCTCGTCCGTGAGTACTTTACAGGAGGAATCCAGGTTTACGAAATAACCGCTGCTGGTCGAACTCTTCTGCACGCATATGCCGTTTATACTGTCATCTGTCAGCGATAGTATATCCATGTATTCGTTAAAAGTGAGATATAGATTGATATCCCCGGTAATGCCTATCGAATAAGTCGATGAGACTACAGTCGGATCCGTTGTATCGTGTACCCATGTGATAGTTGAAAAGGATATGGTGGATTTTGCCAGTGAGTAGTTCCCGTAGTTATCTCTTGTGGCAGACGAGAGCAGGGTGATGTAGGGCGTTTTCCCCTCATTGTCCCAGCGGGAAATACGGTTCCTGTTCTCATCGGATATTTTAACTTTCAGGATGTTGTTGGATGGGGAGGCCGCGGTCGATCCCGACAGATCAAAGTAATCAGAAGAACTAACTTTGACAAGGAACCGGGACGTAACGGTTTGTGTCGCCAGTAGCACTTCCTGGGTATTGTTGGAGGCTTCACCCAGAAATTGTATAGTAAAAGATGAGGATTCATGCATATAAACGGTATTTGCAGGCGAAATGTCATTGAACTTCGGCTGTGAATTATCTATCGAGAATAAAGATGTGGTCATGGCGCTGCTGTCCACCAGCCCGTCATTGACAGTGATCCTGACAGATGCGCCGTTGGTCAGGAAATAATTATCCGCATCCTGTTTTGAACACCAGTTGAATGTAACTGTGTTTGTTACTTTATTGGATTCGTATTCTGTTATTATGTCCCTTATCCTGTAGTCCTGCAGAGGGCCGGGAGGCGGATTATTACTGGACGTGACAATGCCGTAATCAGAATCAACGGCTTCTACGTAAGCGATATTCCAATCATAGGGCGTTGTTTTTGTGGAGTATTCCACTTTTAGGTAACAGGTACTGCCGTCAGTATCGTAAACAGCCACTCTTATCCCGAATTTTCCGGAACCGTCCTTGAACGCAAGAGGCTCCTGTACTATGAGACTATCTGCCGGTGTGCCTGTCATCACACTGGTCGTTGCAGTATGGTTAACGTATCCAAAATTATCGTATACCCACATG
>JBDRKX010000061.1:0-14892 GCA_043813605.1 Elusimicrobiota bacterium | reverse complement strand
CTATCATCTCTTCTTTAACTTCATCCCAGGAATTTTGATAAATACCCAACAGGTCACTCAGAGTACCCTGTTTCCCCTTCATATCGAACTTTTCATGGTATTCCTTCAGGGCAGCGTGGACCACGCTTCCCAGATGCAGATGCGACGAAGGGAAATTCTTTAATCCATCTTCATAATATAATTTGTATTTCAACGGACAGATATTATACATATTATACCTGGAATGACTCATTGTCACTCTTCCCCGGAAAAAATAGCTGTATATATGGTTCAGTATGCCGGTTAATTTTTCTAAGAAAAATAATATCCGTTTCTTCATTTCTTTTCCCCGAGTACCGTATCGATCTTGATACGCCTGCCGTTACATCTGATCTCTACTGCCCCGGTTTCATCCGTCCTGTAGATTTTCGTCCCTCTTTTTTTATATTTTTTCAATGTCCTGCTTACTTCTGATTCCTGGGGACTCCTGTCTTTCAGATAACCGTACTGGAGCACTGCAAATGAAGGCCTCACTTTTTCGATAAAAATATCTGATGAAGCCATTGTACTGCCGTGGTCAGGGATCAAGAGCACATCAGATTTCAGTTTATCTCCATACCTTGCCACAAGGTCTCCTTCGGACTCACTAAGGATATTGGATGGAAAGAGAAACGACCGGTCCCCGTAGGTCAGCCTGATAACAGCTGAATTATTCATCAGATCGCTCTCAGTGCCGCGAATACGCTCACGGGGTGGATTGATAACACTCAATTCGAGCGCCCTGTCACCCAATTGTTCCTTATGGAGCACGATTCCTTCGTAGAGCCATTGCCGCCGGCCGCGGCTGAAACATGTATCTATAAAATCATAGTAATTCAGGTATGTTCCTATTGATACGGGCCTATCACGGAAAAAGTCCATCCTTATATCGTGTACCCTGTCAATGAATTTATCATAACTTATACTCTTCCTGAACAGATCAGGATCAAGCGTATCCCATATTTCATTTATCCTGAAATGTTCTACTATATAGATCAGGCCGCCGGCGTTTTCCGGCAGAGGATTAGTAAGCACTATCTTATCGAGTTTTAAAATGTTGTACCCGGCCATATTGGGTATTATAACACTCGCTCCTTTACCCCATTTACCCATGGTCCAGTAGCATTCATCTCCCCTTATACCTCCATCAAGCAGGATATTATACCCGCCCGGTGTCTGTATCAGCACGCAGTTCCCGTAACCCACATCAAGCAAAGTCACCAGCAGTTCTTTATCTTTTATTGCAGGGTTTACCCGCATGGATTTCGTGATCGCACCTGAAACAGGCAGGAAAAGCATCAGTCCTGCCACCACCCATTTTGCCGGCCGGCGCGGCAGTCTAAGGCGATTTGTCAGTATATCTCTTATTTCCCTGTTAAACGCGAATATCATGACTACCAGATAATAGATGACGAGTGTACCGGTTGACGGTATCGACTGTACGGGATAAGGAAAATATGTCCGGAAAAATCTGGCCATCCACAGGAAAAAACCGGAAAAAAGAGTATTTGTGGCGCCTATTGCAAGTCCTATCTGCTGGCCGATACCGGGGACGAGAGTAAAGATTTCCCCCAGTATTCCCAGGGGCACTATTATACCGATAAGCGGTATCGCAATAAAATTAGCTATTATACCGGCAATCGGGAACCTGCCGAAATAGACACCGGAAAGCGGCCACATCATGCCTATCTGTATTGATAACTGCACACAGAAAAAACCTGAGATATAGGGCCACCAGCCTTCAAACTCAAAACCTCTAAGCGGATATTTTTTCTCAAGCCAGTATGCTGAAATAACGGCCAGAACAAATACTAAAACAGATGCTCTGACAAAACCCATATCCGTGTATCTCGCGGGTGAAACGACGAGTAAAGCCATACCCGGTATCAGGAAGATCAGAAATACGACCTGTCCCCAACCGGCTATGGCGCTGGTGAACACCCGCCGCAGCGGATCTGTCAGATATATTATCGACCAGACTGCGGCAAAAGAAAGAGCAAATGAAGCATCGTATACAAGAAAAGAATTAAAAGAAAGCATTATTGCAGCTGATATAGGTATTGTGATACTTCCTGAACGCCGCACATTCATCCCGAGCCAGAAATAGAAGACTATACCTATCGTATACATCATGGCCGCCCTGACAGTCGCCGGGCGCGCGCCGGTTATCACTACAAACATAAACAGGACTCCGCCCACGAACAGAGGTATAAGCTTACCCGAATACGGGGTCAGATCCACTTCCCTGCCAAAAAGTTTCGACGGGAACCTGTAGAAAAAAGTCCTTGATTTAAAGAGGTTTGAAAAGACCATTATCAGCATAAATGCCAGGAACCCTACATGCAAACCGGATAACGCAAGGACGTGCGCGACACCTGTCGATTGAAAATCATATTTCATGATCTCGGGCACACCGCCCCGGGCTCCTACAGTAACCCCTCCGATAAAAGCGGAATGCGGCGGAGGTATAGTCTTTTTTATTCCCAGTATAAGCTTGTCTTTCAGTCTGAAAGCATATTTTTTTATTTTTCCGAAAGCGCCAAGTTCACTTTTCCCGGCAAAACTTATCTTCCGGGCATCACCTATATACATGCTGGCATATATACCTTTGTTTAGAAGGTACTTGGCATAATCAAAACCGAAAGGATTAGTAAGTCTCATGGGTTCAGTGAGCGGACCTGAAATTTCCACCATATCTCCGTACTCCATATCATCGTAATAAGAGTTATTTTCTCTTATCCTTTTGGAGACAAATGCTATCATATAACCTGTTCTTCCCTGAAGCTTTCTGAATCCTTCTTTTTTATCCGGACCCCTGGATATCTCATACGGCTTGATCTTAAGATGTGTTATCTCATCTCTCACGTCGGGGTCTTCCACTATTACCCCCCGTACAGTTTTCTTCTGCCAGATCCCCGGTTTAACCGTGTTCAACACGTGATCAGGGTTGGAAGTATCGAATTTCCACTGGTATGTAGCCAGTCCGAAAACCATTACTGCAGGTATCAGCGTGTATTTGACCAGTTCCTTTGAAGCAAAGTTAAGATATACGGACAGGAAAAAAAAAGTCCCGCTCAGGATCCACATCTTTACCATGAATTCGTGTTCCTGCGGGCCTATTATATTCGCTACCCCGACACCGGCAACATAAGCCCAGCATCCCCATTTGATTATTGTTATCAGAAAAGGGTCTTTTTTCACTTTGTTTTATTCCTAAGGAAACAGCTACGATACCAATATGCTGAAAAAATTCTCTCCAACCGGGCAAGGTTCATCTGTCAGCGACGGATTCTTCCGTAATTCCCGGATAATAATTTGAATTAAGTTCCAGGTTGTTCTTTATATTATAAGAAGGCACAAACAGCATATATATCCAACCGGTGATAACTGCAAAAATAATCAATGCATATACGAATTTGGAATTCTGTGATTTCATCTAAAAATCGACTCCCACTGTTATACGGTGTGCCAGCCCCAACTCCCAGTGACGCGTAAGCGCATAATCAATACGCCAATTATTCTGAGGGATACCAAAACCCGCCATAAAATCAGGCTGAGTAGTATAATTAAATCCCAGTCTGGCTTTAAAGCTTTCTATTTGCGTCTCAATACCGCATTTAAACCCGACAGCAGACTCTACGCCTGTAAATGCTTCCCAGACAGCTGTAATACCGCCAAAATAATTTAATTCATGGGCAGCTCCCGCAGCAAAAACAAGCGGCAGACTGCTGGATTTACCCGATACTGTCTCAATCTTTCCGCCGATATTCCTTATCACAGCTCCAAAAGAATGTCTCATCCGCCGGCCGCCCATAAATCTTCTTTCTGCTTTTTCTTGCAGATTATGGAGGTCCACAAAACGGGTATAATCCCTGTAGTTTCCGTCCGGTTTCATAAGCGCATTTCTTCTGCCGCGGTTTATACTGCCGGTTTTTACTCCATGCGTATTGAAATACCATCCTATATCAGCTCCTATAGTACTCCCGGACTCGGTATATATTTTTTCCGTTACTGCCTTAATAGAAACTCCTACACTGTGTTTATCATTAAGCGGGGCGCCGAATCCGGCTGTATATTGAGCAAACGATATATCATAACTGTTTGTCTTAGTCCCGTCGTCACTTCTTATAGAATCCCCGGTATAGAAATATTTCCATTTAACAGCTACTCCTATATTCCTTATTTTTCTTCCAACCGTTAATGAATCCATGTTAGTACCCACATAGTAGATCATATGAGTTGCCTGTATATCGGTTCCGGAGAGACATATCAATCCTGCAGGATTATAGACCACAGCATTAAGATCGTCGGCAAGACCTACTCCGGCATCGCCCATGGCGATAATCCTTGCCGACGTGTGCAGATCCAGTATCTGCGCTCCGGCTGTACCGTAATTATATGCTTCGGATATACCCGGGGACAAAACTGTTACAAGCAAAGCGAATAATAAAATGCGTTTAATAACACTCATTTCAATCCAATACCGTAATTTTCCCTCTGTAGACTTCTTTCTCAGTCGTCTTTATCACATAGAAATACAGTCCCGGCGCACATTTATTCCCGGAACTGTTTTTCCCGTTCCAGTCTACTTTATAATCGTTTTCACCGTCTATTTCTCTTACCAGGTTCCCCGATAATGTATATATGGATACTTTATCAACATACCCCTCAATAGCATCAGAAATAGTTATTATTACAGAATTCACACTGCTTACCCTGAAAGGATTAGGATAACTTATAGACTCTTCATACTGGTTATAAGGATTTCCTGTAGGCACCGTAATATTTACTATGCCGTAGTAGAGCGTATTATAACTGTCTGGCATACCGGAAGGGAGAGTATACCAGCATTCACTCATTGAATCAGGTGAAGTAGCGCCCCATCCGAAATTCAAATGATATTCGCCGTTAGAACGATACCCGTCCGCAACAATAGCGTGACCGGAACTCATTCCCTTATATATTGCAAGCAGAGCCGGGCGCTCGGTCTTCATATTTTCTTCAAGAACTATATAGAAGTTTGTCGCATCTCCCATTAGTTTTTCAGCATCCTTATAAGCAAGGTCGATGGTAAAAGTCTCACTATAGAGATGCGCGCCGGACAAATCTGCCGTATAATCCATTTCCAGTAAGACCCCGCATGCGAAACTCAATGCAGCAGCCAGAGTATCGGAAGTAGAAACGTAACTTATGCTGTTCAGCCGGTTGTTCACCGTATCAAATGAACTGACATTGATACCCTTGGTCAAAGTAGTGTATGCATCGCCTGAAGTCAGCTGAATACTGGGCGGGTATTGATTATAATAGACGACCTGGGCCATGGCTGTCGCCGCGCACCCCGCTATGGAACTTAGTGCTCCGTCCATGGGACAGAGTTCGTTATACGGCGGACCCTGTTGCCAGGTTGTGTCCAGGTAACCCGTATCATCATTAGAAGGCCACTGCTGTACCGCTCTTAGAGTTCCAAGATAATCCTGACGGGAAAGATAATCATCCCATTTTTTCCGGTTTTCCTCTTTACGCGCTTCAGAAAAAAGAGGTATAGCTTCAAGGCGTTTCTCCATATCCTGCCTGAGCATATACAGCATAATATTGTTCTGATCTTCTGAATAACTAAAATTATTATTGAATGAATACGCTATTACCGGAGTTATTGAATCATCTTTCGCAAGCACGATGAAACCTTTAGGGTCAAGTTCCGCTACATAGGCAAGCGTTTCGCCTGTATCCTGATGTTTAAGGTATTTTATCTCTTTTACCGAATAATCGGGTATGTAACCCGCGCCGGAATTCAACCTCTGTGAATAACCCAGTCCGGAATGCACAGCTGCAACATACCGGGCGTCATCAAATGACACATCTTCAGCAAAACCGTTTCCCGCAGCCGCTGCAAGGATCAGCAGTATGTATATTATTCTTTTAATCTTATTATTCTGCATAACTGAATTTTTAATTATATATATTAACTCTTAAACAATCATTCTTCAACACCGGCTTTCAAAAATAGAATCCCAGCGATACCCGGTGAGCTGTTCCCAGATCCTGATGCGGAGAAAAGGCATAGTCAAGTCTCCAGTTTTTGTACGGCAATCCGAAACCGAAACTGATATCCGGATTGGTCAAATACATAAATCCGCTTCTTACACTGAATCCGCTCATCTCGGCTTCCAGTCCGCATTCCCAGCCGAATGATATCTCCCGCCCCGTGAATATTTCCCATACAAAGAGGAATTTTCCCATCCTGTGTCCGCCCCCGAGCACGTATTGTGCCGGCAAAGGCGATTTTTCGGAACCCGTATTTATCCGGCCGCCGATATTTCTCAGCACAAGACCGAACGAATCGCCCCTGTACCCCCGGTAGAGCCAGCCGATATCAAAACCGACTGCCCGGCCCGAGATATCACCTTCAGCGTATCCGGTTTTTTCCAGTTGAAAATCTTCCGTGACTACATTAACGGCAACACCCAGACTATGCCTTAAAAAGAGCGGGTATCCGGCCCCGACAGTATATTGTGAATACCTGATACCGAATTCCTTCTCATTATAACCTACTTCATCCCTGTATGTATCATCCGCGGTAAAAAGCTTCACTTTCACACCTAATCCGAACCTTCCTATCTTCTGTCCGTACGTGACCGAACTCATACCCGAATCCAGTAAATAGACCAGGCGCGTAAACTGGAATTCCGTACCGTATAAAAGCGACAGGCCTGCAGGATTATAGACTACAGCATTAAGATCGTCCGAAAGCCCGGCAAACGCATTACCCATGGCGGATATCCTTGCCGAACACTTCAGGTTGAGTATCCGGGCGCCCGCCGTACCGTACCCCCCGTAAAGAGAACTCCATGAAAAACAGACTCCTGCCAATACCGTAAAAATTAATTTTGCAGAGGTTTTCTTCATCTTATCAGAGTTATCTTTCCTTTTCTGCTTCCCACGGTAGTATCCAGGAAATAAAAATAGAGCCCCGAAGAGCACATCTCGCCGTCATTGTTTTTTCCATCCCAGTATACGACAGAACCGCTGCCGCCGACTTCTCTCACTTCCTGGCCGTCAATGGAATATATCCTCAGTTTCTTTATCGTTCCGCCGTAATCCCTGGGAAGTACAAGGAGCGAACGCTGTGTTCCCGGGTTGAACGGATTAGGATATACAAGCACTTTTTCTTCATCAATTTTTACAGCGCCGGCAGTAAGGAACTGAAGTGTTCTCTCGGCATTCATCCTGCCGTAACCGGCATACTTGTCCCAGCCCAGGTAAGCTGTGCTGTTAATGTCATCACAATTGGAAGTCATTATATTACGCACCTGCTGGGGTGTCCATACAGCATTATTGTGTCCCTCCCAGTAAGAAATGACAAGTGACGCCAGACCGGCGACGAGCGGACATGCCATCGAAGTCCCGGTCAGGTTCCCGTAACCTCCTATGTATGTGGAATAGATGGTTTCTCCGGGAGCGACAAGGTCCATGGCAGTACCGTAATTGGAGAAATCAGAGACAGTATCCGAAGAACTGGAAGCGCCGACAGCTATTACATTGTTATACGCCGCAGGAAAATCCACGGACCGGCTCCCGTCATTGCCGGAAGCGGCGACAAGCACACATCCTTTTTCGTACGCATAGTTAACAGCGTCTTCTTCAGCCTGGCTGGAATCTGTGCCTCCGAAACTCATGCTGATAACATCCGCGCCGCGGTCGGCCGCATACACAATACCGTATATTATATCCCAGTCAGTGCCCCAGCCTATGTTATTGAGCGTTTTAACAGCCATCAGTTTATTGAACCAGGACATTCCCACAATAGTATAAGTAGACGTATTCGCCCTGGCGGCTATTATCCCGGCACAGTGAGTACCGTGTCCGCCTGAGGAAACATTATCATCATCCGGATCATTGTTATCTCCGACAAAATTCCATCCGTTCGTATCGTATTTTATAGAATAGGTATACCCCCATGAATCGAAATATGTGTCACAAACCGTATCAGGAGAAGGATTTACCCACATATTGGATACAAGTTCAGGGTGATCCAGGTCTATCCCGGTATCAAGCACCGCCACAACTGTTTCTCCTCCTGTTGCCAGTTCCCACGCTTCAGGAGCATTCACTTTTTCCAGCGCCCACTGCCTGTTTTTAAGAGCATTTATATCGGAATATTCCAGCGGGAGCTTACTGGCCTTTCTGAGATATACAGGTTCAGCATAAATAACATTGTCCATGCCGAGAAATTTTTCCAGTGCTTCTTCAAGAGTTGTTCCATCCTGCAGCTGGACCCGTTCGATACCGAGTTTCTTCATGCCTCCGGCATACCTGACACCGGCTGATGCCTCTATCGATCTTTTTACGGCCGATGACATATTCTTCTTGTATTTTACGATTATTGCGTTTTTTTCAACTTCTACCTGCCGGCCTTCAGGCGTAAGAAACAGCTCTCTTTCCAGCGCATAAAGACTGCCCGGGACTATTAGACACAGGATCAAAGTTATAAAAAATTTTTTCAAAATCTCCATTCAGCGCTGCAGGAAATATCTATTGCGCTCTCATCCACCATCTCATCTTCCGTAAAGAACACGCTCTTCCCGTAATAATTTCTCCTTGAATAGGCGCCTGCGATATCGAGCAAAAGGTATTCACCGACAGGAAAACCGAGACCCGCTGTGAACATCGTAGTATCGCATGAAGTCATGGAATAATACGGCATATGCGTAAACCCGTATCTCAATACCGTTGTATAAGTAAGTTTATGTTCGACTCCCAGGCTGACCCTTGTAGTATCCCTGTAATGAGGGTCCTGCCATTCGTTATAACCCGCAGCGGTATTCATTTTTACTTCCTTGTATCTGAAAGCGTTCCAGCCTGTCCTCACTATATCTACGGAAAGCACCGAACCTTCCCGGCCGGGAAACCTGTAATTCAATCCTATGCCCGTTTCTGAAGGAAACTTATATTTCAGTTTTCCGTTTATTTCGCTCTCGGATGAAGGGGCTGAAGGCCAGTTGCCTGAAACAGTCCATGTATACGTGGATCTATTAAGTTTCCAGCTGTTCTCCAGTTCTGCGGAAGGCGTATATTTAACGGATATATTCATCACTTCGTCCACTATGTCCGCATCTATCCCGAATCCGCATCTGAATCCGCCGTATGAATTATCTCTTTCCTGTATTACTTTCGCTGACTCTATATCAACTTCACTTGAAGAAGATTCCAGCCCCCCTGTTACGGTATCAATATCCATTCCCGCTCTCAGCCTTGGCAAGACTCTTGTTCCTACCGATATGCCTATTTCCTTTATACCACCGTTACTGGTCAATTCTCTTGTTTCTGCTATGAGCCCTGATTCATACACATCCCTTTTGTGTTTATAACTGAGATCCGTCAGCGGCCTGTAGAACGCGCCTATAGCAATATTATCCTTAAGCGGATAAACGGCGCCTATTCCGGTAACCATGAAATAGAGAGCCGAAGAATAACTTGTAGGCTCACTGTCTGTTTCGATCGTCTCCCTGACTGAAGCGACACCGAGCCCGAGCATATGTGACAGCCTGGTCGTATTGACCATATTAGCCGGATTATAGAAAACAGCCTCGACACCGCTTGCCGAAGCGAGTGAGGTATTTCCCATGGCGCGTACCCGGCTGGTTACGGCAATAACCGGATCCCCGAGCCCTTCTGTATGACCCAGGTATGTCATTGCCCTGACACTGCCCGGGATCTCAACCAGCAACAATATCATTACTATCAGTTTTACTTTCATATATTTCCTCCTGTCCACCCGGGAAATTCATTCATTATTTAACCCATTTGTTGTAATAGATGGGTTTAATTACCATGAACAATCATACTGCAGTTTGAACGTACTTTTGGCCGCATCTTCTTCATTGGGCCAGTACTCGTATTTCATCCACAGTTTAGAACGCCTGGAAAATTTCAATGTAGGCATTATATACCACCTGTAATTTTTTTCTGTAGCGCTGTAAAACGAATAATAGCCGTACGGTATAAGAGCGTTCGGCCATGTGTATTCCATCGCTCCTGCAGATACGCCCTTAGGCGCATCCCAGTAAGTGACCCTGGAAAAAATAGCCAGAGCCCATGTAGGTTTGTATTTAAGCTCCCCGAATGTCATGTACCCGCGCATGCTGGCGCCCAGGCAGGTATAAGCGCTGTCTACTGTTTCCAGCCGCCATTTCAGGCGGACACTGGACGAAGGTTCATGCACAAGTTCATACCGGTTTTTGATCGTACGATACGGAACATGAACCTTCAGATCACTGTCATCACCGTAAAGGTAATCGCTTATCGGGGAAGGTTCCCCGTACGCGGCCGTCCTGTTCTTATACAGATAAGTATGGCGGTATTTTACTGTAAGAGTTTCTAAAGCTTTCCAGCTGTTATCCCAGTAGACCTCGTATTCATCTTTTGCCGCCCATGTAGACAAGTCATCGGTCTGAGTACTGTAAAACCTGGGAGATATCAGGGGCCGGCCGTACCTGAAACTCAACTGAGTTTCTACCGGGCCCATTCTGTATTTTCCTCCCAGCACATATCCTTCTTCATCCCGTTTGAATGTCTCTGCGCCAAGAGCCGATATCCACGGTGACGAATGAAACGCGAAGTAATCATAATCCAGCCTGTGATAATCCGCCCACAGTTTGAGCTTTTCATATTTATAAACCGCAAGGAACTGGTACCCGTCTCCCGACTCCCAGCGCCATTCCGGACTGGTGCCTGTATATTCATCCGAAGTGCGCACACTCCGGTCGAATGTATGATAATAGCTTCTTCCTGCATCCACGAAAAACCTCAAATTCCTGTAGCGGTATTCCAGATCGCACACATATAACCTGACTTTATCTCCCCTGAAATAATAATCCGACAACAGGTAAACCGTATTACCGTCAACTTCTACAGCGGGATCGATATGCGGCTCGAATAATTCCTCGTAAAATCCCACTCCCGCCGAAAGAGAGTGTGTGATCTTGTATTCAGCGCGCATGCCGTAGAGCTTTTCTTTAAGGGCATCGTTATATTCATAGGATCTGTCACTGCTTAAATATGTCATGAAATAATCGTAGAACATCGTCGGCGGGGTACCCACACTGCCGTCAGGGTTCATGGTACCGACTATCAGCGGTTTATGGGAATAAAACCCGTATACTTTCCAGAACCCGAAACTTTTCACACCCGCTATACCGTAAAAATTATCATTAGTATGCGTACCGCTGTCTTCCATGAGCCCGCGGGGTTTTCTCGGAATACTCCTCATCAAGAAGGGATCGGGCTGGATAAACATGCCCTGCGCAAAATCCAGTGAAAAATTACCCAGTACCAGGGTATCCATTGTAAGTACATTCCTGAGCAGCAGGTAATTTTTTATCAAGTAATAGTTCCTTATATTCTCGAAATCAAGCGGACGGGAATTCCTGTCTTTTCTTAATACCAGGCCCGTTTCCGCCTTGTTCCCGTAATATAACCTCAACCGGTTGTAAAAATACTGCGGATTATGGTAATTCGAATCACCTTTTATATAACTCTCACTGAAAGGATACGGCCATACTCCGTACCTTACCCTCATGTCTCCGTGAAATTTTTCTATCTCCGCACCTCTTACAACCGTCACAAAAGGAGATATACTGTCAACAATATGCGCCGGTATGATTTCTCTCAGCTCCTCTACGGAAGAAAAACCCCTGTTTGCCCTCCTGTAATCAGTGATCTTCCGGGCAACCTCGCGCGTAACCAGCGGGAGTTCTATCATCTGGGCTGCAGCCGCCGTATTCAGGTCCATTGGCCGCGTTTCGTATTTCTCCAGATTTTCAATATCCACATCATACTCGGCCTCAGTCTCTCCTTCCTGTATCTCGTCGAATTCTTCATAAAGCTCTTCTGTTTTAATATCTTCCGGAGAAGTTATAGTCAGATATGGTTCCATTGAATTGTAGAGTTCCTGATCAATACCGGGTACTTCGAGCAGATCGGTCAACTTTTTAAAATAACCGTTCTTTTCCCTGTATTCGGCTATATTCAAGGCACTTTTTTTCTTAACACCGGGAATCAGCATTATCTTTTCGGGTTCATCCAGGTTTATATCTACAAGCGTTATTCGTCTTGCTCCCAGAAGCAATACGGGCAAAAGACTTATTAATAACAATAAAACCGCTGTTTTCTTCATCAGGTATAAGTTAAAGTTTCCCGGATTTTTTTATTTCTTTCAGGATCCTGCTGTTAATACCGGGCACTTTAAGCAGGTCATCCCAATTCGTGAAATTTCCGTATTTTTTTCTGTAACTGATTATATTCCTCGCCAGCGGATAGGTTATACCGGGTATCGAATCCAGTTCCTTCAGATTCGCGCTGTTGATATCCACTCCGGGGCCGGCATCACGGGGCAATGCTGTATCCTTTTTTTCTGTTTCCCTGATCTCCTCCGGTTTCTGCAGAGGTTCTTCAGCCGGAACGATCCGGTCTTCGATACCGGTTCCTTCTTCTATTTCAAGTCCGGGTATTTCTTCCGATGCTGGCTGGATTTCGGAATCAGGTATTTCTTCCGATTGAAGCGGATGCTCATTCTCTTCCCAAAGAGGTATCCCTGGTATAGGCTGCTCAAATATGTTCTGTGATTCAGCGGGTATTTTATATTCCTGGGGTTTTATAGTCTCAATGGTTATATAATCTTCGATCTTGCTGTAGAGTGTCTCGGAAAAACCGTATATGTTCATCAATTCCTTTATTGACTTGAATTTACCCGATTTTTCCCTGTATTCTACTATCTGTTTTGCAACTATATTTCCTACACCCGGCAGTCTCATCAATCTGAAAACAGATGCCCTGTTAATGTCTATTTTTCCTACAAAAGCGGGTTTTTCCTCTTCTTCTAAATTATATTCCATCCTTTTTCTTTCATGTTCTCCGAACCTTGCGCCAAGTGAGAACAGATGCTGTGAAGCCAGCGCCGAATGCGTTCTGAATGCGTAATCGAATGTAAATATAGACTGGGTTACACTAAAACCGAAACTGAACCGTGAAGGCCGTATCTGGGTCCCTGCCCGCAATGTAAGTATGTCACTCGCAGTTATCTCTACACCTACCCTCGCTTCAAGGTCTTTTTCAAGCGGTTTATGTATATCAAAAGCGGCATTAAATCCTTCATAAGGTTTGACCTGTACCCCGAACATGAACCTTTTGGGAAGTGTTTCCGGGGTATCTTCCAATCTGGGATTATTTATATTCAAAGCGCTTGCGGCGATCCTCAGGTACTCATTGACATTGGCGGTTATCCCCAGGTCCATTCCGAACGCGCCGCCCGTTCCGCCGCCATTACCGATCCTTACCGTTTCCCTCTTGATGTTCGTTCCTATGTACATCCCGCTGCCTAACCCGGCGGCAAATGCAAGACGCACATCGTTCTCCCTGTATTCCGACGGCCCGAAATCGGAAAAACCGAGCGCCCAGGTACCGGCAAGCATCGTCGGGATCACAATTGAAAAATTGACATAATCAAGATCGGGAACACCATAGAGATTCGTATAGGCGCTCTTTACCTGTATTTCCCTCACTAACCTCAACCCGGCCGGGTTCCACCATATGGCGCCTGCATCATCCGATACGCCGGTATAAGCCCCGGACAGTCCGCTTGCGCGCACATCCCCTTCTTTGAACTCAAAAGCGCCATACCCGGCCCGGCACAATATAAGAATAAAAGTTATCACAGATACTGACTTTATATATACAGATCTTTTCATCTTTCCTCCGGCTAGAATTTTCTTCCTACTGCAATGGAATCATGCGATTTTTTTATCTCCCCCGTATCCCTGTTCTCTGCGCTCAATTGCACGATATAGATACCTGTAGGCACTACATTGCCCATCTCATCGTATCCGTTCCATGTAAGGCCTCCTTCACCTGATGTGATAGGATAATCGTGAAGCAGGTATTTAACAACATAGCCGTTTATGTCATAGACGGCTATAGTCACATTATAGTTTGCGCTGTCAAGTTTATAAGTTATGCTCCCTACCGACGACTGAGAAGTATTATCGCCGTGCGGGAAAAAAGGGCTGTTATTTATTTTCAGCCGGCCGGATATGGCCTGCGGGATAAAATATCCCTCCCCTTTTGATGTGGCGGCCATTTCCCAGTCAGCTTTTGTATTAGTGTCTTCAGGATCCCCGTCGGAACCTCCCCTCCTCTGCAGTGAGATACCGGTATCCCTATCGCTAGTATCGACGCTATTTATCTTATAGTCATCGTATGTCCATGACCCGGACTCTGTCGGAGACCACTGTGAACGTGCTGTAGCTGAAGAGTATTTATTTGAAAGATTGTCATTCCATGTAGAATCTGCATCTATATCAATGAAAGTTACATAATCCACCCAAGTTGCCCCATCCATCTTAGTTATCCATGCTGCCCCTTTTGAAAGAGATATGCCCCACCTTGTACTGTTGTTATGCGGACTATACAGGTCCCATAAACCGTTACCATTGGTATCACCGGTCGCATCTGTCTCATCGGCTGTTGTCGGATCACTGAAATGGATTATTATATAATCGCCTTTTTTGACGGTAATAGCCGGCATTGTCTTCACTATACTGCCTGTATCTGTATATACATGATACACTTTTGAACCCGTTACAGCCCCATCGGCTGCGCAGTATATTTCCATCCAATCCGCCGGGGCATAGTCAGCACCGCCTTTAGCGTATATTTCCGTGATCCAGCCGCTGAACTCGGCCAGCAAACCAGCCGGTAAAGCTGTTAATAATAAAAATGCCAGTATCCCGGATTTTGCGTTAAAGATGCGGAATCGAGACGATAAAGATGCCATATGATACACACCAAAAAAGTGAAGTAATACTCGTAAGTATTGAT
>JBDRKX010000060.1:0-38994 GCA_043813605.1 Elusimicrobiota bacterium | reverse complement strand
GGCCATTTCCTCCTTTTCAAGACATGCCAAAAGAATATTTTCTGGTAATGTCTTCGTCGATAAAAATGATGACAAAATTCATTGAGCTACTTCTGTGTGTCATTTCTTAACTCACTTCTGCGCTAACTGAGTAGTCATTTTTTCTTTTCGCCCGTGATCTTAAGCACATCGCTGTCTACAGACACTTTCAGGTCTTTTTTCTCCAACCCCGGAACTTCTAATTGGGCCACTATATGATCTTTCTTATCATATATGTCCACGGCAGGCATATCATAGCCTTTTCCGAACATTCCGAGCAGAGATCTGGCCGGATCGTGATTTCCTGCAAGAAACCGGTCATACATATCCGTAGTATCCAGCAGTTCTTTAAACGGGTCCCACAAAATCAGGTTGTTTCTCATTTTATTTACCTCCTTCTCTTTACCTTCACTATATTTGATGCAGAATGGTTAAAAAAGATTCATATCGTCGATTTAAAGTACTTATTCCAGGCAACTTATAAGTTCTGTTACTTGAAAAAAAAGGAAGTATATACTATATCTGATAGATATCAGGAGTAGTGGATGTTTAAAAGGGAATCATCATGAAAAAAGTATATAAAGATATAACAGAAACCGTTGGGAATACACCCCTGGTCAGGATCAATAAGCTAGCCAAAGGTTTTCCATCAAGGGTGCTTGTTAAGATCGAGTCGTTTAACCCGCTTTCAAGCATTAAGGACCGGATAGGGGTTGCTATGATCGATGCGGCCGAAAAAGATGGGAAACTGAAAGAAGGCGGTATTATCATTGAGCCGACGAGCGGTAATACAGGTATAGCGTTAGCTTTTACAGCAGCGGCAAGAGGATACCGCCTGATCCTTACTATGCCGGATACAATGAGTAACGAACGGCGTCAACTGTTAAAAATACTCGGAGCGGAAACTGTTTTAACAGACGGCGCAAAGGGCATGAAAGGAGCAATAGAAAAAGCTGTCGAGATTGCAGAGGCTACCCCCGGAAGTTTTATGCCGCAGCAGTTCAAGAATCCGGTGAATCCAAAGATACACAGGGAAACAACGGCTGTGGAGATCTGGGATGCAACAGCCGGCAGTGTCGATATCTTTATTGCAGGGATAGGCACGGGAGGAACGATAACAGGAATCGGGGAAGCATTAAAAAGCATGAAGGATTCAATCAGGATCATCGGCGTTGAGCCTAAGGGCTCCGCGGTGCTGTCAGGAGGTACTGCCGGCGCACATAAAATTCAGGGTATCGGCGCCGGGTTTGTGCCTGAAATACTCAATAGAGATGTAATAGATGAGATAATTCAGGTGTCAGACGATGACGCGGGAAGAATTGCCCGGGAATTGGCAAAAAAAGAGGGCATACTCGCCGGAATATCGAGCGGCGCCGCGCTATGTGCAGCATTGGAGATAGCAAAGCGCGAAACAGAAGAAAAGACCATAGTAGCCATACTGCCGGATTCGGGCGAAAGGTATCTTTCGACCTGGCTGTTCAAGGAAAATATATAAGATGATCATACAATTCATAGATATACTTAAACATTATTTTGTAGAGATAGCTCCGAGTGTAGCAGTAGGGTTCCTGTTAAGCGGCCTTATTCACGAGTTTGTGCCGCAGTCATTAGTTACCCGGCATTTAAGCCAAAAAGGCATAAAGCCCATCATATATGTGACTATTTTGGGTATTTTTCTGCCTCTTTGCTGTTTCGGATCGCTGCCGATTGCAATGGGATTCCGAAAAAAAGGAGTTCCGCTGGGCCCGATTCTGGCTTTCCTTGTCGCAACACCGGCAACTTCGGCTACGGCTATCCTGGTAACCTGGCGTCTGATGGGTTTCGGTTTTACTTTATATCTATGCATATCAGTGGTTTTAATGGGGCTAATTATCGGGCTCATCGGAAATATTTTTCCCTTTGAACCGGCCGAGTCTAAGGGAGGTGATTGCCCGATGTGCGAAGAGCGCAGGGACAGCGGCCACGCTCATCACGAAAAAGGCTTTAAGAAGCGGGTTATATCAGCTTTTTCTTTCGGGTTTATTGATATACCTAAAGAGATCGGGTTTGAACTGGTGATCGGTATATTATTGGCGTCAGCGGTCTCTTCCATTGCGCCCGTGAGAGACTTTATAGGCACCTACCTTGTTTCTGACTTGGGATACGGCTTTGCATTGATATTCGGGCTTATTATGTATATCTGTTCGACTGCCAGCGTACCGCTGGTACATGCTCTTGTATCACAGGGCATGATGATCGGAGCGGGTATGGTGCTGCTTCTCGCCGGGCCCATTACAAGTTACGGGACCATATTGGTAGTAAGGAAGGAATTCGGCAACAGGGTGTTGTCGCTTTATCTTACAGTCATTTGCCTGTTTTCACTTGCTGCCGGGTATTTCAGCAATTATTTCCTGAAATGAAAAAGCGTGTTGCTGTTGCAATGAGCGGAGGGCTCGATTCTTCCGTAGCTGCCGGATTACTGTCCGGGCAGGGATATGATATTATAGGCATAAATATGATCCTGTCAGATCCTCCGGGCAGATACGATTCAGCATACTGCGAAAAAGAGGGCTTCGATGATGCGGCAAAAGTTGCCGCTAAGATAGGATTCCCTTTCCATATATTAAATTGCCGGAAAGAATTTGATGAAAAGATCATAGATTATTTCTGTTCCGAATATTTAGGCGGCCGTACTCCAAATCCTTGTGCTATCTGCAATAAGGAGCTGAAATTCGGGCGGCTTATGAGAGAGGCAATGAAACTGCAGGCTGACTGCGTGGCAACAGGTCATTATGCGTGTGTGGAATACGATAAGTCCATCGGAAGGCACCTCCTTAAAAAGGGGAAAGACAGTAAAAAAGACCAGTCCTATTTCCTGTTCATGCTTTCACAAGAACAGTTGTCCCGTACTCTTTTCCCATTGGGGGAATACACAAAGCAGGAAGTGAAAAAAAAAGCAAAGGAGCAGGGTTTAAAGGTGTACGATAAACCATCCAGCCAGGAGATCTGCTTCATCGAAAAAGATTACAGGGATTACCTGAGAACAAAGCTATCCGGCAGTAAAATCAGCAGTACGGCAGATAGCTTCGGGGCAGGTTACATTAAGAACATGAAGGGTGAAACAGCGGGGGAACACAGCGGTATTGCATTCTATACAATAGGGCAGAGGAAGGGCATAGGGGCCCATAATAAACCGGCCTATGTCATTTCTATTAATCAGGAAGAAAACAGTATCGTAATAGGAGAGGAAAAAGACCTGTACAATGACAGATTGATCGCAGAAAGAGTCAATTGGATAGACCGGGGAAAACTTATGGGATCAGTAGAGGTCGCGGTAAAAATAAGGTACAGGCATACTGAAGCCGAAGCAGTAGTCATACCGGTAAATGACAATGATGTTGAAGTGCAGTTCAAACAGCCTCAGAGAGCGATCACGCCGGGTCAGGCAGCGGTTTTCTATATGGGAGAAAAAGTAGCGGGGGGCGGATGGATAAAGGAGGTACCAGGTGAAAATAGGTTATAGCGGACTTGATCTGACGGAAGGGAAGATCAAGTATAAAGATACCAGATTAGAGGTATTGTCAAAGAATTATAATCCCAAAAAAACTACTCCTTTTTATGCGGAGTTCATTAAAAATGAATATGTCCAGGCAGATACCATAGTATTGGAAAGGAGCTGTCTCCTGGACCTGCTTATCATTGATATCGGGAAGTGCGAAACAAGGCTCAGTAACACTTCCGATAGTTCCGAGATAGAGCTTATGAATAAAAGTATTAAATACCTTGAAGAAGAACTTCCATTGTGCGACGCTGTGCTAACCGACGATGAGCGGGATAGACTGCGCGCATTGTCAATAATAAGTGTAAAACCTGTGGTTATACTCGACGATATCCCTGATGTCAATGATATTATTAAATCGGCGCTGGATAAAGCGCAGGTGGTCTTCTTTTATACTGTCGGCAAGGATGAGGTCCGGGCCTGGCCGGTGGAAAAGAGTTCAGATATTGTAAGCTGCGCCGGGAAAATACATACCGACCTCGCCCGGGGCTTCATAAGGGCGGATGTTGTACCGTTCGAAGACATGGTGACCTGTCACAGTATGAATGATGCCAAAAAAAGGGGATTGGCAAAAGTTGTCAACAGGGATTATATAATCAAGGACAGCGACATAATAGAAATACGGTACAATATATAATCTCGTAACTATCCCAGTTTTTCGAGTTCATTTTTAAAGAAACCGCGCCTTTCTTCATAAACTGCTGTAGTCTTTTCCAGTTTCGAATAAAAATCGTTAATATCAGCTTTTAAAAGAGGGCCCTTTTTTGATAATTCGGCTATAGCGGTACCGTTGCCTTCTATAGAAGCCTGTATGAGGAGTTCATTGTTTTCTTCATATTCATGTTCCATTTTAGTTATTCTCTGTTCATATTCCTTAAGTTTTTCTTCTAAAGGAGTGAGGACGTTAAAACGTTGTTGTCTAAGCCGGGCTTTCAGTATTTTCACTGTTTTCTTATCACTTGATCCCGTATCCTGATCGCCATCTGTCCCCTTGTCTTCAGGATACTCTTTTTCATCCTCCCAGCCTATATCGTCAAGAAAATCCTGGTAAGTGCCTTCAAAAAGAGATAGCTTGTTCCGGTTGAAAACAATCAGCCGCGTTGCAATCCTGTGGAGAAATTCCTCATTGTGGGTTACAAGTATAACAGCGCCGCTGAATGCGTCTATCGCATCAAGTATGGCATCGCATGATTCCATGTCCAGATGGTTCGTGGGCTCATCCAGAAGAAGAAGATTGCACGGTTTTACAAGCAGTTTGCCCAGGAGTACCCTGCTTTTTTCACCGCCGGAGAGTACCGAGATATTTTTTAGAGCATTGTCTCCGTCAAACATCAGTGTTCCGCAGATATTGCGCACCTGCTGGATAATGCATTCGTTGTTGAAACCCATTATTTCCTCATAAACGCTTTTGTGATCATTGAGCGTGGATATATCTGATTCTGCATAATACCCGGTTTTCAGTTTAGCATGTTTCTTAATTGCGCCCGAATCAGGACTGAGGAGACCGGCAAGTATTTTAAGCAGGGTTGTTTTCCCTTTGCCGTTTTTACCCATAATGCATATACGGTCATTATTGTTGACATTAAATGACAGGTCTTTAAACAGGCAGTGAACGTTATCACTGTATGAAAAGGAGATATCGGTTATATTCATCATCTGTGTAGTTGTAAACGGAGCTGAATTAAAAGCAAAGTCAAGTTTTCTGATATTATCCAGTTTTACGAGCTTTTCATGTTTTGCCAGGGCTTTTATGCTGGATTGCACAGATTTGGCCATCCTCGCTTTTGCCCTGAACCTGCGTATATAATCTGCTGTCTTCTGTTTCTTCTTTTCATAGTTTAACCGTGTTTTTTCGAATATTTCTTCTTCTTTTGCGATCTGCCTGAAAACATTATCGGTCCCGCCTTTGAATTTTCTTACGGCATTACGGTGAATTATCATGGTATGGGTTGTAATGCTGTCCATGAAGTTCCTGTCATGAGTGATGAGCATCAGTTCCTTTCTGCAGGAGTTCAGAAAAGTTATAAGCCATCGTATAGAAATGATATCAAGATAGTTGTTGGGCTCATCAAGCAGCAGAAGATCGGGCTCGGAAACGATCTCTTTGGCAAGATTCAGTCTTATCTGAAAACCGCTTGAAAAAGACAGCGGATCCCTGATAAAATCATCTTCACTGAACCCCAGTCCCAGAAGGATTTTTTTAGCTTTCCAGATATCGTTTCGTTCATTTTCAGGGAGCCCTGAAGATGCTTCATCAAGTACATTGCTGTGAGAAAAGGATATCTGCTGTTTCAGATGACCTATTCTGTAATCTGCCGGGATGATGATCTCTCCGGAGTCGGATTCTATATTGCCCAGTATCATCTGGAACAGCGTTGTTTTACCGTGCCCGTTCCTTCCGATCAGTCCTATGCGCTCACCTTTGTTAATATTGAAGTTCAAGTCAGCAAAAAGGACCTGCGGGCCGTACGATTTCGATAAATTGTTTATTTTGATCATTTTTAATGTTACGGGTATATAGATTTTATAATGACAATGGGTAGATCCCAACAGTCATCAACAGGACTATTCTATTATTTAGGAGTAAATATTTCAAACATAACAATTAGACCCGGCAACAGATATGTGTTATAATATGGAAAGAATAACAATAATATGAGAATAAAATTACAATTATTTTTCTTGATTTTTGCTCTGTTTTTGTGCTCTTCTTTTTACATGAGGAGTATTTCATTCCAGAATAACAGCATTAAAACGGCAAAAACACTTTTGAAGCAAAGGTCAAATATAGAGAATTACAGAAGGGATGAGATCACGCCGCTGATGGCGGCAGTAGCCTCTAATGATATTGATGAGGTTAACCGCCTGCTCCAGAATGGGGAAGGGGTAGACGAACAGGCTCCAGACGGTATGACCGCCCTTATGTTTGCTGCAGGTAACAATTCAGCAGAAACAGCAGAGCTTCTTATTAAATACGGTGCGGATATCGGGAGAAAGACAAATGACGGTGTCTCGGTATTGATGTTCGCATCATTTCTTGAGAATAACGATACAGCAGAGCTTTTGAAAAGACACGGCGCAAAATAATCTGCACTTTTTCATACCTTCAGCAAGTAAACAGGTATCCTGTTAGCGGATGAACTGAAAACTTGTCTGATATCCGGGTTCCCAGTTATTTTCTTCAGAAGAGCCTCGCGGTCATAGGATTTATTGAAAAATGTTTTTTTGCGTACAACAATATATACCGGCCCATCAAGTGAAGAGAGATATTTAATTGCATTATCAAAGGAATTGCCGTCAGTTGTTTCGGAATAAATGTTTTTAACGATCGTTTGCCTAAGTCTGATCTCATGCAAATTCTGCCCTGTCTGATCCAGGATGTCGATAACCGGGTTGCCGTAGCCAAGATAATAGTCCGGCACAATATCGCCGGTAAAAAACTCCGTGTCCATTCCTATAAATAACGATCGTTGACCGTATACAGGTATATCCAGAGACAGATCGACAAAAACACTCTCTTTTGGAGTACTGTTTCTTACCCATTGTATTGAAGAATTTAAGGATAACCGGCAGACCTCTCTGTTCGATCAGGAAACTGTAGTTTGCTGCATTGGGGAAGAGGAGCCTGGGGTTGATAAAGGTAAATCCATATATAGATATCAATACCGAAAAGACATTGGCGGCCCTGTCTTTTATAACTAGAGACGAGATGCGGTAGACCAGCAATACGGATAAAAAAAGCGAGAGTATGTTTATCAATGCAAAAGAATGGAACGGGGTTACACTGAACAATCTACATGTAATTCCGGCAAGGCAGTGAAATCCCCATGGGTATAACAGCGGTTGGCCGGGGAAAAGCGGATTCATAGGCGGGATACCGTTGTTTAGTATGCGGTATGTGAATGCAGCATGCTGGAAACCGTGGTAAGAGTAAATACGGCTGTTCGGACTGGCAAAATAAAGTATTACCAGAGGCAGAAGAGACATAAACAGGAATAAGGTCTTTTTGATCTCGTTTCTGTATAAAAAGATATATATAAAATATAAATAAAAGACAAGAAGAAGAAAAATCAGGTATTTGGCTATTGTCTGAGAGATAAAAAACATGCTTAATTACTGAAATCCGCTAGTATATATCCTGTGCCGATAAACAAAAAACAATTTTATATCAAAAAGAAAATTATATCAAAACCCGTTACGAACCAGCGGGCTATTGTGAGTAAGAACACTAAGATGCAGGTATTATTATATCCGGTTATTCTATTTTTTGGCAGTACGACAGCTTTGCCTTTTACCACAAGCTTTCCGTCCTGATTGACTACCGTGTACTTGAATGTACACATATTGATTCTTTCTTTTATTTCCACAAGCTCTATTGTTGCAGTAACGGTATCTCCGATATAAGCGGGATTGCTGAATTTTGCGCTCATTTCCCGCGCTACCGTACCGAGGCCGGGCAGCTTTGTCCCTAATATGCCGGATACTATCCCTGTCAGAAGTACCCCGTGCGCCACCCTTGCCCCGAAAGGAGTTCCCGCGGCATATGCGCTGTCCATATGAAGAGGGTTGTAATCATCAGTGGCTTTCGCAAACGCATTTATGTGTTCTTCTGTTATTGTGATGGAAACGCTTTCCGAATCACCGATTTTCAGTTCTTTGATGGTCTTACTGGCAAACATAACAAGTAAATCTCCTTTTTTGTATTTAAGCAGAAACTGGATCTTTTAACAACCTGTTCCCGGGAAAGATGTGTCTGCGGGGAACGCAGTTTTCTCTGTTCCTGTCAATTTATAGACGCCCTCGTTCTCCTTGTTCTGCAGTATCTTGCCGACTTTGGGCAGATCTTCAAGGTATTCCTTGCGCGCGGAAACTATTCTGAGGTACTCGTCTATTATCTCCGAAACGGAGCTGTTATTGATATCAATTCTGAATTTAAGTTCATCTTCTGCCAAAGCGTCGGAGATACTGGTCGAGCCGGGGATAGCCGAAAATACCGAATCTACCGCGGATTTTCTTTTTGCCACATTGGCCTGATAGTCTTCGGCTTAAAAATCTGCTGCCATATTCATTAGTTCTTCCAATGCATTCATGCTTCTTTTGATCTCGCCGGCATTGGGGATGCTGCTGCCGAGCCTGCCAGGAACATATATAAGAACTCCTATAGAAATGACGCTCATAACAACAATGAACAGTTCCATTTTTTCAGTTGTGTTTATACAGTCAGGGTTCCTTCCGAGGATATCAGTATTTCAACAATTTCCTGCATATTGCTGATCCGGCCCAGTACAATGTCGTCGTTTAAACCGTAATACCCCATACAGGTACCGCATGCTATAAGGTCGACACCCGCTTTCAAAAGTGAATCAAGAGCATCCAGTACATTGGATCCTTTTGCGAGAAGCTTGACACCGGAATTGTAGAACACTATTTTTTCCGGCTTGTCGCTGTTTGCCCAGAGTTTTCTCAAAAAAGACCCCATCAGTTTTTCACCGAGTTTTTCGTCGCCGTGCCCTAAGCCTGTACTGTTGATAAGTATCGTTTTTACCATATATAACTTCTTTCGTCATACGACAATCCCGATATCGCATTGACTGTCATTTTTTACTGTTTTATATTATACATTGATAAACAACGCACGGCAACTGTCGTCTGCAAGAAAAAAGTTGACTTAAGCGAGGGCATGATATGAATGTTTTTAACCTTGCGAAAATAAGCAAAGACGACCTTGTCCGGCTGAAGGACCTTATCTCTGTTCTGGCCGCATATGGTTTCGGAGAAGTTTCCGACATATACCTATACCGGAGAGTGAGCCGGGTTTGACAATAATTCTGTTATAGATTAGAAATATATGTATGGTTATTTCCTATATTACAAAATTGGTTCAACTAATAGAGAAGATTGCAGGATTAAATCCTGAAATACAGGGAAAGATCCTGTTGTCAGCTGTTGTCTTGTTTGCCATATGGTTATTACACGGGATAGTACAAAGATTCTCGGCGCGGCGCCTTAAAAAACTGCGTCATCGCTATCAGTTCAGAAAAGCCACTAATTTTATAGCGTCATTACTTAGCATCCTGATTATTGCCAGGATATGGATACAGGGATTCAGGCATATAGGTACTTTCCTGGGACTGCTTTCGGCGGGACTGGCTATAGCCCTCAAGGACCCGGTAGCAAATATAGCGGCATGGATATTTATCATATGGCGCCGGCCGATGGAAGTCGGTGACCGTATCCAGATCGCGGACTATGCCGGTGATGTTATTGACATCAGGATGTTCCAGTTTACGCTGCTGGAAATAGGGAACTGGGTGGATGCCGATCAGAGTACCGGCAGGATAATACATATCCCTAACGGGAAGGTGTTTACCGAGATGCTGGCCAATTACAGTAAAGGGTTTCAGTATATATGGAACGAGATCCCTGTTCTTGTGACATTCGAGAGTAATTGGGAGAAGGCAAAGGCGATACTGAAAAAGATAGCGAGTGAGCATGCGGAACAACTGACGGAATCGGCGGCAGACAAAGTGAAAAGAGCCGCAAGAAAATATTTCATCTTCTATTCAACGCTTACACCCACCGTCTATACGACAGTAAAGGACAGCGGAGTGATGCTGACAGTCAGATACCTGTGCGAACCGAGGAATCGCCGGGGGAGCAGTCAGGCCATCTGGGAAGATATTCTGCATGAGTTTGCCGCACACCCGGATATAGATTTTGCTTATCAAACACAGCGTTTCTACAGCAGTCCTCTTGATAAAGGCCAGCCAAAATCCGACACGATGTCTCAAAATGAGGAAAAAGACACTTAAAACGAAAGACCTGGACTATTTCATAGGAGCGGTAGCTGTCTTCGCTTTTTTGCTTCTATTAATAGAGAATACTGCATATTTTTCCCGGTATGCTGTTCCGATAAAGATAATTAACCTTTCGATCCTTACGGTCTTCATATCAGACGTATTGCTGAGAATAATCATCAGTAAAGACAAAAAAGAACATCTGAAATACAACTGGTTCGACCTGATAGTTTTTGTGCCGCTTGTACAATTCATCCGGGGCATTGAGCATATACCGTTTTCCGTCATTGTCTGGCAGATAGTCATTATAACAATGCTGATATCAAGGACAAGGAAGGCACAGAAACTGCTGACCCTTCTGCATCTCAAACCGGCGCAGCTGATGATAATCAGTTTTTCGTTCACTGTCGGTTTTGGAGCCATACTGCTGATGCTTCCCGCGGCGACGGTATCCGGAGCAAGGACATCTCTGGTTGATGCCCTGTTTACGGCGACATCGGCAACATGCGTTACGGGCTTGGTTGTGAGGGATACCGGGACTTATTTCAGTATCTTCGGGCAGAGTGTTATACTGGCGCTGATACAGCTAGGCGGACTCGGGATAATGACCTTCTCTATATCTCTGGCGCTCATACTGGGAAAACATGTAGATATAAAGCAACAGGCGGCGATGCAGGATATTCTGGACCAGGAGACAATTTCTTCTGCCAGGAACCTTACCGCTTTTATTGTGAAAATGACGCTTCTTATCGAGTTCGCCGGCGCTGTTTTGTTGTTTTTTGCCTGGAAGAACCGGTTTCCCGACGCATTGGTAACAGGGTATTATGCACTGTTCCATTCAGTATCGGCTTTTTGTAACGCCGGATTTTCTACATTCAGCGACAGTTTGACCCGTTTCGGTACGGATACGGTTACCAATATCACAATAAGCGTTCTTATAATATCGGGCGGGATAGGGTTCCCGGTGATAAAGAATTTTTATGACAAAATAGTTAATAGGATAACAAGAAACAGCAGGAAGGCCATAAGACTGAAAGTGCAGACAAAAATAGTCCTGTTGATGAGTTTTCTGCTGATACTGATAGGCAGTATCAGCATCTATTTTTTTGAGAAGACAAATTCTTTTGCAGGTACCGGACAGTACGGGAGCTGGGTGCTGTCTTTTTTCCAGTCAGTTACAGCCAGAACAGCGGGTTTTAACAGCTGCAGTATCGGCGGCATGTCAGCAGCTTCGCTTTTTATAATCATTCTCCTGATGTTTATCGGGGCTTCGCCTGCCTCGACAGGCGGGGGGATAAAAACAACTACTGTTTTTGTGCTGTGGGCGACAATCGTAAGCAGTTTCAGGAACAGGAATAATGTCGAGGCCTATAAGAGGACAATACCGGCTATTGTCATACAGAAAGCAGTCAGTCTGCTCGCCGTATCAATATCTGTTGTCGCTGTTTTTACCGTGCTGCTTCTGTATTTTGAAAAAAAACTTTTTCTGGATATATTATTTGAAACAGTAAGCGCTTTTGGTACAGTAGGTTTATCCACCGGGATAACGCCTGATCTGAGCAGGAAAGGAAAGATACTGATAACTATTCTGATGTTCATCGGCAGAATGGGGCCTCTTATGATAGGGTATGCTGTTCTCTCACATAAGCGGCCGCCGAAATATTTCTATGCCGAAGAGCGTGTTATGATAGGCTGATTAATAAGGAGGATCAATATTTATGCGACAAATAGCGATTATAGGTCTAGGCAAGTTCGGCCGTACGGTAGCAAGAGAACTCACTGCTAAAGGCGCAGACGTAATAGCCGTAGACAACAGACCCGAAAAAGTGGAAGAGATCAAGGATTCGGTCACTTATTCTGTGGGAATAGACACGACAGATGAAAATGCCCTGAGAGCTATCGGCATACAGAATGTAGACATAGCATTGGTCTGTATAGGAGAGGACATAGAAGCAAATCTTCTGACAACTGTGCTTCTGAAAAAGATGGGTGTTAAAAAAATATGGTCAAGGGCCATAAGCCCCCTGCAGAAAGAGATCATAGAAGCGCTTGAAGTCGACAATGTTATCAATCTGGAAGAAGAGATGGGGAAGATCGTTGCGAACAGCCTTATTTCGGTGAATATAGCCAAACATATACCTATTGCCCCGGGCCACAGTATTGCCGAGGTCGTTATACCGAAAGGATTTATAGATAAAACGATAAGGAAGATCAAGCCAAGAGAAAATTTTATGGTGAATATCGTAGCTATAAAAAAGAATAAACCGAGTATCAACGAGCTGGGAGAAAGAGAGTTTGAAGAAGTAATAGATGATGTGCCGTCCCCGGATAAGCCGCTTGAAGAAGGAGATATTCTCCTGGTAGTGGGCGCGGACAGTGATATAGATAAATTCTCAAAGCAATAGGTCATGATAAAGAACCTTTTAAAATTATTGTGGGTCTTTTTGATACTGTCTTTTGCTATTGTATATCTGCTGCTGGTTTTAGGTAAGACCGTTCCCGGATATCTTTTGCATGGCCTGTTCATGCTGGGGGCATTCTCATGGGTGTATATAACTGTAAGAATGTTCTCTTTCAATAAGCAGGTAACAAGATTTTTCAGGTACTTGCTTGCGGGAAATTATGAAACAGGGATTTCCGTAAGCGAAAGGATAAACGACGAAGTTACAAAGCTTGCGCAGCTTATCAATAAAGCCGGTGACCAATTAAGGGTGTACGATAAGATGCGGGCCGAAAGAGTGGGATTCAGTTACAGGATGATAGATATGATATGCCGTACGGTAGAAGAAGCGATAATCATTGCGGATATTGAAAAAGGGATTTTTCAGTTCAACCTGGCTTCGCAGGAGCTTTTTGAAGTAAAGAAAGAAAAAATCCCGTTTGAAACAATGAGAAAGCAGGATGGTAACAGTAAATTCATGGCGCTTTTTGACAGCGTGGTCAGCGAGAAGAAAGTCCCGCAGGAAGGCAGAGTGGCATTACAACTGCCGATACGTAAATCAAAGAAAGAACTCTCACTTAAACTACTGCCCGTAAAAGACAACGATGAGGCTGTTAAGTTTGTACTGATATTTGTCAGTCAAGCAGAATAAGCGTAAAGCATTATCGTGGTTTTGTAATGGAGAAACCTAAGCCGGTCCCGCGTATACATAGAAATGTATTAAATATAATCAGATGCAATTTAAGAAATATTTTAAAAGACATATTATCGCGATATTCCTGATATCGGCATTTCCGTTAGCGGCGCACCCGTTTGAAACAGGCGGGATCTCATTTGGAAGCAGGATGTCGATATGGGGTGAATGCAGGGATGAATGGCAGCTGGGTCTGAGAGAGATACCGGAACTCAGATTGGAACATCTGTCCGGACAGGGGGCGATAATGGATATGGAAGTTTCTCTTCATATGTCAACATGGTGGCCGGCAGATTCGATCAGCGGTTTTATAGACAATAAGGATGTGGGTTTTTACAGGGCCTGGATGCGGTATGCGCCGTCTCAATTTGAAATAAGGGCCGGCCTGCAGAAGATAAATTTCGGGCCTGCGAGGATACTGCGCACGCTCAGGTGGTTTGATAATATTGATGTACGCGATCCGATGGGGATCACAATGGGAGTATGGGGGATATTGGCAAGGTATTATTTTATAAATAACGCCAATGTGTGGTTATGGGCTCTTCATGGAAACAACGGCCGAAAGGGACTGGAATTGTTCGATTCAAAAAAAGATCATCCCGAATTAGGCGGCCGTGTACAAGTACCTGTTCCTTCAGGCGAAATAGCTCTGACCCTTCACGGAAGGCATATCGGCACAACGGAATGGGACTCCTTATCATACGGCAGTTTACAGGATGGCAGAGAATTCCGTTGTGGAGTTGACGGCATATGGGATCTGGGCCCGGGGCTGTGGTTTGAAACCGCACTCAGCGAAATAAGGATAGATAAAGATGAATCACTGTGGCAGGAATATCTTACTGCAGGAGCCGATTATACCGTAGGTGCCGGTCCCGGGATACATGTCCTGTGTGAGCATTTTCTGAAAACTGAAGGCAGAGAAATATACCGCTTGAGAAATGCGGGTAGAATTACGGCCGTTTCAATGGATTTTAGTCTAAGTATGTTCGACTCGATCACCGCAATAGCCTACTATGACTGGGACAGAAGTGACACCAGCACTTATGCCGGCTGGGAACGGGCATATGATAACTGGCTCTTTAACCTGTACCTGTTTTCTGCTGAAGAAGCGGATGAGGGGTCATACAGCGGCAGCGGCGGGCGTTTCATGGTTACATATGTCTATTAAATAGATATAATGATAAATGATATTTAATGAAAGGGAGATAAAGAATGGCATTGATAAAATTGGAGAAAATGGTAAAGAGATATCCAATGGGCCGGTCGGAATTCACCGCCTTGAAAGGTATAGACCTGTCGGTTGAGGAAGGAGAGTATTGCGGCCTTATCGGCCCTAGCGGTTCAGGAAAAACCACGCTGCTTAATATTATAGGCTCACTCGATATGCCATCTGAAGGAAGCGCTACCGTGCTGGATAAGAAGATAGAGGATCTATCTAACATCGAAGCTGCGAGGTTGCGGCGGAAACATATGGGTTTTATTTTCCAGACATATAATCTTCTGCCGGTGTATACGGTATTTGAAAATGTAGAGTTTCCTCTTTTGATCATGAAAATGCCGGAAGAAGAAAGAAAGAAAAAAGTCGAAGATGCACTGGAATGGGTCGGTTTGACTGAAAAGGCAAAATCAAGGCCTGCCCAGCTTTCCGGAGGAGAGTCGCAGCGTGTGGCGATTGCCCGTGCGATTGTAAAACGGCCTGAACTTGTGCTTGCCGATGAGCCTACTGCAAACCTGGATGCCGAAAACTCGCATAATATACTGAAGATGATGGTAAAACTGAATCAGGAACTGAAAACTACTTTTGTTTTCGCTACCCATGATGAAAAGGTGATCAGCTATCTGAAAAGGAAGATACATTTAATTGACGGCAGGATCGCCAGAGATGAAGTCGCGGGTTAATCAGGGGAGCCGCGGATGATAATTTTCAGGTTGGCATACAGGAACATAAAAGGAGCGGGACTCAGAACCTGGCTCAATGTCGCGGTGCTGTCATTTATATACGTGCTTATCATCTGGCATCAGGGTTTATTCACCGGCATGTATGAACAGGGGACAAGGGCCGTGATAGAAGAGGAGATTGCCGGGGGACAGTACTGGCACGAAGATTACGACCCTTTTGATCCGCTTACCATTGATGACAGCCACAGTGCAGTACCTCCGGAAATAACCGATAACATACAAAACAAAAAAGCAGTACCCGTGCTGATAAGGCAGGGCGCTATATATCCCGCCGGTAGAATGCAGTCGGTTCTGATCCGGGGAATTGATCCCGGCCAGACTGTTCTTGATATGCCGACCGCCAAACTGGGTGCCGAAGAAAAAGTCCTGCCGGTGTTAATAGGACAACGGATGGCAAAGAATATCCAGTTAAATATCGGTGATAACATTACAATACGGTGGAGAGATGTACACGGGACATTTGATGCGGTCGAAGGCGAAGTAGTTGAGATAATGCGTACATTGGTGCCGGGAATAGATAAGGGGCAATTATGGGTTCCTATTGAAAAGCTTCGCGAGATGACAGGATTAAAAGATGAGGCGACTGTGATCGTTGTAGACCGTGATATTGCCCCCCGGACTGATATGAATAATTGGGTATTCAGAGACCATAAGTTCCTTCTGAGAGATATGGATGAGATGATAATGTCAAAGAGGGTCGGTGGGAGTATCATGTATGTTATACTCTTGTTCCTGGCGCTGCTTGCGATTTTTGATACTCAGATCCTTTCGATCTTCAGGAGGAGGAAAGAAATAGGCACTCTGATATCTCTTGGTATGACGCGCAAGCATGTGGTATCTCTATTTACACTTGAGGGCGCGATGCACGGGATACTTGCGGCGGCGGCAGCGGCAGTATACGGCGCGCCTTTTATTTACTGGTTTGCAAAAACAGGCATGGGTTTTCCTGTTGAAACGATAGAAGAATATGGTTTCGCCCTTTCAGACAGAATATTCCCGATATATTCCGCAGGCCTTATACTGATAACAGTATTCATTGTTATGGTGACGGTAACGATTGTAAGTTATCTGCCGAGCCGCAAAATCTCAAAACTGAACCCGACAGAGGCCTTAAAAGGAAAAATAGCATGATCAGGTTTCTACTAAAAGGATTAATAAGAGACCGGTCAAGGAGCTTTTTTCCCGTATTGATGGTTGCAGCCGGTGTTTTTATAACTGTATTCCTTCATGGCTGGATAAAAGGGGCTTTTGACGGAATTATAGGAGCCAATGCGCAGTTTGATACAGGGCATGTAAAGATCATTACAGTCGCATACCGGGAATTGGCAGACCAGATGCCCAATGATCTGGCACTGCTTAGTGTCAAAAAGATCCTCGAAGAGCGTAAAAACAGCAGAAATGATATTACATGGACGCCCAGGATACGTTTCGGGGGATTGATTGATATACCGGATGAAAAAGGAGAAACACGTTCACAGGGACCTGTATTCGGATTCGGGATCGACCTGCGCGGCAAGGAAACTCCCGAGATTGAGATACTGAACCTTCACAAAGCACTTGCGGAGGGGAAATTGCCGCAAAAAGAAAATGAGATACTGATCAGTAAAGAATTTGCTGAAAAACTTGATATAAAGACCGGACAGACGGCAACATTGATAAGTTCGACTATGAACGGTTCAATGGCCATGCATAATTTTATTGTATCAGGAATGGTACACTTCGGTATGTCGGTTATGGATAAAGGCGCGATCATCGCCGATATCAGGGACATACAGATTGCATTGGATATGCCGGACGGCGCAAGCGAGATCCTTGGTTTTAAAAAAGATATGATTTACAGGAATGCTGAAATGATGAGCCTTGCCGAAGAGTATAACAGCAGTATTTCTGATGGCGATCCCTTCTCTCCTGTGATGCTCACGCTGGGTCAGCAGAACGGGCTCGGAGAATATGTTAATCTGGGTATGGTCTTTGCAAAAATAATAACCCTGATCTTTCTAAGTGCCATGTCCATAGTGCTCTGGAACGCCGGGTTGATGAACGGGCTTAGAAGGTACGGTGAAATAGGCGTAAGGCTTGCCATGGGAGAGCCCAAGGGCAGTATATACAGGAGGATGATACTCGAATCGGTAGCCATAGGGTTTGCGGGTTCTGTACTCGGAACGATATTCGGATCTGCAATTGTATACTACCTCCAGGTCAAGGGATTTGATTTTAGCTCTATGATGCAGAAGTCGAGCATGCTGATATACAATGTAATCCGGACGCGTGTAACACCGGCCACTTTTTATATAGGATTCTTACCCGGGGTATTTGCATCGGTTATAGGTACGATGTTTGCAGGGATAGGGATATATAGGAGACAGACATCCCAGTTGTTCAAGGAGCTGGAAGTATAGAAATAGTTGTAAGCTATAAGTTATAAGCTGTAAGAAAAGATATAAATTATAAACGCTGAATCAGTATCAAATAGGATAAAAGGGAAATAATAAAACATGAAATGGTTATTAACATTTATGTTGCTTTTAAACTGTAGTATTCTCTATGCTGAAAAGCTCACGGGAAATGATATCCTTGAAAAAGTCGATGACAATTATGTCGCCAAAAACCGCAGAAGTGTTTCAACAATGATAATAAAAGGGAAAAGAAACACACGCACATTAAAGGCTGAATCATGGATAGAAGGTATGGATAAATCTTTTACAGAATACCTGTCTCCTCCCCGTGAGCAAGGTACCAAGATGCTTAAGTCGGGGAACGAATTGTGGATATACTCGCCTTCAACAGACCGTATTATTAAAATTGCCGGCCATATGCTCAGGCGTTCCATGATGGGTTCCGATGTCTCATATGAGGATTATATGGAAGACCCCGTGTTGTCCAATATGTATGATGTTAATCTGGCGGGCAGTGAAAATATTGATGGCCGCGATTGCTATATATTGGAACTGAAGGCCAAAAAAGACGATATTGCATACCACTCACGAAAAATGTGGGTAGATAAAGAGCGGTATCTGCCGCTTAAGGAGAACCGTTATGCAAAGAGCGGTAAATTATTGAAAACTTTTACGATCATCGAAGTATTTAAAGTGAAAGACCGCTGGTATCCTAAAAGAATGGTTTTCAAAGATGCTCTGAGCAATAGCTCGGGTACTGAATTTGTGATCGATTCAATAGAATTCGACGTAAAGATACCAGAGCATATTTTTTCTAAAGCGTCACTCCGCAAGTGAGCCGGAAATGGATCGTGACTGTTTCTGGCCATTATTGAATCCTGATGAAACATTTACTAATATAACTATGCTGTCGAAAAGAATTAAACAGGGGGATAAATGACACAGGAAACAAAATTGGGGTTGTACCATTTCAAGATGCTGTTTGATATCATGCACAGCATACACACAATTAATAATACTGAAGAACTGATAAGTTACAGTTTATCGAAGATAGCAAATGCGATGAGCAGCGGAGGCGGAACAATATTTCTAAGGCAGCCGGATGAGACGCTGTATCCTGTTGCCTCGTTCGGAATCAATGTTGAAGAGCTCAGGAAGCAGGTTTTCAAAGTGGGAGAAGGGTTCGTCGGCTGGGCAGTAGAACATATCGAGCCGGTAAAAGCGGAAAAAACAGTTGCAGATAACAGATTCAATAAATCGGTAGATAAATCCACAGGGTTTGAAACAAGAAATCTTATTGCCGCACCGATTACATCAAAAGGCCGGGCAATAGGGGCCATAGAGCTCCTTAACAGACTGGGAGGCCCTTTTGTAGAGGTAGATCTTGAGTTTATAACGGTAATAGGCCGTGAACTGGGTATTGCTATTGACCATATGGACCTGATAGAAAAACTGGAAGATAAGAGAATACTGCTTAACGCTCTCCTCGGAAGTCTGGCAACGGGTCTGATAATGCTGGATATTGAAGGTAAGTTACTGGAGATGAGTCCTTATGCAGCCGAAGTTCTAGGACTGGATTATGATAAAATTATCCGCGGAACAATTTTTTCCCAGGTATTTAAGGGGTGCCCCGAAGAATTTGTGAAAGCTGTCGATAAAATAACAAAACTGACAGAACCTGTGAAAAGGCAGGAAGCAAGAGTCGTAATAAACGGAAAAGAAAAGATCATCGGTTATTCCGGTGCCCCTCTCTTTAATGATGATATACATATGGGATATACAATGCTGTTTCAGGATATTACCAGACATTATATGGCATAGGGGGAATAGCATGCTGCGAATCGATAAAACCCGAGTCTTCCGGCAGTGCCCGCCGCAGCTATTCAAAGCTGAATAGAATAAGCGTGAAAAAAGTCTTGCATTGTGTTTATACAGGTAAAGGAGGATCTAATGGAAAGGTTCAGTAAAGACGGGAGATGGATCATACCCATAAAAGAACGCAAAGACAGCCGTGATAAGTCCGAAGAAGAGAATATCAGGTACGTTGTCAGCGAAGCATACTGTCCCAAAGGCCACAGTCTTATGGATGATGAACACAAGATACACTCGTTCGCGGGCATACGGATGGCATATAAACGGCCCGGTGTCGAAGGTGAGATAGTCATTTCGGCAGTCGAGGGGGATTTTGACAAGATCATACTTTCGGGTGAGCTGGCCGAAGGCGTAAAGGACGAGCTTTACTGCCCGCATTGCGGTGTTATGCTGGAAAAACTGGTTAACTGCAATTGCAGCCCCGACGCTGATATGGTGATGATAGGATTAACACCTGAATTAGATCTCAATAATTCCGTAACATTCTGTAATGTGACAGGATGTTCTAACGGCGCTTTTATTAAATCCGGTGAAGTATTGAGGCATCTCCGGCTCGGTACTTCTTTTGACAGAAAGAAGAGCGGGTAGGCGTCTCTCAATAAACGCAGCAGTCCGGTATGAAAAAATCGAACTTCCGGGGGGGGGATGCTGTTAATTCAGTTTTGAACCCAGTTCGAGAAGAGAACTGACCAGGAACGATCTTAAAAAAATTATAGCGATAAATGCGATAATAGGAGATATATCGATGCCGGCCGGCGGAAGGATCCTTCTGATAGGCATCAGTACCGGTTCTGTCGCTTTATAGAGAAATTGCACGATCATATTGTATGGATCGGGATTCACCCAGCTTATGAGTGCCCGGATAAGGATCAGCCAGTACATGATCGAAAGTATCAGGTCTGCTATTTTTGCTAAAGCTATAAATAAATTTCCGAAAACAAACATTATTCTCCAAACAGTTTTGCTTTTTCCCGGTCAAAACTAACCTATTTTATCTATTTGATGCGCAGATAGCAATATTTACTTGCCGTAAATAAAAAAATATAATAACCTTCGTGACATCAGCTGTTTATTTAAGAAGGAGAACGATATGAGAGTGCTTGTAGTTGAAGATGATGAGAAAGTACTTAGTTTTCTGAAAAAGGGTTTCAAAGAACATGGTCTTAGTGTAGACACGGCATCTGACGGGAGAGAAGGTTTTTTTCTGGCTATTGACCAGAAATATGATTGTATTGTGCTTGACATAATGATGCCCAATCTTGACGGATACGAGGTGCTCAGGCAGTTGAGAGAAAGAAAGAATATGACCCCTGTGATCTTTCTTACGGCAAAAGATACGGTTCAGGACAGGGTCCGGGGCCTGGAAACCGGCGCGGACGATTACCTGGTAAAACCGTTTGCATTTTCGGAACTGCTTGCGCGTGTAAGGGCGGTGGCCCGCCGGAGAAAAGATGAAGACATCACGAAATTCCAAGTTGACGATCTTATGCTCGATATATCCAAGAGGCTTGTCGTGAGGAAGGGGGAGAAGATAAGTCTTACGCCGACTGAATTCACTCTTCTTCACTGTTTGCTTGAACGGAAAGGAGAAGTGGTTACAAGGACCGCACTCCTGGAAAATGTCTGGGGATATGATTTCGATTCGACAACAAATGTAATAGATGTGCATATGACCAATTTGCGCAAGAAGATAAATGAAGCTGGTTCAGAGGAACTGATCCATACGGTACGCGGTGTCGGGTATGTCCTTGAAAAAAGAAAATAGATTCAGGTTTCTTAAAAGCATTAAAGTCCGTCTTGTACTGGGCTATACTGTTTTTCTTATGGTGAATATAATCCTCTTATTAGGTTATTTCTATTATAAAACGGAAAAGAACCTGATAGAGATGTCGGGAATTTCCCTGAATGCCGAATTGAGTGAAGCGATAGAGATGGCTTCGGGCCGGGATTGCAGCAAAGCGGCGTTCAGCAATTTTCTGTCTGAAAAAACCGCTTTTCAGAAAGGCATTAACAGGGTAGGCTACGCACTATTTAACGGAGAAGGCTTACTGCTGGCAAGTTCAAAGGGTTTTATAGAGGATAATGGCGCTGTAGAATTTATTAAAAACCCGGAAGCGGCTGATATGGATCAAGTAAATACTTCCCGCAATATTAAAAGTCCGGTTATTGTTTTAACAAAAAAATTTACTGACAATACAGGAAGCCTGTTCTTTCTTCAATTTGGGGCTGAACCGGTTGCAGAACGCAGGCTGCTGAATGTGCTCTTAAATACATTTATTGTAGGCATACCATTGATGTTAATGGTCATAGTAGCCGGAGGGCTGATAATAACAGGCCGAGTTCTTGCTCCCGTATCCCGGATGACAGATGCAGCAGCAGAGATATCAATTAAGGGAAGTAAAAAGATGCTTCCGGTATCAGGTTCGGGAGATGAGCTCGACAGGCTGGCAGATACATTTAATGATGTATTCAGGCGTCTAAGAGATTCATATGATAAAGTGGTCGCTTTTACAGCAGACGCATCACATGAACTCAGACTGCCTATTGCAGCGATAAAAGGCGAAGCGGAGATAATACTGGAAAGGGAAAGGGACGTAGAAGAATACAGGGAAACGATACGCAGTATTGTTGAAGAAATGGACCGTCTCGTGTATATGATAAACAGGCTGCTTGTCCTGGCGCGCGCGGACAGCCCGGAAGAATATCAGGAAAGACAGCCGCTTGAAATAACCGGATTATTAGATAAACTGACTGAATTTTATAGACCCCTGGCGGAGAGCCGAAATATAGGGCTTACTTTTGAACCTGGTGAAAAAGTCGAGATCAAAGGAGATGCATCCAAACTGCAGAAAATATTCTCTAATCTGATAGTAAACGCCATTAAGTATACAACAGACGGTGGAAATGTAACAGTTACGCTTGAGTCAGATAAGAAATACTGTATTATATCAGTAAAAGATACAGGAATAGGCATCCCGGCTGAAGAGCAGGAGAAGATATTTGAAAGGTTTTATCGTATTGATAAATCCCGTACGCGAAAAGAAGGCGGATCAGGATTGGGATTGAGTATAGCCAGAGCTATTACAGATGAATATAACGGAATGATATCTGTAGAAAGCGCTCCCGGAGAGGGGAGCTGTTTTACCGTAAAGCTGCCGGTGAATTAAGCTGTCGGGATATCCGGGGCATGGCCGGTTTAAGATTTCTTAATATTTTCTTAAGCAATTTTTAATTTTGAAACAGTATAATATACCGAAAACGGATTAGAAAATGATTAAAACCGAAAAACTCACAAAAATATATGATGCTGTAAAAGCGGTTGACAGTTTGACCTTCGAACTGGAGAGCGGCAATGTGGTCGGTTTCCTCGGTCCGAACGGCGCAGGAAAAACAACAACAATGAGGATGCTCGCAGGATATCTTCCGCCTACATCAGGCCGGGCTTCTGTTATGGGAATGGATGTATCGGAAAATGCGTTCGAAGTAAAGAAATCTGTCGGTTATCTGCCTGAAAATAATCCTCTCTATACAGATATGACACCTATCGAGTATCTGGAATTCTGTGCGGATATAAGAGGCATGGGCCCGAAAGAAAAAAACAGAAGGATCAGAGAAGTTATAGAAATATGCGGATTGCAGGATGCGGCAGTCAGGCAGATATCGGTACTGTCAAAAGGTTTTAAACAGAGAGTCGGTATTGCCCAGGCCGTTCTCCATGATCCGCCTGTACTTCTTCTTGATGAACCTACCAGCGGTCTTGATCCCAACCAGATACAGGAGATAAGAAACCTGATAAACGAACTGAAAGGCCGTAAAACAATAATAATATCAACACATATAATGCAGGAAGTGCAGGCTGTATGCCAGCGTGTTGTGATAATAAACGCGGGGAAAATCGTTGCGGACGGGACACAGGACGAACTTACCAGTAAAGGAAAAACCGTTTATGCCGTGAAGCTGGCAGGCCCTTCCGAAGAAGTCTTATCCGAACTCGAAAAACTGGGATCTGTTGAAAAGATAGTAAGAACAGGAGACCTTTTTAAGATAGAAACCTCCGGACAGGATCCCCGAAGACAGATATTCGAAACAGCAGTAAAGAAAGACTGGACCATACTTGAAATGCAGAAGTTACAGCACAGCCTGGAAGAAGTATTCAGAAACCTCACATCGGGAGAAGAATGAAAAGGATATCAATAATAGCGGCAAGGGAGCTCAGGCGGTATTTCGATTCCCCGCTGGCGTATGTGACAATAATAGTTTTTCTTCTGATCAGCGGCTGGATATTCAGTTCGACCATATTCCTGCTGAACAGAGTGAGTATAGAGAATTTTACTGCTAATGTGCCGCTTCTGCTATTGTTCCTTGCTCCGGCAGTCGCGATGCAGCTCCTTGCAGCTGAATTCTCTTCCGGCACAATAGAAGTAATAGGGACACTCCCGGTAAAAGATTCTGAGATAATAACAGGCAAATTCATCGCAGCTTTTACATTATTGACAAGTGCTATTCTCCTGACACTCATATATCCTTTAAGTATCTCCCTGATAGGTGATATTGACTGGGGGCAGATCGCCGGAGCATACCTGGGCATGATCCTTATAGTCGGCACTTTTCTTTCTGCCGGCATGTTCGCCTCATCATTGTCTTCAAACCAGGTGATCGCTTTTATAATAGGTTTTGTAATCTCCTTTGTGCTGTTTATGGGCGGCAAGGTGTCTTCCCTGCTGCCGCCGTATATATCTTCTTTGGTGGATTTTATAGGAATAGATATGCATTGGAACAATATCCAGCGAGGCGTGATCGACATCAGGGATATTTTTTATTTTTTCAGTATGTGGATATTCTTTGTTTACGCGGCCTTTGCCGTGTTTACGAGAAGAGTGAGGGCAGGACTCTTCAGGGCATTTTCTACAACGCTGCTTTTAGGTATACTTGTGCTGGCTAATATAATAGCAGCGCCGGTTATCCTGAGGCTGGACCTTACTGAAAACGGGATATATTCACTTTCTGACGCTTCAAAGGAAATCGTACGGAAACTTGATGACCGCGTGATAGTGAGAGCCTATTTTTCCAAGGACTTGCCGTACAGGTATAACCAGGGCAAAAAATATCTTGATAACCTTCTTCATGAATACGCTGCATATTCCGGATCAAAATTTAAATTCAGGTTCCTGGATCCGTCATCGGATCAGAATATTTCAAGAGAAGCGATGACCAACGGTATTCCGCCACTCAAGTTCACAGAGGCCGGCAGAGAAAAATTTGAAATAAAGCAGGGTTACATGGGTCTTATGATCCTGTATGGCGATAAGAAAGAAACAATACCGGTAATAGAGAATATAAGCGGTTTAGAATATGATCTTACAACCAGGATCAGAAAAATCACATCAAAAGAAGAGAAACAGGTAGGTTTTATGGGCACAATGGATATACCGGAACAGCTGAAGAGCAATATCCAAAGCCGATATGCATTAAAAGAAATAAAATCTGCAGAAGATCTTGATAAATCAGAACTTTCGTCATTTATAGTTTTCAAGGAAGAAGATCTCACACAAGAAGAAACAGGGCTTCTCGAAACTGTTTACATGAGAAATATCCCTATAGGGATCATGGCAGACCGCTATAAGATAGATATGGAAAACTTTTCAGTAAAAGAGACGGGTACTGCAATAAACGGGTTTTTGGAAAAATTCGGTCTGGAAATAGGAGAAGGTCTTGTTCTTGACAGGCAGAACCAGAGAATCGGGATCTCGACCAGGCAGGGGCTTTTTACAATACAGAACATAGTCGATTATCCGTATTTCCCCTTAATAACAGATCTTAACAGGGATAACCCGGTTACCAGGGACCTGGGGGCAGTCGCTTTTCCTTTTGTATCTCCGTTGAATATAAATACCGAGAAAAACGATGGCTACAAGATATATATACTTGCTCAGACATCAAAAGATTCATGGCTGCAAAAAGAACCCCGATTTGTTTCTCCCATGAGAGAATATTTCCCTCTTGATAAAGAACCAAAGGGCCCGTTCAATATGATGTGCATGGCGGAATCTGAAGAATCAAAGTTCCGGCTTTTACTGGCGGCAAATTCGAGGTTTGTAAAAAGTGATTTCCTTGCAACTGATTCCAACGGGAGCCTGTTTCTGAATATGGTCGACTGGCTTACTGAGGATTATGAACTGATATCCATACGTTCAAAAGGCGTGTACGAAAGGTATTTGAAAAATATTTCAGCATCCAGGAAAATGCTTATAAAAAATGTGAATATCTTTTTTGTGCCGATAATAGTGTTTTTTATAGGTATTTACAGGTGGAAATCCGCTGACCTGAGGTATCTGGCAAAGAAAGAAAAAATATTCAATGAATAAGAAAACACTGCTTATATTAGCGTTTGTTTTTATTCTTCTTGCGGTAATACTCGTTATTGTGAGAACCGCCGGCCGAAACGAGAGAAGCGAATCCCATATAAATACTCAGGATATACATAAAATAGTTGTTAAAGCCGGCGGAGCAGATGAAAGCACCGAGCTTGAAAAAAAAGATGACGGGTGGTATGTCGGGAAATGGCCGGCAGACAACAAGGCTTCAAAAAATATTATAACAGCCCTGGGAGACCTGCAATTGGAAGATATTATTTCTACAAGGAAAGAAAAATACGGAGATTTCGAAGTAGATGAAGAAAGCGCCACAGTAGTAACAGCAGAAACGGATAGCGGGAACAGCATAAAGATATACGTCGGAAAACGGAGTGCGGAATGGACCAGGAACTTCGTGCGGATAGAAGGAGATCCCGCAGTTTATCTGACAAGGAGTATCAGCAGGCAGATGGCAGACAGAGAATGGCGGTCGAGAAATATAATCAGTGATCCGGATAACGGCACAGTAGAAGAAACAGAGATAGAATATAAAGACAGGAAATTCAGCCTGGATAAAAGCACGCAGGCCGGGGAAAATATTAGAGATAATATGAGAAGACTCACGGCTTCAGGTTTTGTTGATGAACCGGGCAAAGATATCGAAGAACATTTTAATGATGCGTTTATGAAAATAAAGTTGAAATACAGATCAGGTCCAGATGCAGTATTTACAGCATTAAAAATCGATGATAAAGCCTACCTTAAAGCTGAAAATACCGGACTGATTTACGAAATCAGGGAAGATGCTCTGGATAAATTAACAGAAGCTATAGAAAACAATAAAGAACATCCCTTAGAAAAAAAAGATCCCCCAAAATAAAATATTATAGTCGCTATGTTTAAAACGGGATGTAAATATTAAGGTTTCTTAATGCCAAATTCAGTATTTCCTAATGTCTGCTACGGTATAATACTAACAGGATGAATAAAAACAGCGATAAGAAAACAGAGTTGAAATTGTTGAATAGCAGCTTGCCTGCAAAAATTCTTGTTATAGTTTTTCTGTTCACGGCAGCTGTAACCGGCATTACGCATGCGGTACGCCCCCGGCTCACACTTACAGCGGACAAACAGGAAATAGGCACGGGAGAAACTCTTAAAGTTATAGCAGAGATGAGCTGGGAACAGACCGAAGATATAAACGATATAATTATTATTAAAGTAACACCGCCTTCATGCACCCTGCTGGATTTAGTGGATTCGAAACAGACCACTTCCTCCCGATTGACCGGCGATGGAGTTTATGCCAAGAAAGTCATGGAATACTATTTTACGGCAAAAGAAAAAGGCGAAGGGACTATTGAGCCTGTAACAGTAGAATATCTTGCAGGTATCGGGCAGGAGGTTGAAAAAGAAGATAAGGATATTGTTAAATCGGAATCAATAAGCATTAAAGTTGTGCCGTATTTAAGCAGTATAATAAAAAAACTGGTAACCGGACTTGTTTTTACCGGAGCAGCCGTATTATTAGGAGGGATAGTGTTGTTTTTTAAAAAACGTATTAAGATTTCAGGAAATAAGAAGATTCCGGAAAAAATAGATACTCATCTGGAAAAGGAATTTCTTGGAGGATTGAAATTGTTCAATAAACATATAGTAGAAGGAGATTTTAGAAAATATTATGCATACGCAAGCGCCGCGCTTAATAATTATATCAACAAAAAATACGGAATAACAGTTACTGCTAAAACAAGCGGCACAGAGTTAAATAAACTGCCTGAACAATTAGGCAAGTTGTTTTCAGAATGGAACAATATGGAAGAAAAAGTGCGTTTTTCAGGATATAAGCCTGAGAAGAATGAACTTGAGAAACTTACGCGCGAAACAGAGAGGTATTTCAGATCCCTGATCCCGGATAAGGATCCTGAGGATACGATAGAAACAGTTAATTAGCTATAAGTCGTAAGCGTTAAGCAGTAAGTAATAAGAAAGAAGAGATAAGCAAGAATTGAAGAAATCACAAATAACAAACAACAAGCTTCAAGCAAACAATAAGTATGAAATTCTAAATTCTAAACATGGATGTTTTGAACATTATAAATTGTCTGGTATTAGATATTTGGTGATTGACATTTATTTATAGCTTACAACTTAAGGCTTATTGTGTAAAACTTGATTAAGGAGGTTAATACAATGAGGCACGAAGAGATTCAAGAGTTAAACGAAAAGGTAAAAGCGGAAAGTACGTTCATTTCAAAATTAAGGGATGAGATACATAGATTGATTGTAGGGCAGGAGTACCTTATAGACCGGCTTATGGTGGGGCTTCTGGCTGACGGGCATGTGCTTCTGGAGGGTGTGCCGGGGCTTGCCAAAACTCTCAGTGTCTCTACCCTGGCGAGAGCTGTGCAGGCTTCTTTTAAGAGGATACAGTTTACCCCGGATCTGCTGCCTGCCGACCTTATTGGTACTCAGATATATAATCCCAAGGATGCTAGTTTTTCCGTAAAGCAGGGGCCGGTATTCGCTAATATTGTTTTGGCGGATGAGATAAACCGCGCGCCCGCAAAAGTACAGAGCGCTCTTTTAGAAGCCATGCAGGAAAGACAGGTTACGATAGGGGAGGAGACTTTCAGCCTGCCGGTTCCTTTTCTGGTCTTGGCAACGCAGAATCCGATCGAGCAGGAAGGGACTTATCCTCTGCCGGAGGCGCAGGTTGACCGGTTTATGCTCAAGCTCAATATAACCTATCCTAACAGGAAAGAGGAGCTGGAGATACTCAAACGCATGGCAAAGGTAAATAAGACCATAAGCGTAGATCCTGTGACCAAGCTTAAAGATATTCTTAAAGCCCGGGAACTTGTCGATAAGATATATATTGATGAAAAGCTTGAAACCTATATCGTTGACATAGTAATGGCTACGCGCGAGCCTGAGGCATACAAGCTTGATACAAAAGGATATATTGAATACGGGGCATCCCCGAGAGCTACCATATATCTGACCCTGGCATCCAAAGCGTATGCCTTTATCCAGGGGCGCGGGTATGTTACTCCGCAGGATATAAAGAATATAGGCCTGGATGTGCTCAGGCACAGGGTAATTGTAACTTACGAAGCCGAAGCCGACAATATAACATCGGAAGATATAGTAAACAAGGTGTTCGATACCGTTGTGGTACCTTAAAAGTTGTAAGTAGTAAGTTGTAAGCTTTAAGCAGGAATTTGCCCAAAAATGATAAAAGGCAAAAGATTTTTATTTGAATTTATTAATGCTGGACATAATATTAGGCTGTTTCTTTATTATAGCTTATCGCTTACAGCTTACAGCTTACAGCTTACAGCTTACAGCTTACAGCTTACTGCTTACAGCTTACTGCTGGGAGTTGGCGGGGAAATATGATTACAAAGGAACTATTAAAAAAAGTAAGACGGATTCAGATATATACATCACGGCTGGTCAATGACAGCCTTGCCGGGGAATACCACAGTTCTTTTAAAGGAAGGGGCATAGAGTTTGACGAGGTGCGTGAATACCAGCCCGGTGACGAGATACGCACTATTGACTGGAATGTGACAGCGCGAATGGGCCGGCCGTTTATCAAGAAGTTCGTTGAAGAGCGCGAACTGACCGTTATGCTCCTTGTAGACGCCAGCTCTTCGGGTCAATTCGGGTCAAAAGGGCAGTTGAAAAGCGAATTTGCCGCTGAACTATGCGCTGTGCTGGCGTTCTCAGCGATTAAAAATAACGATAAAGTCGGATTGATCATATTCACTGATGAGGTTGAAAAATACATACCGCCCAAGAAGGGCAAAAAGCATGTGCTGCATGTGATCAGCGAGGTGCTTTCTTATGAGCCCCGGAACAAGGGTACAGATATTAACACTGCTTTAGAGTTCTTAAGTTCTGTCAATAAGAGGCGTACGGTTGCCTTTCTTGTGTCTGATTTTATAGCTAAAGATTACGAAAGGGCGCTCGCGATAGCCAATAAGCGGCATGATGTTATAGCATTATCTGTCAAAGATCCCCGCGAAAGAGATCTGCCGGATATAGGTATTATTGAGCTTGAAGACGCGGAGACCGGGGAGATATTATTGGTTGATACTTCCGACCCGAATATACGAAAAGGACTAAATGTGCTGACAGGAAAGGATATATCAGAAAGGGACAGGAATTTCAGGAAGTTGGATGTAGATGTTATAAATGTTGATACAGACAGGTCCTATATGGATCCGCTTATGAGATTTTTCAGGGCAAGATCAAAACTGCGTTAGGAGGAAAATATGATTGAGAGTACAGTTATAAAGAAAAGAAAGAATAACATTTTAAACAATAATTCTCTGGTAATTATCGGATTTTTTATATTATTTGGAGTAACAATAGGTCTGTTATTAAGAAATTCCTGCCTGATTGCCAGAAATGATTCTTCCGGCGGTGTCTGGACAATACCAAAAATGCGTGAATACGCCAGCAAGCTGAAAGCAGACGGGTTGACAGTGCAGGCCATGCGCGCGTTTGAAGAGTACCTGGATAAGAGTAACGCTGACGCCAAAACCCGCTGTAATATATACTATTCCCTGGGAGAGATGTTTCTGCACAGCGACAGGTATGAAGACGCACTCAGTTATTTTTATAAGGCAGAAATATCCGACCCCGGCACAGAGCTTAAAAAGGATATAGGTACATATATCGTGACCTGCCTTGAAAAGATGGGGAAATCCCTGGATGCCGAATACCAGCTTGAATCAAGAGCTGCTCTTCAGGGAGAGAAAAAATATAAAAAGGGCGCCGGCGAAGTTGTCGCCAGGATAGGCTCGAGAGATATTACAATGGGCGAGATAAACGAGGAAATAGAAAAGCTGCCGGCGTGGATGAGGGAGGAATACACAAAAAACGAGTCCAAGAAGCTGGAATTTCTCCAGCAGTATGTGTCAAGCGAACTATTGTATGGTAAGGGAAGCAAGCTTGGATATGCCAGAGATCCCCAGGTAAGGGACGAGGTTGAATCTTTTTCCAGGCAGCTCGTAGTACAGAAGGTCATTGAAAATGAAGTGACCGGAAAGATTAATATTGACCCAGATGATGTTAAAAACTATTACGAGGCGAACAAGGTAAAATACAAGGACGAGTCGGGAAAGATCAAATCATTTGAAGACGCCAAGTACAGCGTGACTCTTGATTACAGGATGGAAAAGAGCCAGAAGCTTGCGCAGGATCTTCTGGCAGATATACTTAATTCCAAGGATGTGGATATTTATGCCGATAAGTTTATTGAGAAGATGCCCCTTGAAAAAAAGAGGGAACCTGCAAAGAAGGAAAAGCCGGGAAAGGGAGAACCTAAAAAGCAGGAGAAAGAAGCACAAGGAAAATCTTCCGAAGAAAAGTGAAAAAAGTATTAATTTTACTGACATTTTTTAGTATATGCAACCTGCTGAATAACAATAATACAGGGTACGCCGGGCAGCAGGAGCAGTCCGCTACTCCCCAGGGCGTGAAATTAACGGACGATAAATCACCCGATAAATCGCCTCCTCAGGAGCCGGCTGATAATACCCCCAAAGAAAGAGACCGGAAGAATAAGCCCGGAGGCAGGGACAGGTTATCCTCAGATACTAATGTTACTGATGAGGAAAAAGAAACTTCATCCGGGGGAAAGAGCCTGGCAGAATTCCGGGCAAGTGTTGATAAGTCTCTTATTTCCATAGGGGATAAGATAAAATACACAATGGAGATTGACGCAGATAAATCTATGGAGATAGGGTTTCCTGCATATGCGTCCAACCTCGGAGGTTTTGCGGTAAGGGATTTCGGCAAAGACAAACCTGTAAGATCCGGCAGGAACAGGGTAAAGGTCAGGCAGTGGTATGTTATGGATACTTACACTACGGGCTCTTATGTTATACCGTCGCAGTTCGCGAGAGTCAGGACACCTGAAGGGAAAGAACACACACTGAAATCTCCTGAAATCTTTGTGGAAGTCAAAAGCGTAATAGGCGATGATAATAAAGATGAAGGTCTGCGTGATATTAAATTCCCGATATATATTCCGTTTCGTATATCACCTGCCGTTATCATGTCCTGCGGTTTTCTTATAATTGCCGGATTTGCTGTATGGATATTATACAGGCGGAGAAAATCAAGGAAAAAAGAGGAACCTCCGCTTCCGGCGCATGAGCAGGCGCTTTTAGAACTTGAAAAGATAGAGAGCATGGCTCTTATAGAAAAAAATCAGGTCAAGGAATATTACTATATGGTATCGGATGTGCTGAGGAGATACCTGGAAGGCAGGTTTTCTCTCAGGGCGCCGGAACAGACTACTGAAGAGTTCCTGGATAATGTCACAAAGTCCGACGCTCTCGAGGGCAAATATATCAACCTCCTGAAGGAGTATCTTATGCATTGTGATATGGTTAAATACGCGAAACTCGAACCGGATAAAACTGAATGCTCAAAGCTAATTGATACAACCCGCAGGTTTGTCGAACAAACAAAGCCTGTGGAGAACGAATATATTGCAGATTATACGGCAATTCAAGAAGGTAATTAAATGTTAGAGTTGATGTGTAATAAATATAGCTTAGATATTGTCACTTATTGCTTGCTTATTACAGCTTATGGCTGGGAGTTCAATGGAAAAAATGATTTTCAGTGATTTTGAAAATATCATATGGATTTTTATATTTGTTCCATTAATTCTGGCTGTGTACTTGAAATGGCAGCCCAGGGGCCATATAAAATTTTCATCCGTAGGAAATCTTAAGAGGCTCAAGTCTTCCCTGTCACTCAAGATGCGGCATATGCTGGTCGTATTAAGAATAGCCGCCATATCACTATTAGTAGTAGGATTGATGAGGCCCCAGAAAGGTATCGAGGAGACCAAGATCGAGTCTGAAGGCATAGATATCGTGCTGTCAATAGATGTATCCGGAAGCATGATGGCAGAAGATTTCACAATAAACGGTCAACGTATGAACAGGCTTGAAGTTGTAAAGAATGTTGTGAGCGATTTTATCAAAAAAAGGTCAAATGACAGGATCGGGCTTGTCGTGTTCGCGGGGAGAGCGTATATGCAGTGCCCTCTTACTCTTGATTACGGTATCTTGCTCAAATTCCTTGAAAAAATAGATATAGGGATGATTGAGGACGGGACAGCGGTAGGCGACGGTGTAGCGACTGCTCTTGCAAGGTTGAAAGATATAGACAGCAAAAGCAAGGTGGTAATTCTCTTAACTGACGGGGTAAATAATGCGGGGAAGGTGGATCCTGTAAATTCAGCTGAACTCGCGAAAGCTTTAGGTGTGAAGATATATACCATAGGAGCCGGTTCAAAGGGAAGGGTGCCTTTCCCGGCGCAGGACTTTTTCGGGAACAAGGTTTACCAGTGGGCGGTCATTGACATAGACGAGGAGTCTCTGGGAAACATAGCAGATATAACCGGCGGAAAATATTTTCGGGCCACGGACACTGAGAAATTAAAACAGATCTATGACGAAATAGACAAACTTGAGAAGACAAAGGTTGAAATAAAGTCTTATACTGAATACAAAGAGCTTTTCCCGAAATTTGTATTGGCAGCATTAATGCTGCTTTTGTTTGAGATCATATTACGCTACACGCGTTTCAGGACATTACCGTGACGTATCGCGTGAAACGAGAAGAGTGAAAAAATGTTACATAAATTCTTATACGAAATACGAGATACGAACGACGAGATGCGAAATACCGGGAGTTTGAAGGAACTATGAGATTCGGAAATTTGAATTATTTATGGCTGCTGTTTTTAATACCGATTATGGCGCTGTTTTATATATGGGCATTTAACTCCAAAAGAAAAGCGCTGCATAAGTTTGCGGAAGATGACCTGTTGAAATATCTTCTGAATTCGGTGAGTTTTACTAAACAGAAACTGAAACCCGCGATTTTTCTTGTGGGACTTTTGTTTGCGGTAATCGCTCTCGTGCAGCCGAAATGGGGTTTTCACTGGAAAGAGGTAAAACGAAAGGGGCTGGATATCGTTGTCGCCCTGGATGTGTCCAAAAGCATGCTGGCGGAAGATATAATACCCAGCAGGCTTGAAGCCGCTAAACGGGAGATCAAGAGCCTGATAAATATTTTAACCGGAGACCGTATCGCCATAGTGGCCTTTTCAGGGAGCGCTTTCCTGCATTGTCCGCTTACGCTGGATTATGGTACTGCCAAACTCTTCCTGGATAACCTTGATGTCGGTTCAATTCCCCTCGGTGGTACGGATATAGGCGCAGCAATACTTAAATCTGTCAGGGCGTATGAAGGCCATGAGAAGAAGCACAGGGTTCTGATTTTAATCACAGACGGTGAAGATCTCAAGGGCGGAGCAATGGAAGCTGTTGAAGAAGCAAAGAAACATGGGATAGTTATATTTACCATAGGAATCGGCAGAAAAGAGGGCGCTCCGATACCCTATTATGATGACAAGGGCCGAAAAGGTTTTGTAAAGGATAGAGAAGGCAAAGTGGTGCTTTCGAAGCTTGATACTGTGCTTCTCCAGAAGATCGCCCTTATGACAGGAGGAAAGAAAGGAAGCATAGGGACAGGGAATTTTCCGCTTGAAGAGATTTATATGGAGGAAGTCTCAAAGATGGAAAAGAGGGAACTCGAATCTTCGCGGCAGAAGAGGTTTGAGAACAGGTACCAGTGGCCGCTGTTTATCGCAATATTTTTCTTTGTTTTTGAAGCAGTACTTAGCGAGAGAAAAAAGACGTCTAAAAAAGGGGTGACCAAACAGTGAAACAGGCAATATTATCAGTAATGCTGTTACTTAGTATATCATCCATTTCAATAGCCGGTTTATCAAAGAAAATAACTGAAGGCAACAAGCTTTTTGATGAGGGGAGTTTTGATGAGGCTTTAACAAAATATAATGATGCCCAGATTGAGAACCCCGCAAGTCCGGAAATATTCTTTAACATGGGAACAGTCTATTACCGGCAGAAAAAATACAAGGAGGCGGTAGACGCATTCCAGAAATCCATGGAAAAGGGCGATGTTGATTTGGAGGCCGGCGCCCTGTATAATATGGGGAATTCGCTTTTTCAGCAGGGACAGTTAAAGGAGGCGCTGGAATATTACAAACAATCACTTGAAAGGAACCCGGAAGATCGTGATACAAAATATAATATCGAATATACAGAAAGAAAAATAAAAGAGATGTTGTTAAAAGCCGAGGAGACCAGGCAGAAAGCCATGCAGGACCAGGCCCAGCGGAAGCAGGAACAGCAGGCCGGGAAAGGCGGCAAGGAAGACGAAGGCGGGGAAGATAAGCAGCAGGGCTCTCAAATTGACCAGGAGAAGAAAGATGGTGAGGATAAAAAAGATAAAGAGAGCGGAGAATCCGGCGAGAATGCCGGTGAAAAGCGGGATGCTGCCCGTCCTGAAGACAAGCAGGAAATGAGCAAAGACGAAGCGGAAAGGTTCCTATCCTCTTTTGAGCAGGACCAGAAGAACCTCACTCCCCCGCCGCAGCAGGGTTCCGAGCGCAGCAGGGAAACGCACGTTGAAAAGGACTGGTAACTTTTTAGTTGTAAGCGGTAAGCTTTAAGCCGTAAAGCAAAATATGAAAAAATATGTAATAACGGGTTTATTTATTCTTATACTGGCAGTTTCGGCGGCATTAATATATGGTGCTGAACCTGAGGTCTCTTTTTCTATAAGCCAGAGGGAAGTGATTCTTGGTGACAGCGTGATACTTACAATAACGGCGCGGGGCATTTCGAATCCAGAAACACCTGAACTGCCTGCTATACCGGATTTTAGCGTCAAATTTCGGGGCGTGAGACAGGATTCATTTTCAAGTTTTCAGGTTGTAATTAACGGTAAAAATATTCAAAAAAGTTCTTCGGGAGGAGGGTATAATTTTGATTATGAGTTGTCTCCTAAAAAAGCAGGCACATTCAATATCCCTTCTTTTCAGATTAATCTGGGCGGCAGGGCGTATAGGACTGAAAGCGTTCAGATAAAAGTGCTGGACAAGTCAGCAAAGAGCCAGGACATTTTTATAAAGATAGAGGCGGATAAAAAAGATGTATACCTTGGAGAAAAAATACTCGTAACATTCAAATGGTATATGAATAAGGATATAAATGAGTACCGCCTCAGTATCCCGTGGCTTGACGGGTTAAAGAATTTTCTTGTTACGGATCCGGAGCTCGATAAAAGCAAGAGCTACCAGAAACTGATAGTAAACGGCAATCAGCCAGTAGCGGCTTTAAAGGAGCGGGAGATATACAAAGGACAGCCTTACGCTGTGATAAGCTTTCAGAAAATACTTACCCCGATCGCTGTCGGTTCTTATGCGTTTGAGAGTTCTTTTCTAAAGTGCGAAGTTATTACAGGGTACAAACGCTCCAGCCGCCGAGGTTTTTTTGATGATTTCTTTAATTCATCTTCCGATGATTTTTTCGGAACTGGAGGGAATGCCGTGACTGAAGCGTTTGCCACACGGTCGGAGGCTTTAAATATTACGGTACTTGAAGTTCCTTCAGTGCAAAAACCTTTTGGTTATGCCGGGGCTGTAGGGGATTTTGATTTTACGGTTGATATAAAACCGACATCATTAAAAGCGGGTGAGCCGATAACCGTAACAATGAAAGTTTCAGGATCGGGAAACATTGAACAGCTTGAGCTCCCGGATTTTCCTGAAATGCCGGATTTTAAAAGTTATGAGCCGGAGAGCAAAGTTAATGTATCTCAGAAAGGAGGCGAGGTAACCGGAGAGAAAATATTCGAGAAAGTTCTGATCCCGAGACATAAGGGGGACTTCAAGATACCGCGGATAGCATTCGCCTTTTTTAATCCGAGAAAAGGTAAATATCAGACAATTGACAGGGGTCCGTTTGAGGTGCATATAGCTGAAGGTGAAGAAGTCAGTGAAGTGAAAGTGATAGCAATCGAACACGAGCAAGGTAAAGCAGAAAAAAGGGAATTAAGGGTCATAACAAGGGATATAAGATATATTAAAACAGGCCTGGGCCGGATTGATAAAACCGGTAAAGAATTCTATGAAGAATCGGCTGTCTGGCTGGGCAGTTTCGGTCTTCCTGTATTTGTTCTTGCGGGTTTGTTCATCTGGAATAAGAGACGCGAGAAATTACAGACCGATATAGGTTTTGCGCGGAGCCGAAGGGCATTTAAAAATATCAAAATGTATTTTAAAAATGCCGAAAAAGCTGCCGAAGATCAGGACCCGCGCCAATTCTATGATTCCATTTCCAGGGGATTGAACAGTTACCTTGCGGATAAACTCAACCGTACAGAAGCAGGTATTACATGTAAAATTGTTGATGAATTGACAGAACGCGGTCTGAGCACTGCATCAGCGGAGAAATTTAAGAGCCTGTATAGTACTTTTGAAGAGGTCCTTTTCTCGTCTGTGCGGCCTGATAAGGAAAAGTTCGAAGAAGATTATAAAACTGTCAAAAGTCTGATTATAGATCTGGAGAGGATATTGAAATGAAAAATACCAGGATTTTTCTATTCAGCTGTTTAATCGCATCGTATTTCTGGATGACAGCTTTAGCCGGGTACGAAGAAGACAGATTTTTTGAGGCTAATAAACAGTATTCGGAAGGAAATTATACCGGGGCAGCTACGCTATACGGAGAGATAATCGCGCGCGGCGTTAAAAGCGGGAATATTTACTATAATCTGGGTAACGCCTATTTTAAGATGGGTGATAACGGAAGAGCGCTTCTTAATTACGAACGGGCATGGAAACTTATCCCAAACGATGAGGATCTTTTTGCTAATACTGCTTTTGTTAAAACAGTGCTGGACGTCCAACAGCCCGAAGAAGATTATCTGTGGTACGAAAAGATCTACATCGCTGTAAGGGATGCCTTCAGTACGGGTGTATGGTTTTCAGGTTCAGTACTGTTGTTCTATTTGATCAGTGTATTTCTGGGTGTTTCTTTTTTTGTGTTTCCTTTCAGGAAAACCGCATATATTATCTCGTCTGTATTAGGAATATTCCTGATAATATCGGTATTCTTCTGCACAAAGAGCTATCATGTTAATCAGAATGTTCAGCGGGGTGTTATTGTGGTTCCCAAAACAGAGGTTCGCTACAGCCCATCGTATTCCGGCTCGATCGCGTTTAAATTAAGCGAGGGTATCCGGGCCAGTATACTCAGGGAAGAAGGCGAGTGGAGCCAGATACGGATCAACCGCAAAAACAGCGGCTGGGTGGAAACTGAAGCGATAGAAAAAATATAATCCAGGATAAAAACTGGCAATTTTCATTTCATTCGATTACAATCTAAAAATGTAAGAACTGGTCTTATTAAAACAGGGGTAATTATATGCACATAGCATTTTTAAATCCGCAGGGTAATTTTGACAGAAATGACAGCAGGTGGGCTTCCCATCCTGATTTTGGCGGACAGCTTGTATATGTAAAAGAGCTCGCATTAGAGATGGCATCATCGGGGCATCGGGTTGATATTGTTACAAGGCAGATAATAGATGATGAGTGGCCTGAGTTTTCCGGGGCTTTTGACAGCTATGAAGGTATTGAAAACGTAAGAATCGTCCGTATCGGGTTTGGTGGGAAAAAATTCCGCAATAAAGAAGAACTTTGGCCGTACTTATGTACGGAATATGTTGAAAAACTGATAGGATTCTATAATAGGGAAGGAAGATTGCCGGACGCGCTTGCATCTCATTATGGCGACGGCGGGCTTGCTGCTGCTTATTTCAAGATGAAGACAGGCATACCTTATACTTTCACGGCCCATTCACTGGGCGCTCAGAAAATGGATAAATTGAAAGTTGCGAGGTTTAATATAGAAAAATACAACCAGACATATAATTTTGCCGAAAGACTGCTTGCAGAACGTATCAGCATGAACAGTGCAGACAGAATAATTACGGGTACTATTCAAGAAAGATTCA
>JBDRKX010000059.1:0-5564 GCA_043813605.1 Elusimicrobiota bacterium | reverse complement strand
GATCCTCGTATTTGCAGGTGTTTCTTCCGGCATATCTATTATTGAGGCATTTACATCTTCAGTGATGGATAAATTTCACTATTCCAGAAGTATCGTCGTGTCGGTGAGCTGCATACTTGGTTTCTTTTTCAGTATAATCTTTACTACTGGAGCGGGATTGTACTGGCTGGATATAGCGGATCACTTTATAACAAGTTATGGTCTTGTTATTGTCGGGCTTCTGGAATGCCTGGTCATCGGATGGTATCTTAAGGCTGAAAAGATGAGAGAACACATCAATAAAGTATCTTCTGTAAAACTTGGCAAATGGTGGGAATACTCAATAAAAATAATAACACCGGCGATATTGGTCATTATACTTATCTCCAGTATTTTTCAGGAGTTCTCAGCGCCTTATGAAGGGTATCCTGTAAAGTGGCTGATACTTATAGGAAGGGACTGGCTGCTGTTTACATTAATCGCCGCTATCATAATAACGAGCTATGAATGGCGTAAGAAGGCTGAAGACTAGGCAAAACTGCCTGCCGGTTTTTTAAAATTTTCCAAATAGGTAATTAGCTGAAAATGAGATGCGAACTGGTCAATATAGGAAGTGAGCTGTTAGTGAGAAAAGGTTCCGGTAGCTCTCTACTGGTTTCCAGGGCACTCTCGTCTATAGGCATAAAGATTATGCGTACCACCACAGTCAGGGATGACGCGCATGAGCTGGCAGCAGTGTTGAAAGAAGCTCTTACCCGCTGTGATATACTGATAACCATAGGCGGTCTCGGATCCACTCCTGATGATCTGACAAGGCGCATAGCGGCGGATGTTCTTGGCCTTAAACTGGAGTTTTCCCGGAAAGCTATGGAAAATGTGGCCCGGTATTTTTCTTCCCTGGGCAAAAAGGTGCCCGAATGCTGTGATAACCAGGCGGAAATAATACATGGTTCTACTCTGCTGGAGAACTGTAAAGGCAGCAGCCCGGGACAGATCATTGAAACAAAGGACAAAAAAGTATTTGTTCTTCTGCCTGGTCCGAGTGAAGAAGTCGAATATATTATAAACGATACACTACTTGATTTTCTCAAAGAAAAATTTGAGCGGCAGATAAAAAAAACCTCCGTAATACATATAACAGGTCTCTGTGAATCAGAAGTAGCGGAAAAACTGAAAAATGTTATAGATACGGAGATGAACCTGGAAAAAGGAGACATTGATTTCTATTATGAAGCGCATATCGGGGGAGTAGACCTGATGATAGAAGTATGGTGGGATAATGAAATTCTGGTTGACGAGATATTACACAAGACAAAGGCGGAAATAAAAAATATACTCGGTGATAATATTGTGGGAGAAGACGGGGATACAATAGGAAGAGTGATAGGCAGGCTGCTTACGAAAAAAAGAAAGACTCTTGCTGTGGCAGAATCGTGTACTGGCGGGCTTCTTTCATCTATTATCACTGATGCTGCAGGCAGTTCCGTATATTTCAAGCAGAGTTTCATTACTTATTCCAAAGATTCAAAAGTGAAAACACTGAAAGTGGATCCCCGGACGATCAGTGAGTACGGTGTTGTTTCGGAGCAGGTAGCCAGAGAGATGGCTGAAAATGTAAGGGATATAGCTGAAAGCGATTATGCTGTCTCTGTTACAGGTTATGCCGGTCCTTCATCTGATATGGGTAAAGAACCGGGAAGCGGGTATATAGGTTTGGCCGGTCCGGAGAATACGATTGTCAAAAAAGTGGAGTTTTCCGGCGGCCGGAAAGATGTCAAAGAAAGGTTCGCCGTTTCTGCACTTGAGATGCTCTGGAGGGAGCTGAGAAGCAAGTGAGGCTTTTTACAGCCATGCCGGTACCCGTGCATATCAGGAGAGAAATAGCGGATTTTCAGGAAAAGGCCGGAAAAGAATTTCCTGATGGCAGTATGCGCTGGGTTCAGCCTGATAATATACATCTAACACTGAAGTTCCTGGGTGAATCACCTCAGAATAAAATCGAGAAGATAATAAGCATCGTAAGGAATTCTGTTGACGGCCATTGTGCTTTTAACATCAGGATCGCAGGATGCGGGGTATTCCCTTCGCCTGGGCGACCGAGAGTCCTCTGGCTGGGGTGCATTGATGATACTGGGACTGCAGCTGATATAAAGGAATATCTTGACAGGAAGCTGAAACGCTTTGGTTATGAAAAAGAAAAAAGAAAATACAGTCCCCATCTTACAGTCGCAAGAGTTAAGAAACCCGGCATCCCGCTGACGGGCGGTATATCGCGTATAATATCGCGTGAAATAGATCTGGGTACAGTTGAAGTCAGAAGTATACAATTGATAGAGAGCATATTAAAACCTTCAGGCGCAGAGTACAGGATAATAGAGGATGCGGAATTCCGGTTATAAAATACTTGTTATACATGTGCTGCTGCTGATTCTTCTGGGACTGTTTCCCGCCGGGGTTTCAGCGAATAAGAAAGTCATGCTGACTTTTGATGACGGGCCTCATCCCGGGACAACTGAAAGGATCCTGGATATCCTGCACCGTCATGATGTACATGCAACATTCTTCCTTGTCGGTTTGATGATAGATAAATCCCCCGGACTCGTGAGCAAGATAAACAAGTGCGGCTGTGAAATAGGCAATCATACATACAGTGATACAAGGTTAACGACACTCGACAGGGAAGATGTTGAGAGGTCGCTTGATTCCGTAAATGACAGCTTAAAAAAAATAACCGGTATGAGGACTTCTTATTTCAGGCCTCCCGGCGGCCGGCTGAATAAACTGGTAAGCGAAGTAGTCAGGGAAAAAGGATATCATACGGTTTTGTGGACAAGGCATGTTGATGACACATCCAGCAGAGTATCGGTAAAACGCATAATGAGGCTGGCGACGGTAAACCCGGGTGTGAGGGAATTGATAATGCTCCATGACGGTCCCGAAGAGACAATAGATGCATTACCCGGGATTATCAGTTTTTATAAGCAAAGAGGGTATGAATTCGTATTACTGTCGGAAAGCGTGCCGCCCATGTTCGCGAATATGAGTCCTGAGTCTTCTGGCCTGCTGCGGTGGCCTACGATTATGTGGAATGAGGGTGCTGCCGAACCTGTAAAAACAGAAAAGAACCGCTCAGTAACGGGTGTCGCCGGAATTATAGCGATTTTTACTTCAATAGGGAGTACAGTCTGTTTTATCCGTTTTTCGCGGCGAGGAAGTAAGGAAATGCATGCTTCTTTCGTCTTTCTGGGCGCCAGAAAAAAACATACTGCCAGATTACTGGATATACTGGAGGAAAACGGTATAAAAGGCACTTTTTTTGTCTCCGAAGAAGAAGCGGATGAAGTACTGAGTCTTTATGACGAACAACTCCGTGAACACTGTGTTGCCTACATGAAGGGTGAAGGGCGCGGTGCTGTAAAAGAAAGCCTTGTGAACTGGCAGGCGTCCGTAAATAACTCGGATTTTATGATTATGCCGTTCTATTATTCGGCAGACGGTTACGCTGACAGGGATGTCAGGGAATTGAGGGAAGAGGGATTTTTACCTGTTGACTGGAAAATGCCGTTACCGGACAGAAATACTGACGACCCGCGTAACCTCATAAGACATGTAATAAAAAAGCTTAAAGTCCGGTCAGTAATACCCATATGGGGTGACTCTCAGCATACTGTGGAGGCGCTGCCTGAACTGATCAAAGAAATATCCCGGAGAGGTTATTCCATTCTGTCCCTGAACGATTATCTGGTCAAAAGATACAATTGAGGATGAATATAAAAAACAGCACTTCAATTAAGATCATCGCGCTCTTTCTGTTAGGAGTATTGTTTTTGAGCATAAGGTCATCTGAAATGGCAGAAGTGGAGGTTTCGTCCGGGATGAGTGCACCGGAGATAGCAGAAACACTGAGCAGTACCGGTATTATAGGCAGTAAGAATGCCTTTTTATTCTTTCTGCGCATAACAGGAAAGTCTAAAGATCTTAAAGCCGGGACATATATACTTAATAAAAAAATGAATTATTTTTCTCTTGTCCGAAAACTGGTTCGCGGCTCGGAAATATTCATCAGGGTCACAATACCTGAGGGTTTTACAGCTGAACAGATAGGGCGGCGTCTCTGGTCGGAAGGTATCATAACTGATGCGGATGAGTTTACGGATACTGTTGTCGCAAAAGACCTGAGAGGGTTCCTTTTTCCCGAGACGTATAATCTTTCAAGGGGCAGAACAGTTGAAGAAGTCATAGATATCATGATAAATCAGTTCAATATGGTTTTTGGAGAGTCGTACAGGAAAAGAGCCGGTGAACTGGGGTTCACGGTTAAAAAAATAGTAACATTGGCTTCATTGATAGAGAAAGAAGCTAAAATACCCGAAGAGAGGCCTGTAATATCGGCGATCTTTCACAGCAGGCTTAAAAAGAGGAAATACCTGGAATCCTGCGCTTCGGTGCTTTTTGCAATCGGAGAGCATAAAAAGAAGCTGGTTTATAAGGATTTGGAAATAGATTCCCCTTATAATACATACAGGCATTTCGGCCTGCCGCCGACGCCTATCTGCAACCCGGGAAAAGCATCTCTTGAGGCGGCGCTTTTTCCGGCGGATACCGACTATCTGTATTTCTTTTCAAAAGGCGCCGGATCTCATATTTTCAATGAAAAGTATGAAGACCATTTGAAGATGCAAAAAGATAGTAGCCGATAGTGCCTGTTGCATCATTAGAAAACCTGGACGAAATAGAAGCAGTATTGAAAAGACAATCGGTATATGTTAATATAAAATGAATGTTTAAATGAATTTAGATATTAATGCTGTTAACAAAAAGGAGAAGGATGATATCAAAAGAAAAGCGAGTTTTAATAATTGACGATGATATAAACTGCCTGCAGCTGTTTAGTATTGCCGTTAAGAGAAAGGGATACTTTGTTACGGCAGTTGATAAAAGAGATAGAATACTAGAAGAATCACAAAAATCAGGATACGATCTTTTACTTATCGATCTCATTATTCCTGAACTGGCTGTTTCCAATCTTATTGAAAATTTTGTATCTGCAAACCCAAATTCGCAAGTAATACTAATTACAGGGTATCCTGAAATGATTTCTTCTATAGAATTCCTTACGAAAAAATATATTTATGAATATCTTATTAAACCTGTTAGCCCTGCAAAATTAACAGCAATCATAGATGAATATTTTAAGAAGCTTGTAATATGAATGAAATAAAAGTACTGATTGTAGACGATGATCCGATTTTCCGGTTTTTAGCGCGTACAATATTAGAGTCAGCAAGTGATAGTATTTGCTTATTTACTATAACAGAAGCAGAAAAAGGTTTAGATGGAGTAGCACTAGTAAAAAACAATATGTTTGATGTAGTAATAATGGATTTGATATTACCTGATATTAACGGGTTGGAATCTGTAAAACGAATAAGAGAATTCAATAAAGAGATAGCAATCATAATGGTAACAGGAACGCCGTCTTTAGAAACATCTATGGAAGCAGACAGACTGAATGTCTTTGAATTTTTTGAAAAACCTTTTCAAAAAGACATATTTATAGAGGCAATCAAGAAAGCCTGTTTGTA
>JBDRKX010000058.1:0-7571 GCA_043813605.1 Elusimicrobiota bacterium | reverse complement strand
TCCTGTGATTCCTAAATGCAAGGTTTTTTGGGGGTACCTTACGCTTTCCTTGCACTTATTCCTTATCTACATGTCAATATTATACTTTTTTGTCGTCTATTATTCTATACCTTTTGCTTTTTTCCAGAGGCCCTAATTATATATTATTTATCTTTTCATAAAAAGCATGTTTTACTCCGGTCTTAATATTAACAAAATGCATAAACACAGGATCAGAATACATATTTTTTAAGAAAATAATCCGCTGGTATTTTGCGAATTTTTGGTGATTTTATTATACTTTTTCTAATGACATTCACTATTGAAGATCAAAAACAGTCAAATGCGAACATAGCTATCATCGGGGTCGGCGGCGGCGGGAACAATGCCGTAAACCGCATGATAGATGTCGGAATACTGGGAGTCAGCTTTATAGCAGCCAATACTGACGCACAGGCTCTCAGGGACTCTTATGCCGAAACCCGGATCCAGCTGGGTGAGATATATACCCGGGGACTTGGCTCAGGAGGCAATCCGTCAATAGGCAAACAAGCTGCAGAAGAGGATATCGACACTATAAAAGATCTGCTCAGGGATACTGATATGGTATTTATAACAGCAGGATTCGGAGGAGGCACGGGTACAGGCGGCGCTCCTGTCATAGCAAAGATCGCACGGGAACTCGGAGTACTGACAGTTGGAGTAGTTACAAAACCCTTTGATTTCGAAGGAAAGAAAAGGCATCAGCGGGCTAGTGACGGTATTGAAGAATTCAGGAAATATACCGACACTCTGCTAGTAATACCGAACCAGAAGCTTTTCTCTGTAATAGACGATCAGGTCACCGCACTCAACGCCTTTAAAATAGCTGACGATGTACTGCGGCAGGCCATACAGAGTATTTCCGACATAATTACCACTCCCCACGGACTTATAATAATCAATGTAGACTTTGCAGACATCAAGAGCATAATGAAAGATGCAGGCAACGCCATCATGGGTATCGGTATCGGAACAGGGACTGACCGCGCACTGGAAGCCGCAAAAGAAGCTGTCAAGTCTCCCCTCCTGGATGATATCTCCATAGACGGGGCAAAAGCATTACTGGTCAATGTCACAGGAAACGAAGACCTCACACTTATAGAGATAGAAACAGCCATGAAATATATTAACCAGTCTATTTCTTCCGATGCCGAGATATATTTCGGGCATACAGTTGATTCTTCACTTGAAGATGAATTAAGGATCACTGTTATAGCCACCGGCTGCAATGTGAAATGCGAAAATAAATCTGACTATAGTGAGCTGCCGGACATAAACCCGGCAGAAATGAGCAGCCAGAAACCCAGCAGATGGCCTTCTTATTTGCCTGCAAAAAAGCAATAACAGTCAATATTTTAACTCTATTTCTTCAGCAATTCTTGCCCGGCCGGAAGATAACAGGCCGCGGAGTTTTTGAAATGAAGCTGAACAGTCGCTAAAATATACAGCTGACATTGATGAGATATCCCGGAATATTAATAAGAATATAAATAAAACTGAAAAATACTGATTTACTTAGTATTTTCAGTGTATATTGGCGCAGCTTTTTATTTGTCTTAGTTTTTACCGCGCAGTACAAGCATACGCAAAAGCTGCATCACCGCCATGGCTGTTGCCGCCACGTAAGTCATGGCTGCCGCATTCAACATTTTCCTGGCACCAACCATCTCCCCACCCTTGAGATACTGCCCGTTTTCAAGTATTCTTACTGCACGGCGCGACGCATTAAACTCCACAGGCAACGTTATCACGGTAAAAAGCAGGGCTCCTATATAGAAATATATCCCGAGATCCATAAGGAATTTAGAATGCACAAAGAAAAATCCCACAAAAAAAAGAGGAAGCGCCAGTCCCGATCCGAATGAAGCTACCGGGTAGATTACTCTCCTGAAAGCCAGCGGCGCATATCCTGTCGCATGCTGTACTGCGTGTCCCGCTTCATGCGCGGCAATACTCAGTGCGGCTATAGATGAACTGTTGTGCACCCCGCCGGAAAGCCTGAGTTTCTTTACCCGGGGATCGTAATGGTCTGTCATCTTACCGGTTACCGGTTCCACATCCACATCCAGTACCCCGTTATCAGTTAATATTTTTTTGGCCACCATCGCGCCTGTCAACCCGGATGAACTCCCGATTTTTGCGTACCGGTTGTAGGTCTTTTTCACCAGGCCCTGCGCCCACAATGCAAAAATGATCGCAGGAATCAGCATTAAAAATGTAGGATCCCAGAAAAACAACGGCATATACTACCTCCTCAATATTATCGTATCATCCCCGTTCATTAGAACCGGAGTCTCCCATATTTACAGGTTGATCTCACTTCTATCAACCATGCTTTTCCTCGTCTAATCTATCCATATGTCTTACCGGCATATATCAATACACGCTGACCGATTCCACGATCTTATGTGCCGCAGCAGCAGCTTTCTGATCAATTGCACTTACAAAAACCGCTACCGTCCATATTTTAAATTCATCTGATATTATCAGCCCTCTTGCCATAACAGGCCTGTTATTCATACTATACCCGGCCATAAATGATATCGCGTCATTATCATTCACATCAGCATACTCATAATTATGCACCAGGTTTGATACCCCTTCTCTACTGCTTATCCAGTTCATTAAGTGTCCGTATGCAGCATCAATCTCTACTTGTTCCCCTGTATATTCTGTATATGATATCCTGATCTCAATATTATCGGCTGCATACATATAATTAACAGATTGCACATCTGTTTCGCCTGTTTCTGTTGCCGGTTCCAGTGTGAATTCCCCCGGAGAACGTATAGACATGTTTATGTTGTCAAGTTCGACATATTTCATATCAGAAAGAGATACATCCGGCCGGCCGGTCTTTTTAGGAGCTCCGGCAAAAAAATCTGCAGTATGAAGACCCGTTGCCATGATTACTATTATCATAACCGTAACCATTATGTTTTTTTGAGTTAATCTACTGGTCTTCATAGGCATGTTATTCGCTTTTGCTTCTATGGTTTCTTTAATCTCGTTTATTGCTTTTTGCGTTAAGAATAGCGGCAGGAGACCCAATATCGGTAAATAGGGAACCAGCCCCAATACCGGGATGTGACGCAGGGAATCAGAAATTGTAAATGACCCGGATGCTATGATAAAAATAACAGCCAGTAATCCAGGATCAGAATAAGATACCCGGTATCTCATGGCATAGTTCTGCACTCTTTTAAACAGGTTATGGCAATAAAAAATGCTGAAAACCATCCGCCAGAACGGCTTGATATTCGGTTCAGTCGTATTTTTTACATATTTCCACTGTTTATAGAACCATACTATCTCGTATATACCCAGAGTTATTATCATAAACAGGATAAATTTACCCAATGTTACATGATGAAACGGCGGCGGTTCATGCTCTTTTTCTTCAGGTGTTTTTGTTGCCGGGACAGCCTGTGAAGATGGTTTTGGTGAAACAGGCGCCGGGTCAGGCGCAAACCCTATACCCCCTCTAGCCGGAGCTGCCGGCTGTTGATTTGATAAAGAGGGCTGCGGCAGTTCATCCGCCGGTTTCAGTGGCATCACTGCAGGTTTTGCCGGCGGAGAGGATTTCACTTTTTCATTTTCCAGGCTCAACTTCATCTCTTCGGGTTCTTCTATCAAGGAGCTCTTGCACAAACTGCAAAAAACAGCGCCGGCGGAATTGGGAGCGCCGCACTTGGGGCATCTTTCTGATTCTTTCACTTCTGCGAAAAGGCTCTTGAACGCATTTACTGTGCTTATCTGAAACCACCTGTCCGGCCTTAACGGCTGAGCGATGAGTGCGCTTGAATCAATCTTTTTGGCTTTTATCAGTTTGACTATGGTATTAGATGAAAAAGGCCCGTAGATCTTATCATGGAATTTTAACTTTAAAAATTCCTTAAACTCTCCTGATTCAAATATTTTCTTAAAGACCTTGGTGCTTGCTTCCGCTATTAGCGCTGTTTCCGGTATTTTGCCTTTTTCTATCAGCAGTTTTACTTTGCCGGTTTCAACAGGACCGTAACTCTTATCACCGATTTTTAATATCCACTTATTATCCATAAAAACTCCCCTGGATGAACTGATACGTTTGTTCACTCCTAAGAATAATATAATTTATAGCTTTTTTTCAAATCCGGCGGATTAGACAGACCTGTTATATCAGTTTTGATATTTTTAGGCGGAACCGGTCGAAGTTAATGGGTTTGAGTATATAGTCGGAGATACCTGCCTCGTAAGCCCTGTCGATATCGTCTGTCTTACTGGATCCCGTTAAGAGTATAAACGGGATATCTTTTGTAACGGGATTGAGCCTGATGGCTGTACAAACCTGTATACCGTCCATTTCAGGCATAGCCAGATCAGAGATAATAAGGTCAGGCTTTTTGTTTTCAGCCATTTTTATAGCCTTAAGGGGACTATCCGCAAGGATCACATCAGTATCCGCAGCCAGTCTTTTAAGCGCTGCTGAAATAAGGATTCTGATAGGTTCTTCGTCATCAATGACGAGCACGGTTTTTTTCTTATTGTTCACAAAAGGTATATCCATGCACTGGATATTAACACATGAATACGCACTTGTCAATACTCAGAAAAGGTTCGCTACAGGTTGAGAATACGAGTTATTTTTCCAGCATTTCCTTTCTCTTTATAAGTTCTTGTGCGTAATTCGAATTAAACCCGCCCATCTCCTGTTTTATTTTTTCCAGTTTCTTATTAACTTCAGCTAATGTGAGCTGTTTTATCTTTTTCTTCGGTTTTATTTCGGCTGTTTCATGAGGTTTGGGTTCTTCGGGTTTTTTTGCTGCAGGCTCAGCCGGCGGTTCCTGCTTCGCTGCTTTCTGAGGAGCTTCTTCCTTGACTTCCCCGGCCTGTGCTCCGGCTTTATCCCCGGGTGTTTCCTGAAGCTCCGGTGTCTCTTCGGTGATTGCCGCTTTATCTTCTACTTCGGTCACCGGTTTCTCTTCCTGTTCGACTTCTTCTGTAAATTCTTTTTTTTCTTCTTCGTTACTCATATCCAACTCTCCTTTCAGTATTTTTATTATCTATTATTATAATGCGTTTATGCAAGTAACGGCATACCGGCCCATGCGCCCGCTGCTCTTAAAACACCGCTGTTTAGACCTTTTTCGAGACCTGTATCTGTCTTATTCATATTATCACTATTAATTAAAAAATTTTAACTTACTTTTAAATCTGTGAAAGACCGGAATCAATCTGAAAAAATATGATCAATTTAATCGGATATACATACAGCGGGAAACAGTGCCGCATCCCTACAAAACGGGGATCTTATTTTCTCACACTTATGTACTCGATTGCGTCAGCTGTATCCTGGCATGTATCGGATATATCAGCTATGTGCCAGATAAACTCGCCCAAATGGATCTTTTTATCCAGCTCCATATCGCTTGAATATATTCTGCTGATAAGTTCCCATTCCAGCCTGTCGATATCGGATTCAATGGCATTGATCTCCCTGACATTGTCCCTTAAAATCTTTTTGCCTTTACTGAAAATTGCCTTTAATGCGGCTTTCAGGGGTTTAAAGGAGTTGGCAGACAGGTTATTTAATTTTATAATTTCTTCTTTGAATTGTTCCGGGATATCCGGTTTCTGAACAACAAGAAAATCCGAACTGGATTCCGCATGATCAGCGACCTTATCCAGCTTGGCAACGATATCGACCAGCCCCTCTCTGTAAATGGGCATAAAGGCTCCCTCGTAAAGCAACTGGATGATCCTGCGTCTGTCTATATCTGCTGCCGACTCGAAAGAATGTACTTTAAAAGCGCAGCCCCTTGATTTTGCTATATCTCCGTTCAGATAGAATTTTATCGCATAGACAAGATTTTCCAGGCTGTTCTCTACATTGTTGATATGCCCATTCAGGGCTTCTACTACCTGTTTTTCTTTATTACCGTCAGCGAGCAGCATTTCACATCATCCTTTTCACTAAAATACTGTCAAGAAAATCCGCCGCATCTTCTATCAGATCGGAAATATGCACTACATGAAACACAAATTCTCTTAAATGGATTTTCTCGGCCAGGGAGAGAGTATCCGACTGGAATATACTTTCAGTCAGATGCCATTCTATTGTATCTGCCAGTTCTTCCTTGATATTCACTTCTTTAATGCTGTCACGGGCAGCTTTATAGTCCTTGAAAAAATCCTCTACGGCGGTCCTGAGCGGATCCAGGGTCCTGCATGATGCTTCCGCCAGCTTGTTTATCTCTTCAGAATATTCGGCAGGAACTCTGGGCTTTTGTGAAACTACATAATCACAGCAGGATTCCGCGCCATCGGCTATCTTGTCCTGCCTGGCAATATATTTCACAAAATCCTCTCTTATGCGCGGCATAAAAGCCCCGTTATACAGACCTTCGATTATCTCCCTTCTAAGGCTGTCAGCAACACTTTCAAGCTCGTGCGTATGATAGGCATTATTATCAGCTCCTTCTATATCCTGGGCCAGATAGCAATCGATCGTCGCCTGCATGCTTTTTATCGTTTCACATACTGTTTTCAGATGTTTATTTATTGTCTCTTCGACCTTCTTTTCTTTTTTATTTCCGAAAATCATATATTAACCTCCGTTATTCAGTATATATATTGAAAATTATATGTTATTACACATACCATGTCAAAAAAAACAGCATATCAGAATTCTATCCTTATTTTGTGTTTATAGACCATGCGATCCCAGGCATATATTCCCGATAAAATCCGGGAATGTGCCGGCGCCTGATCCATAAACAGGATACCGGTATATGCAATACATTCAAGCGGCATACTTAATCCCGGTATTATTCCGCGGCTGTTTCAAAGACGATTATGGTAAAACAGCTGCATTTTAGATATAATCGCTGATGTATTATGTGAGTAAAAGCTTACCGGAGGTACTTATGAAATATTTATTATGTTTATTTTTGATCATTGGCCTGGGGTGCGGTTTTCTGAATGCCGCGGCAAAAGAGAAAGTGGCAGAATCTGATATTACGGCAATGAACGCTTACAATGAGATCATATACATCCCCAAAGCATGGGGTACCCTGAAATCTGTTACTTCACACGGAAACTTCGATCTACTTTATTTTGAGAGCAGCACAGGCGATATCTATACAGTAGCGGCATATGTTTCCAGTGACGGCCGTGTGGCCTTTTCTACGGAAGCTGCTGATTTCAATAATTTCATATCAGATCCTGATATGATAACCGGCAGCAAAATACTGCGAAAATAGTTTTTTTAGCTATTTTTCAATTCCCAGGTACCCGTTTTTCATTTTGTTATTCGCATTTTCTCCAAAAGTATAACGATAATACATCTTGGCGAATTCATTACCCGGGATAGTCCCTTTGATCTCGCCCATATATTCGAATGTCAGCCCTTCTCCCGGCACATAGGTTGTTTTAGATGTCTCGCCGGGTACCATATCTTTGTCAAACCATGAAGCGAATTTCTTAATATCTTCTTTATGGGCTTCAACCAGTTCCGGTGTATTATGCTCTTCAATTAATTCAATAAACCCCTCGCTGAGTTTTTTGGCTGT
>JBDRKX010000057.1:0-66942 GCA_043813605.1 Elusimicrobiota bacterium | reverse complement strand
TCTGGGTAAGAATGGGACTAATGATGATGAATCTGGACACAGCGATGAAGAGAATATAGCAGACGGATTCAATAGCTGAAAGAATCAGGAAATATACTTTTGGAATTTATAAGAGCAAAAAGTTTTTCAGGAAGCCCTACTTACGAGTATTACCTCTCTTTTTTGTTGTGTATCATACAGCATCTTTCTCGTCTCGGTTCTACATCTCTATTACAACAAATGGGATAATATATTTCAGGAACAGCAGTTCTCTTAAAAAAACCGGGCAGGGATATATTAATAACCGGACTCTGCATATGACAGTTTGAAGAAGCAGCATAAATTTGTATAATAATCCCGTGATGGATTTCTTTGTATGATAAGGCAGCCGGAAAGAGCGGCCGGCCCTGGAAGAAGGAGGTTTTAATGGAAGATTACAAAATCACACTTAGCGAGAACGAGATCCCGCAGCAATGGTACAATGTCCAGCCGGATCTTATAACCCCTTTGCCCCCTCCGCTTACGCCGGATGGCAATCCGATAGGTCCTGAAGACCTGGCTCCGATATTTCCCATGGAACTGATCAAGCAGGAAGTCAGCCAGGAGCGGTGGATCGAGATACCAGATGAAATATTGGATTTGTATAAAATATGGCGTCCTAGCCCGCTACACAGGGCACGCAGGCTGGAAAAAGCTCTAGGTACTCCTGCGAGGATATATTATAAGAACGAGAGTGTTTCTCCGCCCGGATCACACAAACCCAACACGGCTGTCGCGCAGGCGTATTACAATAAACAGGAAGGCATCATGACCCTTGCTACTGAAACAGGCGCCGGACAGTGGGGAAGCGCCCTTAGTTTCGCTACTAAGCTGTTGGGCATGACATGCCGGGTATACATGGTAAAAATTTCTTACGATCAGAAACCCTACAGGAAAATACTCATGCAGACCTGGGGCGCGGAATGTTTCTCTTCCCCGACTAACCGCACTAATGCCGGCCGGGCCATACTGGAGCAGGATCCGGATTCTCTGGGTTCACTTGGAATCGCGATAAGTGAGGCGGTAGAAGATGCCGCTACGCATGACGATGTGAAATATGCGCTTGGAAGTGTGCTTAATCACGTTATCCTGCACCAGAGCATAGTGGGGCTTGAGACAAAAAAACAGCTTGCGCTTGCCGGCGAGACCCCTTCGGTGCTTATCGGATGTGTCGGCGGCGGCAGTAATTTCTCAGGTTTTGCATTCCCTTTTGTAAAGGACAAAATAGACGGTAATCTGGATGTCGAGATTATAGGGGCTGAACCTACTGCGTGCCCGACTCTTACAAAAGGCCCGTATCGCTATGATCATGGAGATACTGCTAAAATGACACCTCTCATGATGATGTATACATTGGGACATGATTTTGTGCCGCCGGGTATACATGCGGGAGGTTTAAGATATCATGGTGATGCGCCGCTTCTGTGTTCTCTTGTTAATGACGGTGTGATTTCCGCCAAAGCATATCATCAGTTAGAGGTATTTGAGGCTGCTATGCAATTCGCCCGGACAGAAGGACACTTGCCGGCACCCGAGACAGCGCATGCAATTAAGTGCGTGATAGACGAAGCGATGAAATGTAAAGAGACCGGTGAAGAGAAATGCATAGTCTTTAATTATTCGGGACATGGATTTTTTGACTTATCGTCGTATCTTGCATATCATGACGGAAAACTGGAAGAATACGAATATCCTGAAGAAAAAATAAAGCAGTCAATATCGAAACTGCCTGATATAGTTTTTAAAGGCTGATAAAAAATATCCCGCAGTTTGACCTTTATACAAGATCATTCTGCGGGATATTTATATCTTCGGGCAATGACCGGGGTTTAGAGTTCGCCTGTGCTGCCGAAACCGCCGGAACTTCTGTTGGATTCCGGTAGAACATCAAATTCTTCCCATTCGATCTTTTCTATTTTCTGCAAGACAGCCTGGGCTATACGCATACCTTTGTGTATCATCACATCATCATCCGATGTGTTATAGAGTATAACGCCTACTTCGCCCCTGTAGCCTGAATCGATGGTCCCCGGAGAGTTGAGTACCATGACACCCTTCTTTATAGCCAACCCGCTTCTGGAGCGGAGCTGTATCTCGTATCCTTCGGGAATGGCAACAATAATGCCGGTCGGGATAAGTTTCCTTTCCCCCGCCTCTATAAGCGTGTCTTCATAGGCATTTATAAGATCGATACCGCTATCTCCCGGGTGTTGATAGCCCGGGAAATCTATTTCCCTGATCCTTTTGACTTTTATTTTCATAGTGCATATATTACAAAAAACAATCTAAATTTTCAATTTATTGACAATATACCTGACAAACTGCTAAAAATATACATGATTGGAAAGGAAATTCGGAGAATATATGGAAATAAAGATCTATTACAGGGATACAGACTGCGGGGGGGTCGTTTATTACGCTAATTATCTTGATTATTTTGAAATGGCCAGGACAGAATGGCTGGAATCAAGGGGGATTTGCGTAAAGAGCCTCAAGGAGGCCGGGGTACAGTTTATCGTAAAACATGCCCAAATCGATTATATATCACCGGGTAGATATGGAGATATCCTTACTATTGAGACCGAACTGGAAAATATTTCCGGGGTAAAAATGGATTTCGGGTACGATATAAGAGAAAAAGAATCCGGCAGACAGATAGTCAGGGGAGCAACGCGTCTCGTTTCGATCAATGAAAAGCTCAGGCCCTGCAGGCTTCCGGCGGAAGTCGTAGAGCAATTGACTTTAAAAAAGTAAAATAATAGAATAAAACTTCAGAACAATGATCTGGATAAAACTGATAAAAAAACTGTTTAAGGCCCTGAATGCGAATGCATCGCCTTCCGAGATCGCACTGGGTGTAGTACTGGGTTCCGTAATAGGGCTGACACCGGTCTTTGCGCTTCATAATATTTTTGTGATCCTGCTGATAATAATCCTGAAAGTAAACGTTTCTGCAGCGGTTTTTTCTTCATTATTGTTTTCAATTGCAGGATTGGCGCTCGATCCCGCCGCCCATGCCATAGGCAGCAGACTGCTCTTGTCGGAAGGGCTCAATGCTTTCTGGACAACTGCGTACAATATACCTGTTATCCCTTTAACAAGGTTCAATAATACTATTGTCCTCGGTTCCCTGGTTATCTCTGTGGCCGCGGCAGTTCCTTTATACCTGTTTTCGGTCAGATTTGTTCTTATATACAGGAACAGCTTACATCAGAAGGTCGAAAAGCTGAAAATAATTAAAATACTAAAAGCCTCAAAACTATACAGTATATACACAAGGTTTAAATCATGAGGTGGAAGGGTTTTATTACTTTTATAATACTGCTGTCGGTTGTAATACTGACGGGTCTTTTCTTTCTTGACGATATCATTGAAAAGGCAGTTGAGAAAGCGGGGACAGCTGCATGGGGCGCTAAAGTCGAATTGGAAGCAGTGGATTTAGATTGGTCGGGTCCGGCAGTAATGATCACTGGATTCAAGGCGGCAAGCAGAAAAGATGAATACAAAAACCTGATGGATGTGTCAGAAATAAAACTCGTCCTTGTGGGCAACGCGCTGCTTGAAAAAAAACTTGTTATTGAAGAGGCTTCAGGAAAAGGGCTAATATTCAATACAAAGAGAGATTCTTCCGGTTTTGTCACAAAGAAATCAAAAAGGGGGCAGGAAGAAAAAATTGAACCGGAAGAACGTGAAAAGAAATGGAAAAAGAAGATGTCCTCCTGGATCGAAGATGTTAAAAAACGCGCTACTGAAAAGATCGATGTGGAGAGTGCATTTAATAAAGATGACCTTGAATCCCTCAAAGCTGTAAAAAAACTTGAAGATTCACTTTCCCGGCTAAAGAAGGATTACAGTGATTTAAGCGACCTGGATGCCGGGGAAACTGTTAAGCTGATCCAGGATAAAATAGCCGGTCTGAAAGGTATTAAAATAAACAATATCCAGGATATCGATATGGCCCGGAAACGCATAGAAGAAGCCTCCGGGGCAATCAATGAGGCGGATAAACTGCGGGAAAAAGCCGGGGCAAAAGTTACGCAGGTAAATGCTTCTTTTGCCCAGATAAAGGGAAGTGTAGATGAGATAGAATCCGCCCGCCGGCAGGATTATGCGGCTATTATGGAAAAACTGAAACTGCCGTCAATAGAAGTCGGAGATATAGCAGATACACTTTTTGGAACGCTGATAACAGAAAAATGCAGGACCGCAATCGGCTGGATAGAAAAGATAAGGAAATACATGCCGCCTAAAAAAGAAAAAAAGCCCCAAAAACAGCGTGGGAAAGGAACGGATGTAATATTTCCGAAAGCATATTCCTATCCGCCGTTTCATATCAGGGAGATGCTCCTTGCAGGAACGGGGAATGACAGGGTCAGCGCCAGGGACATAACAACAACACCGTGGATAACGGCAAAACCGGTACTAATAACCGCAGTATACGGGAACATGAAGCTTGATGTCTCCATAGACAGGGCACATGATGAGCCGGGAGAATCGGTTTCTTTGGATTATGACGGATTTGAACTGGCCGGCTCAACGGGAATCCTGAATGTAAAAGCTGATATCAGGGGAGACAGCATAGATTCCAGTATAAAATGGAAAGGCCGGGGTATATTGCCTGATAATTGGCTGGAATACCTCAGGCTGGAGGATCCTCTGGTAGAGCTTACGGTGGGAGTATCCGGTTCGCGGGAGGCACCTGAATTCACGGTGAATTCGAATCTGGACAGCATTATTTCCGGCCAGCTAAAAAAGGAACTCGACAGAAAACTGAAAGAAGCAAAAAACAGGGTAAACGGTCTTCTTGATAAAGAAGTCACCGGCAGAAAGAAGAAACTTGAATCTGACATCAGTTCAGAAAGAGAGCAGAAACTGGCGTATTTGAATACTCAGAAGCAAACCGTAGAACAGAAGAAAAAAGAACTTGAGGATGAAATAGCGTCCAGAAAAAAAGAAGCGGAAGACCTGGCTGATAAAAAGAAGAAAGAAGCGGAAGCACTTGCCGAACAAAAAAAGAAAGAAGCAGAAGAAAGCCTGAAAAAAGAGGCGGAGAAAAAGCTCGAAAAAGAAGCCGATAAGCTGAAAAAACTCTTCAAATAAACGGCCTATATTCCGTAATGGTGGATTTTAAAAAAATATTCGGTGCAAACAGGGAAGATATAAGAAAAAACTGCCTGATGCTGCCCATGGATGACAGGGGCTTGTTTAAATCCCTTAATGCAAAACCGGGCGCAAAAGGGATGTTGTTTGATATATCGCATTCCGATATATGTACGGTTATATACCTGAAACATATGTGTTTTTCAGGCGATTGCCTGATAATGCTGAAAGAGACAGATTGCGAGAACCTTATTTTATTCGGCAGTTGCGGCGCATTAAAAGGAGACGTGGGAGATAAAATATTGCCGAGCAGGAGTATGAACCTGGAAAGTTTCGCGGATTTTCTAAAACAGGATGGTTTTCCGGAAAATGATTATTATTATCCTGATCGTAAATTAGTAGAGAAATTCGAAAATTCGGTAGACACTTCCGGTTATATGAAATATACATGTGCCACCGTGTCGTCACTCGTGCTTGAAGAGGAGAAGACCGATATGCTTCTTTCTGCCGGCATAGACTGTCTGGATATGGAAATATCTTCTGTATTTTCCGCCGCATCCCGTTCGGGAATAAAGGCAATGGCGCTTTTTTATGCGGCTGAAGTAATAGGAAAACTTCATTTCTATGACAAATTTGACTTAAAATCGAGAGCAAAGATAAAAGGCGCAAAAAGAAGTATGGCTGATAAGCTTGTAAGATTTATCGTAAATGAACTCGGCTGAAGAAATAAGGGACTTTGTTGAAAAGAATTTCGTACGGCTGGGAGTAAATAAAAAAAGAGAAATCACCCGCCTTTTTTACGAGATCGCAAAAAAAGACAATATTGCATTGCGGGACCTGGCATCTGAACTTCAGGATATGTCTTTCAATGAAATAAAGAAAAGACTGCTGGTTCTGAGGTTCCGGCGCACTTCATTGTCCGGCGAAAAATATAAACCGTATCTTCCTGATATATCAATACGTCCCGAAAATAAAGCGGATATAAGTGAAATTGAATTATATCCTGAAACAGTCTATTATGACAGCATGTCGGCAGACTCCATTTTGCTGGAAGATGTGCGGCAGAAGTATGAAGAATCGGAATATATTGAGATCAGCAGTTACAAGGAATACATAAAAGAAAATATATATTCGCTGGAGACATATAATAAAAGGAGAAAAACATTTTTTATAATTGAAGAAGAATTCGATTTTTTCCGTACCTGTCCCTGTACTCAGGGGTGTGTCTCCTGCGGCTATCACATATTTAATATGGGTTTCGGCTGTCCTTATGAATGTACATACTGCTATCTCCAGGAATATACCAATACTCCCGGGATAGTGATCCAGTCGAACATGGCGGAATACCTGGAAAAGCTCGGCGCATACGCCGGCATGGGAAGGCGTATCGGTTCCGGAGAGTTTACGGATTCTCTCGCTCTTGATCCCGTTACGGGGTATTCGAAACACATAATAGAGTTCTTCAGAAGACACCCTGAAACAGTGTTCGAATTCAAGACAAAATCGGATAATATCGAAAATATACTGGATGTTCCGGCAGCAGATAACGTTGTTGTGGCATGGTCACTCAACCCGCAGCCGGTTATAGATAATAATGAATTCTATTCTGCAACTCTGGAAAACCGCCTTAAGGCCGCTTCCCGCTGTGTACAGCATGGATTTGATGTCGCCTTTCATTTCGATCCTGTTGTCTACTATGACGGGTGGGAAGAGGATTACAGGCAGTTGATAGGAGATCTTTTTGATAATATTGACAAGGAAAGAATAAGGTGGATAAGCCTGGGTTCACTGCGATTTCGCCGTGAACTTAAAAAGATCATAGAAAACAGGTTTCCTGATAATAATATACTGGATGAGGAGCTTATAATAGGATTTGACGGCAAATTAAGATATACCGACGCTGTCAGGGCGGATATATACAGAAAAATAGCAAAACATATACGAAAACATGATGCAGGTATTCTGTTATATTTATGTATGGAAAAGCTGGAAATATGGAAGCAGTGCTCAATTACCCCTCTATGGCGGTGGAAAGGCAGGGAAAACAGGAGTTTGTAAAATTGCCGGTTTCACATTAAGATATTAAGAAAGAGATATTGCCGGAGGTTGATATATATGAATAAGGAAAAGCAGAAAATCATTATAATAGAAGATAGCCTTGCTCACCAGATGCTCGTTCAGGACATGCTTGGTGAAGTTGTGAATAATCCTTTTGAAATAGAATGCTGCGAAAAGCTGGGAGATGGTTTAAGTATCCTTCAGAAAGGCGGATTTGATCTGGTCTTGCTGGATCTGTCTCTTCCGGACAGCAGCGGGCTTGAAACATTCAGAAAAGTAAAAGAGTGCGTACCCGATCTCCCGATTATTATATTAACAGTTACTGAAGACGATGAATTGACGATAAATGCGCTTCGTGAAGGTGCGCAGGATTATATTGTTAAGGGATATATCAGCAGTAAGATGCTGTTCCGTTCTGTCCGGTATGCTATCGAACGGAAAAAAGTGGAAGTCGAAAAGCGTAAGGTTATGGATCAATTGATACAATCACAGAAGATAGAAACAGTCGGGAGACTGGCTGAAGGTATCGCGCATGATTTTAATAACATATTGAGCTCGATCAAGGTGATGGGAGATTCTGTCCTGCTTAGTTTGGATGAGTCCGATGATATATATGCGGATATGAAAAGCATTCAGTACTGTACCATACTTGCGGAAAACCTTATCAAGGAGCTCCTGGTGTTCAGCCGCAGGCAGGCCGTTGAAATGAAACCGGTCAACCTGAATGAGACCCTATCCAGTATTTTGAATGTATTGCGGCGGCTTATCGGTGAAGATATAGTTATCGAATGTGAACTAAATGAGGATCTTGGAACTGTTACTGCGGATGAGGGCAATGTCGAACAGATAGTGATGAACATGATGCTGAATGCGAGGGACGCGATGCCGGATGGCGGCAGAGTAAAGATAAAGACAGAGAACATAAGGATCACTCCTGAAATGATCGATGATATTCCCGGTTCAAAGGAAGGAGAGTTCGCAGTATTGACAATAGAGGATACCGGGACGGGGATAAGCAAAGAAATAATACCGGCAATATTTGACGCTTTTTTTACGACTAAAGAACCGGGTAAAGGTACCGGATTGGGCCTTGCGGTTACCAAAGCTATAATAGAGCAGCATGGCGGGTGGTTAACTGTATCGTCCGTTCCGGGAGAAGGCGCTAAATTCAGTGTCTATTTTCCTGCAGGTTCTGTAGAGAAAAAAAAGAGTTCAAAAAAAGTCATCCCTGCAGACGGGATAAAAGGCCGGGGAGAGACCATCCTGCTTATAGAAGATGAGGATACATTGAGAGACGCGGTGAAGAAGATACTTAAAAAGAATAATTATTCGGTAATAGAAGCCAGGTCTATGAAAGAGGCATATGCCGCCTTTAAGAAAGCCGGCTCAGTGGACCTGGTATTCAGTGATATTGTTCTGCCGGACGGCACCGGCCTTGAATTAATTGATAGATTGAAAGAACATAAACCAAAGCTTAAGATACTTCTTTGTACCGGGTATTTCGACAGCGCACGCTTGAACGAGGCGCGAAAGAAGAACTATACAGTGATGAAGAAACCCTACAGCCTTTACGGAATGCTGAATAAGATAAGGGAAGCTCTCAGCAGCTGACGGGATTTTGGTAATATGTCTAAAAGTCTGATATGAGGATAGCGCTTGTTAAATGTCCCTGGTGGGTCCGCTATTGCCCCCCATATATACTTGCTTTTTTTTCGACATTGCTCAGGAACAAAGGCCATGAAGTGTCTGTTTTCGATATGAACAATTCTCTGTATTATGAGTGCAGTTCAGAATACAGAAAATACTGGGATAACAGAGATTATTATTCCCTATGGGAGAATCCTTCATTTGTAGAACAATTATTTACAGATAGTGTTTTTAAGGAGAATGTTAAAAAAATAACGAGTCAGCATCCCGGGATGGTATGTTTTACCACGCATACGCCGAATACACTGATAAGTCTTGAACTGGCGCGGAAGATAAAAGAAACCGATAGTGACATAGTAACCGTGTTTATGGGGCACAAAGCTTCCCGTGCACAGATGGCCTTTGATTTTATCGCGCAGGATCATGTGGACTATGTTTGTACAGGTGAAGCTGATATAGCGTTACCGGAATTGATAGAGAAACTTGAGGGCGGGAATGATAAAGGGGGCTTACCGCGATGCCCGGGTTTTCTGGTTAAAGAGGGAAAGGATATCATTGATTGCGGCGATCCGCAGGTTGTCAGTGACCTGGATGCGCTTCTGTTCCCTGAATATGATGATTTTACAGAAGACATGCGGACCATGCCGTACAGTCAGCCCGGCAGAATAGATATCCTTGACAGCAGAGGCTGTATCAATGACTGTCATTTCTGTTATGAACGCCTTTTCTGGCAGAAATACCGGACAATGAGCGGCAGAAGACTTTTTGAGCAGATAACTTATCATATTGATAAAATGCCTGAAACCGACTATTTCTATTTTAACGGACTGCTTTTGAACGGCAGTTTGAAAGTACTTGATGAATTCTGCGAACTTGTATTGGAGAATTCATTGAGTATCAGATGGGCCGGTCAGGCCATGATAAGAAAAGATATGACGCCGGAACTTCTGAAAAAGATGAATGCTGCGGGATGTGAATGGCTTTATTTCGGAGTGGAGTCGGGTTCCGGGCGGGTTCTTGAGAAGATGAATAAAAGACATCGGCCGGAAGAAGCGGTGGAAGTGCTGAAAAATACGTATGAAGCCGGGATCAATGCTCAGATAAACATAGTATTCGGATTTCCCGGGGAAACCGAAGAGGATTTTTTTGAAACACTTGATTTTTTAAAAAAAGTACGCCCTTATATAAATAATGTTCTGGCAAGCCAGTCATTCTGTACACTGGAAAAAGGGACTTATTTACGTAATAACCCGTCAGAGTTCGGGATAAGTTCGGGGGACCATCATCTATACTGGAAAGCGGATAAAAATGATTATGCACTGAGGTTCGACAGGTACGAAAGATTTTGTCAATACGCACTCGGTATAGGTGTCCCGGAGACTTCGGGAGTCCTTTTGAAGAAACCGGATAAATGGGCGCTGCTGGGTGATTATTATTCCTATGAGGGAGACCATGCCCGGGCCGCGGGATGTTACGAGAGATCCCTGAATGAAGAAGCAAGGAACAGGGACACATACAGCAAACTTGCAGAGAACTTTGAAAAACAAGGAGATTTCAGGAGAGCGATAGAGAACTACGAGGCTGCCCTGGATTTTGAAAAGGGTGATTTCGAAGCCCCGGAGATAATAGATACGATAAAAGAGAAACTAGAAGAGTTAAAAAGCATATTATGAGCATTGCAGTTGAAGTAAAGAAATTTCTCAAGGAACTCGGGAATTATATGGAAGAAAATGTTATCGGGGTCTCCGTTGGCGCTAATCCGCCTTCGGAACTTCATTTTGAACTTACATACAGGTGCGATTCCGACTGTATAATGTGCGATCTCAAGTACAGGAAGAAGAGACAGAAAAACAAGGATCTGAGTTTGGCTAAAATCAAAAAGATCGTTGAAAACTCGGAAATGCTGGATGATATCAGGTACATAATACTCTCGGGCGGTGAGCCATGGCTTCACAGCGAATTTCCTGCCATAGTGTCCTTTTTTCGCAAAAGATATCCGCGACCCGGTATATTGATACTCTCCAACCTTCTCAATACAGATAAAGTTCTATCCGGAATAAAAGAAATAGAAAAGACTTCCGGGTTGGACAATATATCGCTGGGAACGTCTTTAGACGGGATAAAAGGTGTGCATGACAGGATAAGGGGTGTGAATGGGGCATTTGACGCCCTTGTGGAATCGGCGCTGTTGTTAAGAAAGAAGTATCCCGGCATGTTCCCTTGCTTTAATTTCACGCTGATCCCGGAAAACTCAGATCAGATATTCCCTGTATATGAGTGGGCGGGAAAAATGGGATTCAGAGTATCGTTCCAGTTGATGGTGCAGAAAAAGGATACGCAGAGGTTTGAGTGGACTCCGGAGAATATAACTGCTGTTGAACATTCGATAGACTGCATCATAGAAGATATATACAACCGCATGGATTGGGCTGTTTTCAGCCCTGCGCAGCTGTTCAATGACCTGAGCCTGCTGTTCTATCTCCTGGATTTTCACTATCTGTTAAAATACTTAAAAGATCCGGCCCGGTTTTTTCCTGACTGTCCCTGCGGCGAAAGATTCGCCATGATGGATCCTGAAGGCAATCTTTATTTCTGCCCGGTACATAAAGAGATGCTTGCCGGCAATGTAAGGGTATCGGGTTTTGACGCTGTGTGGTCCGGGGATAAAGCAGAGAAAATACGTGAATATTTTAATAGTAAAAAATGCCACTGCTGGCTTTCTTGCACAAATGGTGTTATGCTGGAAAAAGCTTTTTTTCCCAATAAAGAGAGGATATTAAAGAGATTTAACTGAATTACAGTAAAGCAGTATAACTTGTACGGTTATTTAAGGTACCCTTTTTCTTCCATCCACTGAATATTATAGTATACAGGATTATTTACTTCCGATAATCCGTTTTTTTCTAAGGATTTATATATCTCCATTGCAGTATCCTCAGGGGTTTCTTCGGCGGTAAATCCGAGTAAATCCCTGCTTTTCTTGTTTGAGACTCTGTAGCTTCTAAATTTGCTTGGTATGAATTCCTGCACATCGATCCGGATGTCTTTGATATCTTTCAGGACTTCCTTTACCTGTCCGGCAAGATCGATTATCCGATAGTTCTTATGGACCAGGTTGATAATCTCGCCGCCGATATCCGTATCGGTCTCCAGGCAGTATATGTAAAAATCAACTATATTATTAACGCTTATAATCGGCCTCCACATTTCACCCCGGGCAAATACTTTTATCGTTCCTGTGGTGAATATGTCCTTTACCATAGTATTTACCACAAGGTCGTATCTCATTCTCGGACTCATTCCGTAGACGGTACCCTGCCTTAATAAGACGGGAGCAAAGTCAGCGTCTGCTAATTCCAGAAGAGCCTCTTCACCTTTTAACTTAGAGAGGGAATAGGGCGCAGCCGGAGAGACGGGGGAATTTTCGTCTTTCAGGTCATCACAGACTTCCTCGGTATAGTAGACAGAACAGGAAGAAGCGTAAATAAACTTTTTTATCCCGCATTTTTTGCATAGGCGCGCCAGTGACCTGGTTCCTTCGGCATTGATCTCCATGTTTGTTCCAGGATTATATTCGGCAGTAGGATCATTAGAAAGTGCTGCCAGGTGGATAACAGCATCGATATTTTCGAGTACTTTTTCATTGAAATCCCTGATATCTCCTCTTTCAATCAGGATATTCTCCCTGACTTCTTCGAGAGGTTCCTCCCCGAAAAAGAAAGTATCGTATACTTTAACCCGGTATCCGCGGTCAAGCAGTCTTCTTACAAGGACACTGCCTATGTATCCTGCCCCTCCTGTTACTAAGATCATCGGCCTTCTATTTCCCACTGAAAGCCGAAAGAATCCGGAGGCACTCTGACTTCGTCAGGGTTCGACCTGTTATAAACTTCGCTTGCTATGCTGATCATCTGCGTATCGTCTTCCAGCGCCATCCATCCGTGAAATACACCGGGGGGGACAACAAGGACAGAAGGTTTTCTTTCTCCTGAAACAAGTACGGCCCTTTCTTTATATGTAGAGCTGTCCGGCCTGTCGTCATAAAGGCCGAATTTCGCTGATCCGTGTGATATAAAAAAGAAATCCCACAGGACATCGTGCTTGTGGAATGCCCTTACTGTGCCCCGCGTCATATCTCCTACAAGATACACTTGTCCGAACTTGTTGAAATGCGGGTCCACAGACCTTATTATCTCAATCAGATAACCCCTGTCGTCCATGTATATCTCAAGGGGTACCAGTTTTACGTCATTGATCATTTTTTTGTCTCCTTTTTTCGATATATGCCATCAGCGCTTCAGTCCATTTCCGCGGTTTTCCTATTCCGGCAAGCTCAAAATTAATGCTGTCCAGAACAGAATATGAAGGTCTTTTTACCGATGATGGGAATTCATCGGATCTCACGGGCTGCAGGTCAGCTTTAATATCAGAATATTCGAATATTTTTTTTGCAAAATCATACCATGAACAAAAACCCGAATTTACAATATGATACAGGCCGTACTTATCAGTATCCGCCAGTTCCGCTATCTTATGTGCGAGGTCAAGAGTGTAGGTGGGTGACAATATCTGGTCGTTTACGACTTTTATCTCTTTTTTTTCCCGGGCCAGCCTGAGCATTGTATCAATGAAATTCCCGCTTTTTGCCCGGCACTGATGCATCCCGTATAGGCCTGTTGTCCTTATTATAAAATATTTACCGGTATTATTCCTGATGTAGCATTCCCCTGCTAATTTAGACAGGCCGTATGTATTCAGCGGATTCGGGGTGTCATGTTCTATGTAGGGACTGTTTTTTTTGCCGTCAAAAACATAGTCAGTGCTTATATGTATGAGTGTAGCGCCGATACTTTCTGCAGCAACAGCAAGGTTTTTAGCGCCTATCGAATTGATCCTGAATGCTTCAAGTTCGTTTTTCTCACATTCTTCAACGTTATGATAAGCAGCTGTGTTTATTATTATTTCAGGCTTAATGGATCCTAAGACTTCTTTGACCGTTTGATAATCGCCTATTTCGATATCATCATGGGTCAGAGTTGACGTGTCTTTATCGCTCAGAACCCTGGTCAGATCGCATCCTAATTGCCCGTTTGCTCCAATGATTAAATGTTTTTTCAGCGTTCCTGTTCCTTTCTGGTGACAGTCTGCCGGAATTATTTTTTTCTTGTTATAATTCTTGTCGTTTATTATTATACAAAAAAATCTAAGAAATAATATATTTTCCCGGATTATGGGACAATATGCTAGAAGAAAAGATGCGCATCGCGAGTTGCGGAAATCAGGAACTGCGGATTCTTTTGTATATGTACCACTTGAACATCCTTGGACTTCCCACCGTTTCCATATGTTCGAAGAGCATTTGATAACTGCTGAATTTCTGTGTGAAACGGGTATATTCTTCAGAAAAATGTTTTTGCAGTCTTCTGAGAGTAAAGTAATCGCTGGAGGTGTGCATATTATATGTGAGGTGTTCTTCATCCGGCCATCCTTTGAAATTGAGGCTTGGTGGAATTCCAAAAACAATAAAATCAGCAGTATCTATTTTTTTGTGTGCATTTCCAAAATTAACGGCTATGTCCTGCAGGTCGAATTGTCTTCCGGCAATCTTCGTCCAATACCGGAGCTCGAAAGCTGTCGGTGCAAATGCGGAACAGATCACGGTTATGATTGATATTTCTTTATCAGTTGTACTATTGTCTGTAATAACTGAAACCAAACCTTTTGCATTGAATGGATCGTTTTTATAGTTCATATATCCGAAAGGAGAATGATTGAATATCCCCACCGGATGATGTTTCATGTTTTCAAGGTATGAAAGAGTATGATCCATGTCTGCTATTTTCGGCCGGGAATAGGAAAGAAACAGGAACTGAGTGTAAAAAAAGACAACTGATACTATCAGGGCACCAGCGCGTATTTTTGTCAGCCTTATGTTTAAGACTGTCCATGAGATAAGTATTGCTGCGATAGGCAGTATCGGCATCAAAAAGCGTTCTTTGTAGAAATGGGTCAGGAATAATATGTAAAAACCGAAGATAGGAGCGATGATCCATGCAGCAGCAAGGAATCTGTGCTCATTTTTTGTTTTTATCCAGTAAAACACTGAGATAATCAGGATCACCGCCGGCACAGGGCCCAGTAGAACTCCAAAAATACTTTTAAGGAAATAAAAACTGTAAGGGAAATTGCTGTTATTGAAGCTTCCAAAGAGAAGTGGAATCATGCTTTTACCGGGCCATAATTGGAACAGCATTGCAGTGATCAGGATTATGACAGAAGAATTTATTATGATATTGATCCATGATTTCTTTTTTTCTGAGTGTCTGAAAAAAACTGTTTTTACTGCAACAACAAGAAGAGGAATACCAATGATAACGGCGCATTGCGGCTTAATGAGCATGCCTATCCCGGCTGACAGGCCGAATGCCGTACAATACCGGATGTCCCTGAGGCCGTCGGATTTTATTAAAAACAATATACCTAGAGAAGAAAGAGCCGTCATTGGTAGGTCTAAACCATATTGACGCAAGGGCTCGAAAATATACGGGAACATCAGTGTAATAAATACCGAAAGCAGGCCTCCGGGACCCGATATCAGTTCTTTTCCTATATGGTATACGGCAAATATGAGTATCAAAAGATAGAGAAAATTGCTCAGTCGTGCGGAAAAAAGATTTTTGCCGAATATGCGGTATACAGGGTATGTGGTGATGTAGACAAAGTTTGAATATGTGGGCGCTGCCTGATCAACGGGTTCAGAAATCAACCGGACTAACGAGATTAATTTAGAGGCAAATCCACTGTCCTGTGAACTTAAAATATCATTGATTTTATAATATACTTCAATCGAAAATACCAGGTGGTTGGGAACATCATCCCCTACTAGTACCCGGTTCTCGGAAATGCGATGGATGTTTATTGTGAAATAGGAAACAATAAAGAATATAAACAGGAGAATCGTCAGGAGGTTTTTATTTTTAATCATCTGTATTGACCTCTGCGATGACACTATTATCTATAATACGGTAGACAGCTTTTTCTTTAGACTTAATGTTCATGTGTGCTGTCTTCCATTATTTAAATATGAAAGCATTCTTTTTTACCGCAAGTCCAGCCGTATGTGTCAGCATAAATATTTTTCCAGATATTTTTGTAATCAGCTCCTGCCTCAACGAACAGTTTTACCTCATCAATATTGTCACAGGGCGCAGTTATCTTCATGTTGTCTGAGTGTGCTCTTTAGCGGACTCCGGAAGTCTAATATATGCTGTATTTTCTGGCAAGTTCAAGTTTTTTATCCAGGTCAGGGGTTCTGTACCTGTAATAGTCGGGAAAAATAGACGGATTCTCTTCTATGATATCGCGGCAGAAGGAAGCTGTATGGGATGCGGCAATAACAAGCCGAACATTTGTTACATCCGAAACGATACTGATATTAGAGATGTTCTTGTCTCCAGCATAAAATTCTTTCCCTTTTGCCACTTCCTGTGTAACATCATCTTTTTTATATACAAGGCTCACATCTTTGGGCAGGAAGAGCTCGTTACTGTATTCCTTGAACAGATCCGTACACGGATAAGGCTCGAGCCACCTCAACTGCACCTGTGTGCATAGTTCTGTTTCCAGTTTATTCCTGACTGCGAGAGTTTTTTTGAAATCATCAAGTGTTTCAAAGGGGAAACCCCACATAAGTCCGACCTCCGTAGTCTTAAAGAATTCCGATGATCTCCGAATGACTTCAATCGAATCCGCAACTGTAGTAGCGCCCCGTTTTATTTTTTTGTATACGTGCTCACTGCCTGTTTCCAAGCCGAAAAAAACAGCATCGCAACCGCTTAGGCTCATTTCTCTCATAATATCGTCGTCCATGAGGTCTGATCTGACAAGACATTCCCATTTGAGATCAAGGTTTTCAGTTCTCATGGCGGCACAAAGGTCGATCACTCTTTGTTTGTCTGCATTGAATGTCGGATCCGCAAAAAACACATATTTCACTCCGTATTTTTCTTTAAGCAGTTTCAGTTCTCTGATGCTGCTTTCCGTGGATCGGTACCTGGTTCTTTTGCCCCAGAAAAGACTAAGACTGCAGAAAGGGCATCTGTGAGGGCATCCCCGCGAAGTTATTATAGTAGGTATTTCATACTCTTCGAAATTTACAATATGGTAAGCCGGCAATGGGATAGTATCAAGATCTTCGATGGGAGGTCTATTCGCATTGATATGCACTCCTGAAACATCCCTGTAGACGACACCTTTAATGCCCGCGAGAGTGGACCCGATACTGCGCATTACTTCAATGATGGTTTCTTCCGCTTCCCCGACTACAATGGCATCAATAAAATCGAATTTATCAAGCAGTTTATCTGCGACACTGGAAGGGCCTATGCCGCCGAGGATTATTTTTTTATCGGGGAAGCGTGCCTTCAGTTCTTTTGATGCCATAACCACGAAAGGAAGATGTACAGAATGGCATCCCATTCCGATAATCCCGGAAGAAATATCGATAAAGGGAATAAGTTTTTCAGCTTCTTCGGCTAAAGTGTTTCTGTGGTCTATGAAATGTTCGTGGAAGTTAACATTATAGCCTGCATGTTCAAGTGCCCCGATAAGAGAAACAGCTCCGGCCGAGGTCCGTTCATAAACGACCCGCCCGCCGAAATATTTCGCCATAGTTATGTTGATAATAGATATATCTGTCATTTTTATAAATCGGTAACTTTTTATAAGGCCCGAATATATAATATAATCTTTTTTTTTATTAAGCAAATTAAAATAATCGAGAAAATTGGGATAGCTAATGGTGAGGCGTGATAAAATGGAATTGCGGAGCGATATCGCTTTAGAGCAAATGTGTCGGCTGAGCCTGCTTTCATGGGAAGTATTGACTACCCGTTAAAATTGCCATATACTCAAATAAAAATTATAATTCAGAACAAGAACGCGGGTGTTTTTTTGAAATTATGTGAGATCGAATTAATAAAGGGATTATTTTTTTATAATGCAGAATAACACAAGAACAGTGAAATCTGTCCGGATTATGATCAATCTGCTTTTATGCGGTATGTTAATGTTGACCGGCGGATGTTCAAGCGGTTTGTATATCAGGGCAATTATAAAACTGGATAATGCGCGGCGGCTTAAAAAAGTCATTGATACCGGTTGGGATATTAACACGGAAATAGGATTAAAGACAACTCCGCTGATGTTCGCGTGCAGGCACGATTCAGAAAAAACGGCAGAACTGCTCATTGAAAAGGGCGCAGATATGACAGTAAGGACCCATGCAAAAAGCAACCTTCTGCTATTTTCAGCCTGGTCAAATTCGCCAAAAGTACTGAAACTGCTTATCGGAAGAGGAGCAAGTGTTGAAAACAGTAACGTAAATGGCAACAGGCCTCTTATGGCCGCCGCTATGTTTGATGCAAGGGAATCCGCAGAAGTATTGATTCAACTGGGCGCAGATGTAAATGCTGCAAACAATAACGGTCTCACTGCTGCTCATTTTGCCAGTAAATCCAATGCAGCGGACACGCTGGGGCTTATTCTGGAAGCAGGTGCTTATGTGGATGCAGTTGATAAGGCGGTAGGAACACCGCTGATACATGCCGCAAGGCTAGGTCAGATCAGATGCGCCCGTATGCTGATAAAGTATGGAGCTGATATAAATTATAGCTTCAGAAATAAGCATAATGTACTCGGGGTTGCAGTGTTTTCAAACTCGGAAAAAGTAGCACGCCTGCTGTTGGATGCCGGTGCGGATATCGATGCCAAAATGGAGGAATATCCGTCATTACTTATAGCCGCGGTATATAAAAACTTGCCGGGTATGATTGAAATATTAATAGAGTACGGAGCCGAGATAGACAGAGAAGATAATATGAACAGTAATGCATTGACACTGGCTGCAAATCTGGATCATTTTGAATCGGCAAAAATACTGTTAGAAAACGGCGCAGAAGTGAACAGGAAGACTTTAGAAGGAAGCAATGCGCTTCTGAACGGGATTAGACATAATGCATCCTATAGTATGATAAAATTACTATTGAAATATGGCGCTGATATCAATGCGGTTGATGGGACTGGCGAAAGTGCTCTTTTTAAGGCGGCTACAAGGCTTAACCAGCCGGAAATTACCAGGCTATTGCTTCGAAAGGGTATAATAGACATCAACCTAAAGAGAGAAGACGGCAAGACAGCGTTTATGGTGGCAGCTTATTGTAATAATTTAAAGGCATGTAAGATGTTTTACCGGGCCGGAGCAGATATCAATGCCCGGGGAGAAGCGGGGGCGACTGCTTTTATGTCAGCTGCATACAATAATTCGGTATCAGTATTAAGGTTCCTGCTTGAAAAGGGGGCAGATGTCAATGACACGAAATACAACGGCAGGACGGCACTTATAGGCGCGGTGTCAAGAAATGCTATTGACGCAGTCCGGTTTCTGCTTCAAAACAGTGCAGATCCGAATATCGTAATGAAAAACGGCATGACAGCTTTAAAGGAAGCGCAGATAAAAGGTAACAGCGGGATACTGGAACTCCTGAAAAAATACGGCGCAAAATAGAATTTTAATATTTTCGGGTAGGTAAACCTAAATAATGAAAATAGCATTTGTTGTACATACTGCATACCCTGATTGTTTAGGAGGGAGGGAGCATCATATACATCATCTGGCGTCAGAACTCTCCAAGACAGATGATGTTATTGTTATTTCAGGCGGTACCCGAATGTGTTCGTCAAGAAAAAAAATCGGCGGTTATACCCTGCTGACACTCCCGACATTTTCTTTAAAGGTTTCAAGTAATCCTCTTCAGATATACAGGTTTGTATTCGGTGTTTTCAGGGCGTTATGGAAGGAAAAACCGGATATTGTGCATGCATTTGAGTATGGATCAAATACAACTGATACGGCATTTATTTTTTCAAAAATAAGCGGTACGCCTTTGATACTGACCGTATACGGATATCACTTCAGCAATCCGTTTCTGAGATTCATGAAAAAAATCTACGATTTTTTCATCGGGCGGCCTCTTTTATACAGGACAAGGATGATAATATGTAATTCGGAGGTCCAGGCAGAAGAGATATATGAAATTACGGGGAAAACTGATATAGAGAAAAGAATTGTCTACCAGGGCAATTGCATAGATGTGGACGCATTTGAGACTGCGGAAAAAAACCCGGTGATTATCGAGAAATACGGACTTAAAGGCAAGACCATTATCCTCACTATCGCCAGGATACTGCCGAGAAAAGGCATAAGGTATCTGATATTTTCGATAGACAGGGCGGTGAGTCATTACAAGAAAAAAGGTATAAAACTCCTTATTGTCGGCCCTGATTGCGGTGAAATGAAGAATCTGCAGGGATTAATAAACAAGAAAAATCTCCAGGAGTATGTGTTGTTTACCGGACAGATACCTCCGGATAAGATCAGGGATTTTCTCAATACATGCGATGTTTTTGTCCTTCCTTCTCTGTACGAGGGTCTGCCTCTTGCATTATTAGAGGCGATGTCAGCCGGAAAGGCTTCAGTGTTTACTACCCTGCCATGTTCGCATCAGGTGATAAAGACCGGGGAAACAGGGATGCTGGTTTCTCCTGCGGATGTAGACGAATTGACAGAAGCTATTGTTACTCTCATAGATGATTCACAACTGAGAGAGGAGATAGGCAGGAAAGCCGCCAGTGCTGTAAGAAAATTCAGTTCCGTTGTCGAAGCCGAGAGGATAAGGAAAAGGTATCAGGGAGTAATAAGAAGATACAGGCCCGGGTTGTAGCGGGCTTGTTATTAAGTAAAAGCAAATGAGATTACTGTTTCCTGTAATAGACATTGATATAGAGCATATTTCGATTATGCTTCTTTCGGCGCTTTTAAAGCAGTACGGCTGCTTTGTAAAGGTAATTGGAGCGGATCATGCCAGAGTATGCCGAGAGCTCAATAAAGGGTCATATGATGTGCTTGCGTACAGTTCTCCGACAGTTTTTTTTAATGAATATTTACAGCTTAACAGGCAAGTTAAAGAAAAATACGATATTTTCACACTATTTGGCGGCGCACATCCAACTTTTGTCCCGGAAATAATCCAGGATAAAAGCATAGATTGTGTCTGCCGCGGAGAGGGTGAATATGCCATTCTCGAACTGATTAAAGCCTTGAGCGAAAAAACGAATATCAGGAATATCGCAAATCTCTATGTAAAGGAAGACGGGATAATCTACAGAAATCCTCCCAGGCCTCTTATCGAAGATCTCGATACTCTGCCTTTTCCTGACAGGGATCTGTTTCCTGACAATGAGACTTATTGTAAAGGCAAGATGCACGTGATCACAGGCAGGGGGTGTCCTTATAGCTGTTCATATTGCTCTCATCCTGCATATAGCCGGTTGTATGGTCACAGGGCGAATGTAATCCGAAGAAGAAGCCCGGAGAATGTAATAGATGAGATCTGCAGGATGAAAGAAAAGACAGACATCAGACTGGTTATGTTCGAAGACGATCTTTTTATATCCTCTCGAGAATGGCTGGATGAATTTACTTCCCTATATTCACTGGAGGTAGGGATCCCATTTTTCTGTTATGTGCGGGCCGATCTTATAGCTGAAGAAAATGTAAAACTGCTTAAGAAAGCAGGGTGTATCGCAATGAGTATGGGGCTGGAAACAGCAGACGACCGGCTTCGGAATGATATCCTGAAAAGGGGGATGTCCAGAGAAAGCATAGTTAAAGCTGCCGGTTGTATAAAGAGAGAGGGTATCCGTCTGGAAATGACTAATATTATAGGGATCCCTACCGGTAGTCTGGCCGATGATTTCAAAACATTACAGATGAATGTGGATTTAAGACCCGGGTACAGCAGTGTTAAACTGCTGATGCCGTATCCGCAGACAGAGATACATAAATTTAGTGAAGACAATAATATGCTGGATGACAATATTGACCATCTGGAACCGGGAAAGACGCCTTTTCTGTTTGAATCGGTGAATGAAAAAAGAGCAGTAGAAAATCTCAGGAAATTGTTTGCTCTGACAGTAGAGTGGCCGTTTATTCTGCCGATTGTCAAAAAATTAATATATCTCCCTCTGGAGAAACTTTATTCTTGTTTTTTTATTGTGTGGGAGGGTTATACATCATATTTCAGGCTCTACCCCACGGGGCATAAAGGATTTGTCTATGGAATAAAAAAATACTGGCACAGGGTATTAAGAAAAAATACATTGTAGAACTGCTGGTATATACAAAGACCGGTATATCATGAAAAAAAAGAACCTCGATAATGCGCATATCGACCCGATGCTTGGAAAATACAAGGCTGGAGAATTCCGGTCTCTTGTTAAAAGATGGGCCGGCGGTCTTGCAGGAGAAAAAATATTAAAAACAGATCTGCGTGAGGAGGCTTATGGAACAGACGAGATCCTGTTTTCGCCGGAATATGCTGAATCAGAGGTGTTCGGTATTGATATTTCAGAAAAGACGGTGAATATAGCTATGGATAGAAGCAGGTCTAAGGGGCTTAAGCATATCTATAAAATGGCAGATGTCAGGAATATCCCTTTTTACGATAACTCATTCGATATGATATTCTCCACATCAACACTGGATCATTTTAATTCTGACGAAGAACTAGTTGAGGCATTAACCGAATTGAAGAGAGTCATTAAACCTGGCGGAAAGCTGATCATAACTTATAATAATAAGAGTAATTGTAATTTTCGCCTTATGCTGAAGATAGAAAAAATGATGAGGCGGGTTGACTACACGGCGCAGACACATACAGCGTCTGAATTGAAGGGTATAATAGAAAGTACCGGTTGGACAGTTGAAGATATTGATTACTGTGTACATATAATCAGCCCGGCGAATACATTGCTGCTGCTGATGAGAAAATATGTAAATGATGAATTGGCAGATAGATTTTCACAGCTCTGTCTTTTATATGCAGGATGGGCCGGAAAAAGAAAATTTTTAAAGGTTCCGACTGCATGGTTTGTGGCTGCATCATGCACTGTTAAAAAAGATGCAGTAAATTGAAAGATTACTTGAAATGAGCATAACAAAACACCTTTTAAGAAAAAAGAACAAACTTTTTGATCTTGTAAAAAATGCCCGGCTGCAAAGACTTGGCTCAGTTTTCTTTACATTATTTGTTTCGGAGGTAATCAGATTGTTATTTGTGTCGAAAAAACCTGTTGAATCTTTTGATACGGATAAAGAACCCGGACTGCTGAATACCCTTTATCAACGGGCGGCTCTCAATATTACCCGGAATCCGGATGTTTTTATGAAAAATTTCATGGGATGCCTGAGGATATGCCTGACCTATCGATGTAATTTAGCATGCCATTCATGCTATGCTGAAGGACTCCAGAAAGAAATGCCTCAGGAGATTAGTCCTGCTGATATGTCCCGTGTTTTAACTTGGGCAGGTACGCAGGGGTGGGATAAAATCAGGTTGCTGGGCGGGGAGCCGACGGTACATCCCGAATTCTCAAGGATGCTGGAGATGTGTTTTGAAGAGGGTTTTGAAGTTACAATGTCAACAAACAACCTCTATGATCAGGAACTGCTTGATGTACTGGATAATCCTTTGCTGTATGATATCTCGGTAAATTACAGCATTATAAATGAACTGGATGAAACAAGAAAAAAAATATTCAGAGAAAACCTGTCCGGGCTGTCGAAAAGGCGCATCCCATTTGGGTTTTCACATATTATCACTGCTGCAGAAGAAGATGATTCATGCAGGGAAATATTTCTGGATGCGAGCAGGTTCCGGCCCAAGTATATAAGAGTCAGCCTTGAGCTTCCGGCTGTTTCAGGGGAGACGGCAGCGGAAGATATCTTTATCGGGAAGAATATTCTATTTAGTAAACTGGATAAAATGATTAGTATGAGTTCTATGATGTTTATCCCGTTTTTTATTTATCGGCCGCTGCCTCAATGCCTGTTTTCTGATGAGGAATGGAAGAAGATAAAAGGAAAATTTCCCAAGATATGTTTTGCCCGGTGCCCGATAACATATGCTTCGGAAGACGGATTTTATACGCTGTTGACCATTAATCCGGATCTGACGGTTTTTCCATGCCCGTCAGTTTTTCTTAAAGGGCCAGAGATATTCAGTTTTAATAATCGGAAAGAAATTGAGATGTTTTATAAGAAAAAACTTGCGGAAATATTAAAAAAACCACTGCTGGGCAAATGCAGCTCCTGCGGTCTGTACGCGAATTTTATAGACTATCTGCAGGGCAATAGAGGATCCGGGGATACAGTTTTTGATGATAAGAATATATGTCAGGGCGGATGCGCAAATTTCAAGACGGCAAGAACGCGGGATATCGGCTGTTGTCAGGAGTGAAGCAGTCCGGATTAATGCAGTGTTTTCTTGACATTTGGGCAATTGATGTTAAAATCCGTATTAGGAAGTGAGGCTATATTGATAAAAATCAAAAGGAGGCAATCAGGATGAGAAAATATCTATCTGTTATCTTGTGTTTTAGTATGGTGGTAAGCATTGTGTCGTATGCCGGGGTTTATCCTGCAGGTGCAGAGAAAAGCAAAGCAGGTGCAGAGAAAAGTAAAGCAGGTGCAGAGAAAAGCAAAGCTAAGGTTGAGCGCCCGGAAAATGCTCTTCCGCGGGAAGCAATTAAAGAGGGAAAGATTGAAGAAGTGAAAAAAGCACTTAAGGAGGGAGCAGATATTAATGTAAAAAACTCCAAGGGTATGACGGCACTGACGGGAGCAATAATGGCCAAGCAGACAGCAATGGCCAAGTTCCTTATAGATGAGGGAGCAGATATCAATCTGGGAATAAACACGCCGAAGTATCCGTTGACAGTAGCAGCAGCGACTAATAATGTTGACATCACCGAATATTTATTGAAAAAGGGGGCAAAGGTGAATGCAACAAAAAAGAATGGCTGGGCCCCGATGATGTCAGCAGTACGCCATAATGCTCTTGATGCAGCAAAACTGCTGCTAAAAGCCAAAGCCGATATCAATGCGGCAGGTCCCGGGAACAAAACTCCACTCATGTTTGCGGTATTCTATGAATCTGCCGATATGGTTGAGTTTCTTATAGACAACGGCGCTAAATTAAATGTAACGAATGATGAAGGTCTGACTCCGTTGCAAATAGCAGAGAAGCATAAAAGAGAAAAAATAGCCGTTCTCCTCAAGAAAAAGGGCGCAAAATAGTTCCAGGATATTTTTGGAATAAAAAACATATCTTTTAAAAGCAGTGCTGTATACTGTAAGCGAACCGGCATTCGGGATATTTAACAATTAAAAATAAGCAATCCCCTTTCGGTCCCTTAACGAAAAATTAATATATTTGATTATATTGGAACAGCATTGTCGTTTTACGGTTGAGTTGTTTCCTGAATCCGCTGTCAGTAAGATCCTAATGTTGCAATATTAATTATAATTTTGTAAAAACCAGTATATAATAGATAAAGTTTTGGAAAAAATGTATACAAAGATCGCAATAGTAGATAATGACAAAAAGTACCGGAGAGATTTAAGAAAGTCTCTCGGGGAATACAATTCAATCGGAGTTTCTAATGGTAAAGAAGCAGTGCGGTTGCTTAAAGAACCGAATGAGATCGGCCTGGTTATCCTGAATGTAATAATGCCCGAAATGAAAGGTATTGAGTTCCTTACAAAGATAAAGAAATGTGCCCCTGGAATTTCTGTAATAATATCGACAGCTTATGCTACAAAAGATTCAATCATCAATGCTTTAAGAAACCGGGCGGATGATTATATCGAAAAGACTTTGGATACCGAGCAGATTAAAGCAATAATAGAAAATGTGCTCGAAAGGAAAAAAGAGAATTTTTTTCATAGTGTGGATGCTCATAGTAAAATGGATAGAGTAAAAGACATAATAAAGAGGAATTGGTATAAAAAGCTGAGCCTTGTTGATGTGGCGGAACTGGTTTACTTGAGCCCAAAATATTTAAGCCGTGCGTTTAAGCGGGAAACAGGCATGAATTTTAATAAATACAAATTCATTGTCAAAATGAATAAGGCAAAGAACCTGCTTCAGGAGCATAATTGCAGCATATCTTACATATCCGAAAAAATGGGTTATCTGAATACAGAATCATTTATACGGATGTTTAAAAAATTCAGCGGCTATACTCCTGCTGAATACCGTAAAATGATCTTGCTAAAAAGAAATGATTTGAGGGTCTACAAAAGAAAGAAGCTGCGTCGTATTATTCTGCCTTAAGAATAATACCGTTGCTGATCATATGATGTGTTAGCTGGGTATACTGGGATCTGAAACTGTTGTCCTCTATTATAGTCAGGCCGGGACAAATTGCTTTTAGCTATAAAACTTAATATCATTACAATAATAACCGTATTATATCGCTATGAACAGTAAAGATGTTTCAAATACTCAGGCAGATACTACTCCCCGAGCAGCAGTTATTGTCATAGGTATATTGTATATCATAGGCCCGGTTATTCATATGCATAAACTTTATGTAGACAGAGACATGTATTTCCAGGTATATGAATACATGGGATGGCTTGCTACTGTCCGCTATCTTTTTTCCTGGTTTCAGCGCATACTCGGTATTATAACGGCGATCGGTATAATGCATTTTAAAGAGATATACAGAAAAATATTGATATGCATATGCCTGTTTACAATAATAACGGTTTACTGGAAACATCATTATCCGGCTTTTTTAGAGCATACAAAAAAGCTTGACCAGAAATATGGTTTTTTTCTGAATACCGGATTGTCTTATGAGACGATAACTGTTATTTCCATAATAGTCCATTCTCTTCTAAACGTGGTATTCTGTGTTGCCGTTATATATTGTTTAACTCGACCGAGCATTAAGAAGGTCTTCCATAAATAGACAAATGTTGTGGAGAGGCCTTTATTACCGCAACTGCCTGATGTATAATACTCTTACTGCGCTTAAATTGGGGTTTTCTTACAATAAGCGCTTTAAGATAGCGGCAGAGTATATAGAAAGTAGAGATTCAGTTATAGATGTCTGCTCCGGGACGGGGGTTTTGAGCGGGTTCTTGCCCGATGGCTGTGTATATGAATGTATTGATGCAAGCGTATCTTTCAGTGCACATTTGGCAAAAAAAGGCATCAAGCACCATTGTTATGACATAAGATCCGGCATGAGCGGGGGGAAATTCAGAGCCGATGTAGTTATCATGATTATTTCACTGGCGCATTTCAGAAAAACAGTTATACATGAATTGCTGGAGGATTTTAAGAATATAGCAGAAAGGGTTGTAATAATAGAAGATGTATTGATTAAGAAACGGAAAGACAGTTCAATTCTTCAAAAAGTGATGAATTTTCTATGCGGTATTGAATATGAGCTGTTTACTGCAGCTGAATTCGAAAAGCTGATGAAGGAACACGGCTATAGCTGTAAAAAAAACGATAAGCGGTATTATACAGGCTATTTCGCACGAAAGGAATGAACAATATAGTTTGATATATTGTGTCTGGTGGACGGATCTATCCTGCGGTATTATGAAAGATCGGACATGAAGAAGATCGCAAAAAGGATTATAATAACCGAGGATGTGGTAAGAAAGAAAAAAGAACAGCTCTATTCTGCAGAAACTGATGAATTACTTATGCGCCGCTGACTACCGGATCCGCACAATCGAAGAATTCAGGATACTTATGCATGAACATAGATATAAACACATAAAGCACAGCGAAAGATATACGGCAGGCGTCTATGTTCCAGATTAAACAAATATGGCAAAAGTAGTATTCTGCCAGAGAGTCGTATACGCTTTTTTTGGAACGATGTCCATATCCGCAATGCTGAAGAAACACGGACACGAGGTTGAACTTGTTATGGATGCGGATATAGAAAACAATGTCAGGGAAATACTAAAGCTAAAACCTGATATAGTCGCATTTTCTACAATTACAGCATCCGGAGAGTTCGAATGGGCGCTCGAAACAGTATCAAGGCTTAAGGCGGCCGGCAACAGAATTATAAGCGTTTTAGGCAATCTGCACCCCACTCTCTTTCCGGAAGAAAGTATAAAAGAAGAAGCTGTTGACATAATCTGCAGGGGAGAAGGCGAATATGCGATGCTTGAACTCTCTAACAGCATTGACGCTAATACTTCTTATACCGACATAGCCGGGCTCTGGATAAAAGAACAGGGAAGAATTGCAAGAAATCCTTTGCGGCCGCTTATTGACCTTGACGAACTTCCTTTCCCTGACAGAGAACTCTATCAGAAATACGGATACTTCAATAAGCCATCTTCCATTGATGTGCTGGCGGGCAGGGGCTGCGTATTTGATTGCAGCTACTGCTATAACCAGCTGACACGAAAACTATACAACAGCAACAGTAAATTTGCAAGAAAACACAGTGTCGGCAGAGTAGTAACTGAGCTCACTGAACTTAAACTAAAATACAATCCAAAATCTTTCACTTTCGTAGACGAATATTTCACAATAGACAGAAAATGGATAGCGGAATTTTCTGAAAAATACAGCGCGCATATAGGACTTCCCTTTGTATGCAATATACAGGCGGCTTCAGCTGACGAAGATACAATTGCTGCTCTTGCAAAGGCCGGAGTATCCAAGGTCTGTTTCGGTCTTGAAAGCGGAAACGAAAAAATACGCAAGGAAATATTGAATAAAAATATCGGCAATGATCAGATCATAGCCTGCGCAAAATTACTTCATAAATACGGTATCAAATTCCTAACTGCCAATATTCTCGGGCTTCCGGGCGAGAGCGTTGACAATGCCCTGGAGACAGTAACGCTGAACAGGCTCATAAAAACTGATTATCTCTATTTTTCTATTTTCCAACCCTATCCAGGACTTAAAATAAGCAAGTACTGCCTGGAAAAAGGTCTTCTCCCAAACATGGAAAACGCATCATACGATTCTACATATTTCAAAAATTCTCCTCTTGTACAGAAAGATATACGCCGCCTTGTAAACCTGCACAAGCTCTTTTACCTGGCAGTTAAAACACCTGTTCCTCTAAACTTTTTAAAACTGATAATCAAGCTGCCTGCAAATTTCATATTTGACCTTATATTTATATCCAGCTTCGGATGGATGCAGTTAAAGTGTTTTTGCAGAAGTCCGCGGCAGCTTCTGCGCATGGGGACAGGAAATCTTAAGGTATTTTACAGCCCCAAACAAAACGGAGCAAGCTTATGAAAAAAAATATTCCATGGGCAAAACCTGTATTTTACGGAAAAGAAAAAGAATATCTGGTGAATGCCCTGGAATCGACCTGGATCTCAGACGGGTATTACGTAGAGCGGTTTGAAAAAGAATTTGCTGAATACCATAAAGTCCCGTTCGGAATAACCGTATCAAACGGGACTGCCGCATTACAGCTTGCAGTCCTGGGGCTCGGACTTTCCGGTAAAGACGAGGTTATTGTCCCCGGATTTTCCTTTTTTGCCGCGGCTAATATGGTTTTATCCGCAGGGGCCGTACCTGTATTTGCGGATATTGACCCAGATACATGGTGCCTGGATATTAGTTGTGTGGAGCGAGCCATAACAGAAAAGACCAGGGCTGTTATTGCGGTACATAATTATGGGAATGTTTGTGATATGGCCGCATTAATAGAATTGGCGGGGAGACATGATCTCTGTATTATAGAAGATTGTGCAGAAGCTGTTTTTTCCAAATATATGAACAAGCTTGCCGGTACTTTCGGTGATGCCGGCTGTTTCAGTTTTCAGGCGACTAAGACCATAACAACGGGAGAGGGGGGGATAGTCGTTCTCTCAGAGGAAGATATTAATAACAGGATGCGTCTGTTGCGCAACCATGGAATGAGTCCCCAAAAACACTACTGGCCCGAGATGCACGGGTATAATTTTCGTATGACCAATTTACAGGCAGCCGTCGGGTGCGCTCAGTTCGAATGTCTTGATAAAATCATTAAAGATAAACAGCGTATTTACAGTAGATATCTGGAGCAGTTAGGAAATGAGGCGGGGGTCACTATGCAGATGTTCAGAAAAGAAGTTGACCCTGTTGTGTGGACAGTGGCATTGAGAATAGACAAAAAGAGATTCGTGTATGATAGAGACGGGACCATAGCTTCTCTGCTTGATTCCGGTATTGAAACAAGGCCGGGTTTCTATCCATACAGCATAATGCCTATATACAAATCAAACGCATTGCCGAATGCGGAAGCTGTTTCCGCCGGCGTGATATGCCTTCCGTCATTCTGTACTATTTCAGATAAAGAGATAGAATATATATGTGATAAAATAAAAAAGCTGAAAAAATAGCACTTGAGACATGACCGAAAAAATATCCGTAATAATACCCACATTTAATGAAAGAAATAATATAGTACCTCTAATTGACGAAATACATAAAGAGCTCAAGTCGCATGAGCACGAAATAATAGTGGTAGATGATAATAGCCCGGATGGCACATACAAAATTGTCAGCAGGCTGGAGAAGCCGTATTTACAAGCAGTGTTGAGGACAGACAGAAGAAGTATGGGATATTCCGTCAGGTGCGGGATCGAACAGGCTTCCGGTGAGATCATAGTCATCATGGATTCGGATTTTAATCATCAACCGTGTTATTTGCCTGTGATTATAGAGACTTTATCAGGTTTTGAGTGTGTTTCAGCATCAAGATTTATAGAGGGCGGCAGGATGAATCGTCGTTGGCGTCACTGGTCGAGCCTGTTATTCAACAGGATGGTAGGAAGCGCGCTGGGCGGGCATGTCAGTGACTATTTGTACGGTTTCATAGCCTGCCGGCGAAAATCCCTGGAACTATGCGATTACGATAAGATATTTTACGGATTTGGTGATTTCAGCATGCGGTTATTGTGTGATTTGGAAAAAAACCGTGTGAAAATAAAGGAGATAGGAGTAGTCAATGGAGACCGCCGGGGAGGTAAAAGCAGTAATAATCTGTTGCTTACATTTGTTCAGTATTCATTTGAGGCGGTAAAACTGGTTTTTAGATCGAGGACCCGGAATCTATGTACAAAAGAATAACAAAATGCCGTTTATGCGGGAATACAGACCTGGTCGATATTGTAGATCTCGGTAATCAGGTCCTGGACGGTGTTTTTCCTCGTGATATTAGAGAGGATGTAGATTCTGCTCCACTGGAACTCGTTAAATGTAATGAGAGTACTGATAATGAAAAATGCGGCCTGGTCCAGCTGAAACACACTTATTGTTTTAATAAAGATTATTGGGAGAAGTACGGGTATCGTTCGAGTATCAATGAGACCATGAAACGTCACCTGGAGGAGAAAGTGGGGAGGATTATTAAGACGGCAGATCCGGATCCGGGTGATTGTATTCTCGATATCGGAAGTAATGACGGTACATTATTGAAGGCTTATCCGCAGAAAGGGCTTATGTTGATAGGCGTTGATCCGGGGGGAAGGACTTTCAGGAAATATTATCCGGACAATATACATTTGATTGACGATTATTTTTCTTCTGAAATAATGAAAAAGATACTTGGCAAAAGGAAAGTGAAAGCTGTTACTTCAATCGCGGTTATATATGATCTGGAGGCGCCTGCTGAATTTGCGAAGCAGGTTCATGATATTCTTTCTGATGACGGGATATGGGTGTTTGAGCAGAGTTATTTACCGTCAATGCTTCAGCAGAATGCCTATGACACAATATGCCATGAACACCTGGCTTATTACAGGTTGAGCCAGATAAAATGGATGCTTGACCGCACAGGGTTCAAGATAATAGATATAGAACTTAATGCCATTAACGGCGGGAGTTTTTCAGTAACTGCTGCCAAAACGCACTCGGTCTTCAATGAAAAGAGTGCATATATGGCTGAGCTTATTGCCATGGAGCAGAAAGATGGACTGCAGACGTTGGCTCCATATGAAAAATTCAGTAATAGAATATATGCGCACAGGGAACAACTGTGCAAAATTATTCATGATATAAGGGCCGGTGGCGAACTTATTATTGGTTACGGGGCATCTACAAAAGGTAATGTATTGCTTCAATTCTGCGGATTCAACAGTAATGATATTTCATATATTGCTGAGGTTAACGAAGACAAGTTCGGATGCTATACGCCTGGAACAAAAATCCCTATAATATCAGAAGAGAAAGCGCATGTGCTTAATCCGGGTTATTTTCTTGTGTTTCCATGGCATTTTAGGGATAATTTTCTTAAAAAAGAAGAAAAATACCTAAGTCAAGGCGGAAAACTGCTGTTTCCTTTACCCAAAATCAGCATAGTCTGATTACTTGGAATATCCGTTAATAATTAAGAGGGAAAAAAGTCAATTAAAGGCGGAAATAAACACTTATAATAATCGTTAGTATTGTTTATAATATTTTTAGTAAGTAACACAGGTGGTAAAATAAGATAAGGAAATATAATAACAGTTGTCAATTAAAATAGACGATAATAAATTGTATAAAGAATCAGGGGTTTTCAATATTACCTCCACTTTGTATAATAGATTCCAGGGAACAGAGCTGCCTCGAATTATCCTCGGAAGAAGAACTTGCGGCAGAGACCGCGTATTGAGGTATAACCTCAAAGGGGAGCCTGTTTTCCTTTTTAATATACTCCTCAGCCATTTGTTGAGATTTAATCAATCCAGCCACAGCTTTCTTGGGATCCCAGGCTTCATCATTGTTAAGGATAGTAAAAGCAATAGTAGCCAATTTTCTGGCTATAGCGCCCCCCGCAGCTTTTTTAGATTTACCTCTATTGCGGAGCCTATCATACATGTTTCTAATGACCGGATTAAATCTTCTGGCCGCAGCAGAAGCGACCAGGAAAGTCATCTTGAGGGATTTATTCCCCTTGCGAGTCATTTGGAACCTGACTTTCATTTCACCGGATTCCCATACGACAGGATAAAGACCGACATAACCGATAAACTTTTCCGGAGTAGAAAATCTTTTAATATCACCGGTTTCAGCGATAATCGTAGCAATGGAAATGGGCCCGATGCCGGGAATAGAATGAAGATTATGCGCAGGAAAGAAAGCTTCAAGCATAGATATGATTTCCTTATCAAGAATTTTAATTTGCGATTGAAGTTGGAGAAGCCGTTCTGCTGTCCATTTGATGACAAGAGAGTTGCCTTTAGGAATAGATTTAACCGGAGCTTTTTGAGCGAGCGTAAAGAGTTTCTTAGCAAAAGGCGTGCCAATTTTATGCCTGCAAGCTATGGAAGTATTTGCGAGGTCAGTCATGTCATAGGAGAGTATTTCCTCAGGGGAATTGAGTTCAGAAAAAGCGACAAGAAACTTTACAGAGATTTTAGTTCCAAGAAGTTTTTTGTATCCGGGGAAATAAATTCTAAGCAAGCGTCGAAGCCGATTTTTAAATTTAGTAGTTTCTTCCTGATAGGATCTTCTGAGGCGAGTAATCTCTTTGAGTTCTTCCTGTCCGGGAAGAGGCTGGAAAGATGCTTTGGGAGTCATTTTTGCAAGGTAGAGGGCAATCATGTGGGCATCAAGTTTATCGGTTTTGTAGACTTTGAGATGCATTTTTTTGAATTGCTTAATAGTAAGAGGATTAATAACATGGACCTCAAATTTGCGTTTGGAGGAATAGAGAGCAGAAGCAAGATTTTTATGGAAGTTGGAAGTGGATTCCATTCCAATTACAATTTTGGTTCTTTTTCCAATGAGAGAAGCCGTAGCGATACAACATCCAATAAGATCTCTGATGCCGTCAGGACAGTTAGAGAAAGAAGAATCAGGTCTAACAGCCTGTCCATTGGTATCCCTGAAAGCCATATCAAATCTAGCTTCAGAAACGTCCACTCCAATAAAAAATTGTTTCATAATAAACCTCCAAATACAAAAACCGATACCGACATATTAAGGCAAAGAAGATCCTCTAAATTCCTGACTCGGCTTAGCCTCCCGAATTGCGCGGTCGAACCGCAGGATATAATCAAAGCACAGAGTCGAGAAATGAGGCGTCACCCTCCTTACCGTGGTCGTACCACAATCATTATGAAGACGTATTCCTCATTACCTCGATTTAAAAATACACAAAAAGAACTAGTGTTGTCCAGCCATTTGAAAGATGGTCTTTCTATGGCTGCATAACTGTAACAACTATTATGGGAGGATTATCATGAGGAAATTATTTGCTTTTATGCTTGTTGGGAGTCTTTTTGTGTTTTTTGCAGGGACATGTCAGGCGGAACCTACTATAAAGCCGTTCGGATTTACACATCTGTGGTGGCAGTATTCCGACAATGACGATTTTGAGGTCACAAAAAACCTGAAGAGAGCGAGGCTGGGAGCGCTCGGAAACCTTACGCCTGATATGAACTATATGGTACTCAGTGAATGGGGAGATGGCACTTATTTCCATCCGTTTACACTTCTGGATGCATGGGTTAATTATAAAATTGATCCTGCATTTAACATAAAAGTAGGTCAGACTTGGTATAAATTCACATTAACGGGTACGGGAACTCTGCCGAAACTCCCGTTAATAAACAGGGCGCAAGCTATCAATTCGATATGGACAAATATGGGCAGAAAGGGTTCTTACGCATATGATAAAGGTGTCGAACTGTGGGGTAATATGAAATGTCACGGGAAGCCGTGCGGGTATTTTCTATTTGTTACCGGCGGGACAGGGCTTGATAATTTTGACGATAACGGAAAACTGGATTACTGTCTTAGAGTTTTTAAAAGCCCCACTGAATGCCTGCAGATCGGCGCGTCGGGTTTTATGGGTTCTTCAAGAGTGGATCTGACATCCAGTCTGGGAAGTATCGTAGAAAAAGATGTTGCAGAGAACGCCATGGGAGTCGATATTTCTTACAAAAAAAATAAACTCAGGCTTATTTGCGAATACCTGCAGGCAAATTACGAATCGAGTTCAGAATTAGAGGCAGGCCAGACATATACAATAGCGGAACAGAAGCTAATGGGCATGTATTTTACGGCCGGCTACATGGTTATGGATGCTGTTGAAGCTGTCGCCAGATATGATATGTATGATCCTGATGCAGACCAGAGTGAATCGAGCATTCATACGTTGACGCTCGGTATTACATGTTCACTCAAGGGTAATGCCCTGAACGATCTGAAAGTGAATTATACAACCTGCAGTGTTGATGATAATTACGGCGCAAAACCCGCTGACGTGGTTGCTGTTCAGATGCAGCTTGCTTTCTGAGATCACTTGAGAATTTGATAATAAGAAATGGATATAACTTTAATAAATATAACGACAAAGACGACGTTTGACGGCGTTCTGGTCAATCGCCTGAGTACTGTCGGTATTTTCAGTATAATCGCGTGTCTTGAACAGGTCGGGATAGAAGTCGATTTCAGGGAATATTTTCTTGATTTCGAAATAGGCGCGGAAAAAGAACTGGAAACAGCAGTTAAGTTTTTTGAAAAATCTGAAAAGATCATCGGTATAGGCTGTCACTCTATCCATCTGCCGTTTGCAGTGAAAATATCACAGGAGATAAAAAAGAGATATCCCGAAAAATTCATCATATTGGGAGGAATAGGCCCATCGCTTGTAGCCGATAAACTTATGGTAGAGTTTGATAAGATAGACATGGTAGTCGTCGGTGAGGCGGAGCTGAATTTTCCTGTTATTGTAAAACGGCTCATGGAAAATAATCGCGATTTCAGCGATATCGGCGGGATCGTATTCAGGAAAGAAGGAAGGATAATACAGACCCCGGCTATGGAGAGAATAGAAGATCTTGATGATATCCCGATGCCGGCCTATAAATATCTTGATGTCGCAACATACAGACAGCCGATGGTCATGGTCGCCCGCGGATGTCCGTTCGGATGCCCGTTCTGCAGTCTGGGCGGTTACTGGAAGAGGAAGATCACCTACCGTTCGCCGGAAAGGATATCTGAAGAGCTTAAAATACTTGAAACAATGGGTGTTAAGAAGGTCTTTTTTGCCGATTCATGTTTTATGCTCAACAAACCCAGGCTTAAAAGCTATATCGAAATGATACGTAAGAATTCAGGTATGAAAGAATACAAGACTTATGGCCGGCTGGATCTTATAGATGAAGAAGCGTGCAGCATGCTCGCTGATGTGAATTTTAATGCGATCTTTTATGGATTGGAATCCGGCAGCGATGCTGTCTTAAAGGAGATCAAAGGCGGATTTACCGTAGAGCAGGGACTTAAAGTCATTGAGATGAGCAAGAAGTATTTCTCTCGTATAGAGGTCAGTCTTATGTGGGGATTTCCTTTTGAGACCCTGGAAGACTTGAAACAGACCATAAAAGTACATGATTATCTCAAGAATGAACTCGGCTGTGTTGTCCAGCTTACCTGGTTTCAGCCTTTTGTCAATACGCCGTATTTCGAAAAATATAAAGATACCTTATACAGACCGGAGATGCTCTCGGCTATTTACGACAGGGACAAAGGCAGGCAGCAGGTCAGTGCTACATTCTCTCATGCAGGTGAATACGATTACACGATCAGTTTGAGAAGCGTAATCAGCCATTCGCATGTATACTCGATGGCTTCAGATATTATCAATGAAAATCCGGAGATATTTCCGGATTTTCACAGGTACAAGACACTTGATCTTGAAGAAAAAGTTAAACTTACGAATAAAATAGTTCCCAGCTGATAATAGTGTGGGATTACAGGAGGTATTATGAATAATAAAACAAAATTTTTGCTGGTGATTGTTGCTGTGTTTATGCTTGCAGTATCCACGCAGTGTTTTGCCGAGGATAAGACAGAATGGGATTGGCCTCTCCCGTATGAACAGGTAAGCCAGAAATCACTTGATTGGCTGGAATCTAAGGGCTGGCTTCCGATAAGTGTGGGTTATTTTGCCGATATACCGGGGTATTCAGCATGTTTCGGGATAATAAAAGAAAAAAAGCTGCTTGAAAAACGCGGTCTTCCTGCAAAATTTTCAAGTTTTTTATCAGGCCCTCCTATAGTGGAAGCATTTCTCGGAGGCCAGACGCAGGTCACCCATTACGGAGATTTTCCATTCTGGCTGACTGTCGATAAAGGCGCGCCGGTAAGGGCCTATGCTTTAACAGCAGTTAACCACGAAATTGCGATGCTGGTAAATCCCAGGTCCAAGATAAAAAAACCGGAGGACCTGAAACAAAATAATATAACTGTTGTGGGCACTACACTGGGATCATATGCGGAATTCTATCTTACGGCAATGGCAGAGAATAAAAAGCTGTTAAGGGATAAGGATTTTAGAGTTGCAGGCATGAGTATGCGTGACGCCCAGTTATTGCCTAAAGGCTTAGATGCCGTGGTGCTATGGGATCCGCATATAACTTTTGCCGAACAGAAAGGCCTGGGAAAAAAGATAGATACCGGTTATCCCTACTTTTTTAATACCGGGTTTGATTTCATCCGTAAAGAAATACACGAGAATGCGCCTGATGTCGTCCAGGCTCTGGCTGATGCGGCTGTGGAAGCTGTATTATATGCCAGATACGATACTGAGGGCGCCGCCGATTTTTACAGGAAGGACCCGCGTATAAAAGCCTATGAAAGAAAACTTATAGTAGACCAGACTGCCAGATATCTTACTTCATATCCGCCTACATTCAGGTATATACATTCTGATTTCTGGGTAAAAGAGGATTCCCGTATCATCAAAGTCCTGCATGAACAGGGCCGGATAAATAAAGCCTGGACTGAAGAAGAAATGAAGGAAATAATGGTTCCTGAATATATGGCAAAGACTTTTGAAAAACTGGGATGGAAGGTTCCTGAAAAACCGGTTTTTCTTCCAGAAAACTGGGACGGTAAAGTGGCAGAGCCCCCATACCCGGATTATTCGTGCCCGGAAAATAAATAAGATAGAAAGTATCTGCAATTATAACAGCGTTTCATTTATCTGCACCCGGCAGCCGGGATCTGGAGGTGATAATGAGTGAAGATATTGTTCTGATCAATATTACAACAAAATGGCCTTTTGCTGAGTTAGGCGGCTTTGAAAAAAAATCAATGGGGGCCTATTATGTTGCAGCAGCTATTGAAAAGGCCGGATACACGGTAAACCTCTATGAACATAATCTTGACTATGACTTATCGTATGATGAAGAGATATCCGCGTTTACAAAATTTGCCGATTCTCCCGCTAAGCTGGTGGGAATAGGCTGTCATTCTGTGCATCTGCCTTTTGCGGTTTCAGTTGCGCGGTATCTTAAAGAAAAATGTCCGGAAAAGGTGATATTACTGGGCGGTATCGGGCCATCCGCAGTGGCTGTCAGACTTATGGAAAAGTTCAGTTTTCTGGATGCTGTTGTTATCGGTGAGGGCGAGGTTACAATGGCAGAACTTGTGCGTAACGAGGCGGGGGATTTTGAGGGTATCACGGGAGTAGTATACCGTAAGGACGGGGTGGTATATGCAAATGAACTCAGGAAATGCGCCGAAGTTCCCGATAGTTTAGATGGGTTCGATCTTTCGCAAGTCAGGATAGAAAAATATCAGATACCCACTGTTTTTACCGAGCGCGGATGTCCCCATAATTGCACGTTTTGCAGTGCGGGAGATTTCTGGCAGCAGAGATTGAGATCGAGGAGTATAGAGAGCGTTATAGAAGAGCTTAAGCAGTTGTCGATACAGAAAGGCCTGCGCCGGATATTTTTCGGAGATTCATTCTTCTGTTATGATAAAGAAAGGGTTCTGTCTCTGTGTGAAGCGGTCAGAGATGAGTGCCCTGATATTAAGTGGGAGTGTATAGTGCAGCCGGAGTTAATAGATGAAGAGATGATGAAATCTATGAGTGATTCAGGATGTGAATCTGTTTTTTTTGGTATGGAGACCGGCAGTGAGTATGTAGGAAAAAAGATCAGAAAGAATTTTTCACTGGATAAATCCATCAGTGTAATAGAAAAATCAGTTAAATATTTTAAAGAGGCCCGTGTGCGCCTGATATGGGGATTCCCTTTTGAGGAAACGGAGGATTTCAGAAAGACTATGCGCATATATAACTATATTACCGGAGATATTGGTTATACAGTTAACCTGCGATGGCTTGAACCATATGTAAACACCAGTCTTTACAGGCAGTATCGCGATACTCTTTTTCTGCCTGAAGAAGAAAGTTCTATTTTTAAACCGCATCTGGTTAAGAAAATGCTTAAAGAAGAAGTCGCTGATTATAAGGGTACCGGGAATTCTTCTGTTAATCACAAGTTTTTGGATATAACAAACCTGAGATATATATCCGCAGCGTTTCATATGGCGGAAATTTTCGGGGATCTCATTAAAGAGAACAGGGATATTTTTTCTGATTATTACAGGTATTATACTCCCGGACTGGAAGCAAAACTGGACACAGTCAGAGAATGCAGTATCTATTAGACATAGGGAGGTGTTTATGAACAATATAACACTGGTTAATATTACGATTGCCAAGAATTTTGATGAAAGAGTAGTGTATAAACATAATACAGTAGGTATATTCCTGCTCATTGCATCGCTTGAAAAGGCGGGCTATAATGTCAGTTTCAGCGAGTTTTGTCTGGACCACAAGAAAACGCTTAAAGAAGAAATAGATAGTTTCATAAATACAATAGATACAGCCCCTCATATAATAGGGATAGGCTGCCATCTTGTGCATCTGCCTTTTGTGGTAAGAGTGAGCGAAGAGCTTAAAAAAAGGTTTCCTGAAAAAATGATGCTGCTCGGCGGGATAGGGCCTTCCGGAGTAGCAGAACAGCTTGTCAGGAAATTCGAATTTATTGATGTAGTCGCTGTGGGGGAAGCTGAAGATACGATTGTTGAGGTCGTTGCTTCCGGGTCTGCCGGGCTGAAAGACATCAAGGGCATAGTCTACAGGCAAAACGGCGAAGTGTATGTCAATGAACGCAGACCGCATATAACGGATCTTGACAGGATACCGAAACCGGCTTACCATATTATAGATTTCAGCAAGCAATACCAGATAGCGTCCGTTCTTACACAGCGGGGTTGTCCATTCGGGTGCCATTTCTGCAGCCTGAGTCATTTTGACGGCAGCAAGGTGAGGTTTAATTCCATAGAGAATGTTGTAGAAGAAATGATCATGCTCGACAGGGAATACGGTATGAAGCATATGTTTTTTGTGGATCCGACATTTACCGTCAATAAGCAAAGGACACTGGATCTCTGCCGCAGGATAAAAATGGAAAACCTGTCTATAAAGTGGTTCTGTATGACCCGTGCCGAGTGCATGGATGAAGAACTTTTGGAAGCGCTTAGTACCAGTGGTTGTGAGACCATATTTTACGGATTGGATACAGGCAGCAACAGGGTGCTTGAAAAGATAAAAAGAGGCGATAATGTAGAAAAATGGCTTGAAATAATTAAAAAATCCACGGATTACATAGATATTGTTGAGACCGGATTGATGTGGGGATTCCCTTTTGAAACATTGGACGATTTTAAAGATACGCTTGATATAAGACGATATTTGGAAGAGGATCTGAAGTGCGGTGTCCAGCTGAGGTGGCTGGAACCATATCCGGTTACAAAATTATATGAACAGTATAAGGGCGAACTGTTCTTACCGCTTGAACACAGCTGTACTTTTCAGCCTGATACGGTCAAGAAACTAATAAATAAAAGTAAAGAATTTTATAAAACAGGATCAGATGTAGCGCGGATACCCACCGATGTAACAAGCCTTAGATTTGTGATTGCGGCTTGCCATACGGCCGATATGTGCAGAGACTTGATCCAAGACGGCCCGGACATATTCTGTGATTATTACAGGTATAAGACACCTGATCTTGAGAAGAAGCTAGAGCTTGCCGGAGAATTCAGTATTTATTGAAAAGGAATTCGGCAGTTGTGTATATACAGAAAAAAATTGCTATTAGTAAAATGAGAAAGGTTTTTGAGGCTATTCGTATGAAATTCCTTATAAAATATGTTTCTCTGATAATATTTGTCCTGTTATGGCAGTTATTTGCGGGATACATACATCCGAAATTCAATACCATGGCCCAGCATATACTGCCTTCACCGCTTAAGGTCCTGGAAATGGGCGCCGATCTCTTGAAAAGAGGAGAACTACTGGTGCATATTAGAGACAGCCTGCAGCGTATCTTGCTGGGATTTTCTATTGCGGCTTTACTGGGCATCGGTTTGGGATGTTTAATGGGAATAAGCAAACCTCTGAGGGACAGGATAAAAATAATAATAGTCCTGTTGAGGCCCGTCCCTCCTTTTGCCTGGATTCCGCTTGGACTGATATGGTTCGGCATCGGCAATGCAGAGATGATAATGGTTATTGTAATAAGCGGTATTTTTCCTATCGCATTGCATACTCTCTATGGAATTGACGGTATTGATTATAGACTGAAGCAGGCGGCGTTAAGTCTGGGAGCGAGTCGCCTGGATCTTTTAAAAAAAGTTATTTTCCCCGCGGTGCTCCCTGAGATTTTCTCCGGTCTGCGTCTTTCACTGGGTTTCTGCTGGGTGGTTGTCGTGGGCGCCGAGATGGTGGGATCCGTATCAGGACTTGGGTACTTGATACTCGATTCGAGGAACAGGGGACTGCCTCAGATGGCTGTACTCGGGATGGTTGTCATAGGGATACTGGGGCTGATAATGGACTCCATTTTAATAAAAACAAAAAAATGGCTCCTTCCATGGGATGTGAAATGAAAGCGCGCATTAAAAGAATAGCCGTGGCAGCGCGTAAACTCGATCTCCTTTTCCTGATACTGATTGTGTGGGAAATTTTTGCGAGATGTATTTATCCCAGGTTCGAACCGCGGGCCGCGATTTACCTGCCTCCGTTTTCAAAAGTCGTTGCTGAATTCTGGATGTTGCTAACTGATGGCATACTGCTCACCCATTTTGCTGCAAGTATCAGGAGAATAATGATAGGTTTTTCGGCCGCTGCGTTATGCGGCGTATCTATAGGAATTATTACAGGGCTTTCTAAAAGAACATACTGGCAGGTTAGAGGTATATGTGATTTTTTAAGGCCCATACCTCCCGTTGCCTGGATACCCATAAGTCTTTTGTGGTTCGGGATAACTAATACTCAGCAATCCTTTATTATTTTCATCGGAGTATTTTTTCCTATATTGCTCCATACTATTATCGGTGTACATGCGGTGCCTGAAGAGTACAAACGGGCTGCAAGGGCGCTGGGTTCGGATGGATTTTCAATCCTACGCAAGGTGATATTCCCGGCCGTATTACCGAGAATATTTTTTGGATTGCGATCGGGTCTGTCATTTGCATGGTTTATAATTGTGGCGGCGGAATTTGTATCCGCACCCGACGGATTGGGATATCTGATACTCGAAGGAAGAAATGTTATAATAACTGAGAGAATATTCGTAGGTATGATATGTATAGGCCTGGCAAATATAGCTATGTATTATGCTTTAACAAAAATAGAAAACGTCCTCGTTCCATGGGCTAAGTTCAGTTTTACGGAGTAAGAATAATATGTCAAAAATAATTTTTGAAAAAGTCTCTAAAGTATATCGCAATCTTTCTAAAGACCGGCATATACAGGCACTGAATAATGTCTCGTTTTCAGTAAATGAAAGTGAAATAGTTGTCTTGATCGGGCCCTCGGGATGCGGTAAAAGTACAATACTTAATATGATAGCCGGTTTTATTTTTCCTACTGCCGGCCGCGTTCTTTTTAACGGAAGTCCTGTCTCTGCACCCGGAGCTGAGAGGACAATAATATTCCAGGAATATGCTCTTTTCCCCTGGTATACCGTAAAAAAGAATGTCGAATTCGGGCTTGCGGCAAAAGGCATGTCGAAAAATGAAAGAAGTAAACTGGCTGATGAGCTCCTGTATCTTGTTCGCCTTGAACATGTTGCCAATTTTTATCCGTATCAGCTGTCCGGCGGGATGAAGCAGCGTGTGGCAATAGTAAGGGCTCTTGTTGTAGAGCCCGAAGTTCTTCTTATGGATGAACCTTTCGGGGCATTGGATGCTCAGACAAGGAACTTCCTTCAGCGATATCTGCTGAAAGTATGGAATTTGAAGAAAACAACTATAGTATATGTAACACACAGCATAGAAGAAGCTTTAACATTGGGACATAAAATACTCGTATTAAGCCGGCAGCCGGCGAGGATAATTGAAGAAATTGAAATAAAAAGCCCTTTCCCCCGGGATCATTTCCGCGATACAGAACTGCAAAAGATGAAATATGGGATCGGCCGTATGCTGCAGGCCGAGCTTAAAAGAAGCAAGTAAATAGATATCCGGCAGTTATTTTGAGGATATATCAAATTGTAGTATAATAGATAACATGAAATTGTCTATTATAATAATTCTGAACAAAAGATACGAATATATAGCAAATTGTCTTGCCAGTATATATCTCGCGCTAAAACATATTGAAGACAGGGCGGAAGTAGAGCTTGTCCTGGTTATTGACAGCCTTAATGATGATATCGAAAAAAAAGTGGCTGAACTTAGAAGCATGATCAGTGTAAAGGTTTCTATAGCTGATGAGGAATGTAAATCTATGCTGAGGAATTATGCTGTATCAGAAGCTTCGGGTGAGATCCTGTATTTTATAGATGACGATGCAACTGTTAAAGAAGATTTTATAGAAAAGGTATTGCAGAAATTTAAACAATACCCTGATGTCCAAATCATAGGGGGGCCTAATCTGACCCCTGCCGACAGCAGTTTATTTGAAAGAGCTCAGGGTTATGTCCTTAGTTCTTTCTGGGGTGCTGCAGGAATGAAAAAGAGGTATAACGTATCGGCAGGTGATTATAGGGCAGATCAACAATCATTAATCCTGTGTAACCTCGGTATGCGCAGGAGTGCGCTGGATTCCGACAATGAACTTTTTGATATGCGCCTCTATTGCAATGAAGAGAATCATCTGCTGAAGAAACTGGGAAAAAGGGACTGCAGGATGGTTTTTTCACCGGAGATAATTGTTTACCATTTTCGTAGAAAAAAACTATGGCAGTATTGCTGCCAGGTTTTCAATTCCGGCCGGGGCCGCGCCATTTCAATGAGGCTGGACACTATGAATTTTGGATTCGTATTCCTTTTGCCCGGTTTTTTTGCGTTATATATTATATTATTTCCGGTTATTAACGCGATATGGCCTGTGGCATTGTTTCCTGTTATCGTTTATGGTCTGTTATGCATGCTGTATGCACTGGATATACTGATAAAACGGGAGAAAAACCTTGCGGTTATGATAATATGCTTCATGCTGTTTCCATTCAGTCATTTTTGTTACGGTCTGGGTCTGATCAGCGGCTTTCTGATGTACTTGAAAGGAAAGCGATGATAAGGCTGGAATTTTATGGGATTCAGATTGATGTGTCCGGGCCTGAAGAGATAATAGAAAAGCTCAGGAAGGATTTCTCCTATTTTTATATTGATCAGGCAAGAATAGTAGAATTTTCGGTAGTTCTTGCACGGGAGCAGCCCGATTATTCGTTAGTGGAAAATAAACCGGCTGTTCTGCGGCACAGAGAATTCACGATGTATGACGGGGGGAATAAAAAATATATAGACTATAAGGGAAAAGGTCTTTCGGAATATGATAGAACGAACAGCCGTATAAAAATGGTATCACTTGATAACGATTTACTTCACGAGATAGGATATCTGGCCGTTCTGTCAGTTGCCGGCGAGATGCTGGAGCAAAAATCCCTTTACCGTGTACATGGGTTAGGATTAAATTATAACGGCAGAGGTGTGATCATAACAGCTCCTACCGGCAGCGGCAAAACTACATTTCTGATGGAATTAATAGGCAATAAAAACATGTTTTTTTTCAGTGATGACATAGTACTTATGGATAAAAATCTGAAAATGATGCCTTTTCCTGTAAGAATTGGGCTCAAGGAAGAAGAAAGGGAAAGGTTTGACAATATTCCAGACAAATATGTTTATGAACTGCACCGCAGAAAATATGGTAAAAAAGTGCTTCTTGATGTCCGGTGGTTTAGAGAAAAGATAGCCGAACCTGTAATTCCTGATATGCTTATAATAGGAAAAAGATGGGCTTTTAATTATGCAAAAATTAAAAAAATCAATAAAATGCGCATGTTCGCTGCGCTTTTCGGGAACCTTGTAGTCGGGATCGGACTTCCTCAGGTGATCGAGTATCTTGATCTGGAGGTCTCTTTCAGTAATATGGTAAAACTTGCAAAAAAGGCTTTCTGCAGGATGCGGATTGCGCTCAGGTTGTTAATGAAGAGCAGGGCCTATATAATGTACATAGGTATGAACAGCGCTAATAATGTGCAGTTGCTGATACAGTTCCTGGGAAATAAAAAATGAATAAAAAAAGCTTCCTGTGGATTCTTCCTTATTATCCCTATCCTCCCATTACTGGAGGCAATGTCAGGATATTCAATCTTATTAAACATATCAGCCGGTATTACGATATACATCTGGTCTCTTATTGTGACAATGAAATTGCCCCGGCGGATCTAAAAGCTTTAGAGGAGTTCTGCAAAAGGGTTGTTGTCGTTGCAAGGAAGCAGTATGAAGGTGAATTACCGCTTATTTTCCAGTATTATTCAAGTCCGGAGATGACTCGGGAGCTTACTTCTCTTCTGAAGGATTCCTATGATTTTATTCAGATAGACTTTTTGACCATGGCTTATTATGCATTCATGATAAAAGAGAATAGTAATGTGCCTCTTTTTTTTACGGAGCATGATGTCAGTAGTCTTTATTTTGATAAGTGTTTTCATAACAGACATTTAAATGAGAAGGAAAGATATGTTGAGTGGACCAGGATGCGCCGGCTTATGGATGACATATATCCTCTTTTTGATGCAGTGTTTACAGTGAGTTATAACGATGCGGAGGTTTTAAAGGAAAAGCTGCCCGGTACAAGGGTTTATCCGGCACCTACCGGTACCGACTGCGGCCATTATGCTTTTAAACCAGAAAGAGAATCCGACGACCTTGTCTATGTGGGGCATTTCCTTCATTATCCGAATGTCGATTCTGTGAATTTTTTCCTGGAGGAAGTTTTTCCGGAGATACACATCAAGTATCCTGAAATATTCTTCAATATCGTTGGCTCAGACGGAGAAAAAGCTTTCAGAGATATTTGCTGTAAAAATGTCAGGGTAACTGGTACTGTGCCTGATATAAGAGATCATCTGTATGATTCCGGTATTTTTGTAGCGCCTATCAGACTGGGAATAGGGATAAGGGGAAAAATACTGGAAGCAATGGCGACCGGCCTGCCTGTTATATCGACTTCGCTTGGTGCTGAAGGTGTCGGTGCAGAGGAAGGATTGAATATACTTATTGCAGATACACCTGCTGATTTTGTTAAGCAGATAGAGTTTCTTATGACAGACCGCAAAATGCGCAGCAAGCTTGTTTCTGAGGGCAGTAAATTCGTCAGGGAAAACTATGATTGGCCCATGATGGCTGTCAGATTGGCGGAAATATACGAGGATCTGCTCCAATGACAAAGGTGCTTATCATCAAGCTGGGCGCCATGGGAGATGTATTGCGGACTACGGGAGTTCTTCCGGTTCTTAAGGAAAAATACAATGGTGCAGAAATATGGTGGCTTGTAGACGAGACATCAAGGGAAATACTTGAAGGGAATCCGGATGTAGACAATATTATTGTATTTGAAGAAAAAAATATCCGGGACACAGCCGCGATGCTGAAAAAAGAGGGATTTACACTGGTAATAAATCTTGAAGAATCTATGGATGCTGTCTCAATCGCAACCGGACTCGGTGCAAGATGTCTTGGTCTTATTGAAGAGCGAGGGGAGATCGTTCCGGCACCGGGTGCCGAAGAGATGTGGAAGATGAGTATTCTCGGGCCTTCACCGGAAAATGATATTTTAAAGAAAGAAAACACCAGGACATATCAGGAAATAGTAAAGGCAATGCTTGGTCTCGAGCGGTCTGCCGGGATGCCCTATATAAATACAGATTCTGAAAACCGAAAATATGCTGACAATATTTTGAAAAAACATGGCTTGGCAGCCGGGCAGCGGATAATAGGCATAAATTTTGGTTCAGGAGAACGCTGGCCTACTAAAAGGCTGCCTGTGGATAGAGTCTGTGAATTGATCGAAGTCTTTTCAAGTTCCGGAGATAATGCTCTTGTCATTTTCGGCGGAAAGAGTGAGGCGGCGAATATAGATATTATCAGAACGAAATACCCGGATTTGTTATATGCTTTGGATCTGCCCGTAAAGGTATTCGCGGCGCTTATTGGCAAATGCGAAGTTCTTATAACTACAGATACACTTGCACTCCATACAGCATTAGCTGTTAAGACAAATCTAATTGCGCTGTTTGGCCCTACTTCAGCGGCAGAAATCGAGCTTTTCGGTTTAGGCAGAAAGCTGATTGCGCCTGTCTCCTGCTATTGTTGTTATAAAAAGAAATGTTCATTAAATCCATTTTGTATGGATATGTTTAATCCTGCTGAAATTATGGGGATTATCGAGAAACTATCAAGTTGACTTTATTGAGAAAATTTGTAAGAATTTTATGAGATGAAACTTAGAACTAAATTAAGTATTTTCACTGTATCTATAATTATACTAGTGGTTCTTATGATCAGTTATACCCTCTTCATATTTGAGCAAAAGAACCAGATCGAGGAAATCAAAAACCGCCAGAAATCCATATTTGCGAATCTTGCCAATATATCAAAAGAATCACTGCTTTTGCATGATGAGCTGCTTCTGTTTCACAATATGCGAGCTCTTAAAAACTCCTATTGGGGAGTTCAGTATATAAATTTTATAGGTCCTCAGGGAAGGATCATATATACCGATAAAGACAGCTACTACAGGGCAGCGAGCAAAAGATTTATCAGCAGTAATATAACAGAAGAATACATAACAGGATACAGAAAAAATATTTTAGAAATGTCCGCGCCTGTCTATTCAGAGGACCAGAGACTGGGTGTAGGGCAGATCGGATTTAATCAGACAGATTACGAAAAGTATATTAATGAACGATTAAAAGCTTCAAGGAAAAGGATCATAGGGATCTCTCTGGTTGCAGTATTATTCGGTCTTGTATGCGCTCTTGTAGTTTCAAGGACAATAGCAGTGCCGATAAAGAGACTGGCTGTCGGGGCTAATGCAATTGGAGAAGGAGATCTCACTACTCGCATAAATATTAGATCAAAAGACGAATTGGGAATGCTTGCATATGAATTCAACCAGATGGCCGAAAAACTTGCGGAACTGGACCAGGCCAAAGATGATTTTGTTAATGCAGTTTCGCATGAACTGCGTACTCCGCTGGCAGCTATTGAGGGCTATATAGATTTTCTTATGGAAGCAGGTGAAACTATTGCTCTGTCTAAGCGGCAAAAAGCGCTGAGGATAATGAAGGGCAGTGCGCAGAGGCTGTCGCAGTTTATTAACGATATTCTGGATATTGCAAGTATTAAATCAGCCAGGATGTCATTTGATATAGAGGCTCAGGATATGAGAAATATCATAGAAAAAGTCGCAAAACTGCTTACTTCAGTAGCAGAAAAAAAGAAGATAGAGATTTCAATAAACATAGAAGAGTCATTGCCGCTTGTTATGGCCGATGAAGTAAGGATCAACCAGGTACTTACAAACCTTATAGGCAATGCGCTGAAATTCACTCCGGATAATGGATATATAATTATCGGTGCGGGAAGAAAAGATGTTCGTCGGATATTCGTATATGTTAAAGATACCGGCCCGGGTATTCCCGAAGAAGATCTTGTTAAAGTGTTCGGGCAGTTTGAACAATCGGATAGTACCAGAAATATAGCCGGTCCAAAGGGAACGGGTCTTGGCCTTGCTATCGCGGAAGGTATAGTAAAACAGCATGGCGGCAGGATATGGGTTGAGAGCGAGATGGGAAAGGGTACTACATTTTATTTTACATTGCCGGTATCCGGGAGCGAAAGTGCCTAGCAACGTCCTTATTATTGATAATAATCAGACTGTTGCCGATTTGCTGGGTAAGCAGATGCAGTCAAAAGGATATGTGGTGAGCAAGGCATATGACGGCGCCGCAGGTATAAGGCAGGCAAAAGAAACTCAGCCGGATATAATTCTACTCGATATACTAAACCCGAATATTGACGGATTCAAAGTACTGAAATCTCTGAAGAGCGATGAATGCACTTCCCAGATACCGGTAGTTCTGACTTCAATAATTGAGAATATTCAAGAGGAAGGTATTGAATTGGGGGCAGTGGATTTTCTGGCAAAACCCTTTAACTTAGAGTATTTGTATGCGACGGTAGAGCACGTACTTAAAAGTGAAAAAATATTAAAGGTACAAACAGTCCTGGTAATTGATGACGAAGAGTCTGTTCTTGAAATGACCAAAGATTATCTGGAGAGCAAAGATCTGAGAGTATTTAGCGCATTGAGCGGGCAGCAAGGTATAAATATCGCCCGGAAAGAGGATATAGGCCTTATCCTCCTTGATTTAAGGATGCCGGGGATGGATGGATATGAAGTAATAAAAGAACTTAAAAAAAACTTGGCTACATGCAATATACCGGTAATTGTTGTAACCAGTATTGACATAGAGCAATGCCGCGAGAAGTGCCTTATGCTGGGGGCAAAGGAGTGCTATACAAAGCCTTATGATAAAGAAGTTCTTATGAATACAGTCAATAATGTTCTGAATAAAACAACAAAAAACGGTAAGAAAGTTCCACAAACAATAAGCGCTAAAATACTGATAGCTGATGATGAGGAGATAATCCGGGAACTGGTTAAAGATACACTGGAGCTTCATGGGTATACAATGATCGTAGCAAAAGATGGAAAAGAAGCTCTGGAAAAGATATATGCAGAGAGTCCTGATATCATCATACTGGATGTCAAGATGCCGTATATGACAGGCTTCGAAGTATGCAGTAAGATAAGAGAAGATGTCCTTATGAGCAACTTGCCTATAATAATGCTGACTGCAAAAGGTTCGGAAGCCGATGAGATTAAGGGACTTGAGCTTGGAGTAGATGATTATCTTACAAAACCTTTTAGGCCGGCGATTCTTCTGGCAAGAGTTAAAGCAGCTTTTTCCAGAACACAGCATGGTCTGAATGTTAGTCCGCTTACGTATCTTCCCGGTAATACAAGTATTGCAAGAAATATTGAGATGCGCCTTAAAAGCGGGGAAGATTTTGCTGTTCTGTATGTTGATATAGATAGATTTAAGTCATATAATGATTATTATGGCTTTTATAAGGGAGATGAGATTATCAAGGCAACAGCCAGAATATTGGTCGATGTTATAAAAAGGATGAATCCTGAAGGGAATTTCATAGGGCATATAGGAGGGGATGATTTCATCTGTGTCATAGACGAAGACAAGATTGATGAGATATGTTCTGCAATAATCAATGAATTTGATGAAGCGATGTCTCAATATTACAATAAAGAAGATTGGGACAAGGGCATTATTATAATTGAGAACAGGAAGGGAGAAGTCGAAGAATTTCCGATAGTAGCGCTTTCGATAGGTGTTGTAAGAGTTGCGGAACAAGCGTTTATTCATATGGGGGAAATATCAAAATTGGGTACAGAGCTTAAGAAATATGCAAAGAAAAATGTGAAGAGTAATTATGTATTAGACCGTAGAGCGGAGTAAAGAGGTGGCAACTATGAAGAAAAAAGTGCTTGTTATAGATGATGAACAGTCCATAAGGGAGGTTGTCAAGGATATCCTTGAGCATGAAGGATTCAATGTTATAGTAGGGGTTAACAGCGAGGAAGCAATAAGAAAGACTATAGCCCTTTTGCCGGATCTTATAATATTGGATCTCGGTATTCCTACAATCGGCGGATTAGAAGTTTGCCGTATTCTGAGAAAAGAATTGAAGACAAAGACGATCCCTATAATCATATTGACCGTGCGTTCCCGAGAGGTGGATAAGATCATAGGGCTTGAGATGGGGGCGGATGATTATATCACAAAACCTTTCAATAAAGGGGAATTTGTAGCAAGAGTAAAAGCAGTTTTAAGACGTGTCGAATACAGGGAAAATGAAAGTGACATACTTACAGTTGGAAGTATAGTGCTTGATAATGAAGCACATACTGTAGAAGTAAAAGGAAAAAGAGTCGACCTTAGGCCAAAAGAATTCAACCTGTTATATGCTCTCATAGAAAAAAGGGGCACGGTATTGAGCCGGGATTTCCTGTGTGAAAGTGTCCTCGGTTATGAGTACTTCGGTTCTTCAAGGGCTATTGATGCGCATGTCAAAAACCTTCGAAAGTCTCTGGGTTCAGACGGCAACTTGATAAAGACAATCAGAGGTGTGGGATATAAAATCGAAGAGAAATAACGGATATCCTTTTCTTTTTTTTTGACTATCAGTAATGAAAAAAAGCAAATACGGCGGCAATAAGAACGGCATAGGTTTATATGAGCTGATGCTTGTGCCGAGTGATGTATATAAGAAAGCCATATCCGCTATTAAAGATAACCGAGTTGAAGATTTTTATAATATAGTCGGATTGGTTTCTACCAGAATTTCATCGCGTACTCCTGAAAGTAACAGGATACTCATTATAGAAGATGAGCTCGCTTTGGCTAATTCGCTGGAAAGAGCCTTGCGTAACAGGGGCTTCGGGGTGGTCTATTCAGCTGACAAAGAAGGCCTTTCAAGTGTCGAGAACACTGATATTAGTCTGATCATATTGGACTTGACCCTTCCCGATGTCGATGTTTTGAGTATCTGTCGTATTCTGAAAAAGAACAAACCAACGGCGCATATTCCTATAATCATAATCAATGGGAACGCTGATGAAAATGATATTATAGAAGGATTGAGGGCGGGGGCGGATGACTACCTGGGCAAGGATTTTTCACTGGTTGAATTGGCGGCCAGGGTGAAAGCTGTGCTCAGAACCTATAAATGATATAGCGCCACTCTACTTTGCTTTATGTTGTCAGCGGCAATATTAGATTTATATGATCAACTGTCTTTCAATTGACCTGGAAGACTGGTTTTGCGGTATAGAGTCTATCAAATTCAGTGACTGGTCCGGTTTCGAAAGCCGTATTATGCCTGAAACTGAAAAACTGCTTGGCCTTCTCGATGAATATGATGTAAAAGCGACATTCTTTGTTCTCGGCTATATTGCCGAGAAGTACCCGGAGATAATAAGGAAAGTATCATCAGCCGGGCACGAAATAGCCCTTCATGGATACAGCCATCAGCTTGTATATGATCAGTCTCACAAAGATTTTGAACTCGATTTAAAAAAAGCTCTGGATATAGTAGGTGATATAGCGCAAAAAAAGATTGTAGGTTATCGCGCGCCGCTTTTTTCAGTTACAGAAGAGTCTCTTTGGGCAATGAAGATATTATATGCATATGGCATAAGATATGACTGTAGTATATATCCGTTTAAAACGTCAATATTCGGTATAAAGGATTCCGAGCGGTACAAGTATGAGATCGAATTGGCGGAATCTGAAAAGATCATTGAATTACCTTCTTCTACTGTCAGAATACTGGGCCGGAATATACCGTTTGCCGGAGGTTTTTTTCTGCGGTTCTGGCACTACAATTTCATAAAGTGGGCGATCAGAACTGTTAACAGTGAAGGCAGTCCGGCAGTTATATATATACATCCATTCGACCTCGATCCGGAGATTCCGGTAATTGAAGGTATTTCAGCAAAAAGGCGCTTTGTCCATTATCATAACATCAGGTCGACCGAACGTAAGTTGAACGCTTTGTTGTCTGATTTTGAGTTCCAACCGATAGGCCAGTACCTGAAAATATTATAACTGAATCAAAGCTAAAGAACCTAAAGAAGCTTTGCAAAGATATGTCTAATGATTTATTATATACTAAGAAAAGCCATTATTGATCCTGGGGATTTCTACTAAAAAACGGAATGTGATGTTGATAAACCATAAAAACGGAAAATCGGAACAAAAAACTGTTGCTGTACTCGGTGCGGGGCCGGCAGGTCTTGCAGCGGCCACTAAATTAGCAGCCGGAGGATATAAAGTCTGTATATTTGATGAGCGACCTGACATAGGGGGGCTTTGCGCATCGATAAAGTACGGGGACTTTATATTTGACTTCGGTGGGCACAGGTTTTACCCCGACAACGAGAAGGTGCTGGATGAGATAAAAAAAATTGCTCCTTCCGACCTCGTAGTGAGAAAAAGAAACAGCAGTATTTTTATCAGACGCAAGTTCGTGGCATATCCGCTAAGGTTAGGAAACCTGCTGTTTAATATGTCTCCGGTGATACTGTTTGCAGCTATGCTGGAGTATATGGGACGGTCGGTAAAGAACATGGTCTTACCTCTGAAAGAGAAGACGCTGAAGGATTGGCTCCTTAACAGGTTCGGCCGGGTGCTTTATGATATCTATTTTAAACCCTATACGGAAAAATTCTGGGGATTGTCCATAGACGATATATCAGTAGAATGGGCCTCCAGCAGGATCACGCTCGTGGGATTCTGGGACGTAATGCTCAGGCTGTTTTCCCGCAAAAAATCGGTTCCGGCTACATATATTAAAGAATATTTCTATCCGGACTTGGGTATTGGCGCTATATTTGAAAAAATGGGCCGTGAGATAGAAAATAATGGGGGAGAAATAAACCTGTGTAACAAGATAAGGAATGTATATGTAAATAATGGTACTGCACAGAAAATATTAATTGAAAAAGACGGTGAGGAGACACTTTTGAAATGCGATTACGTGATTTCTACAGTTCCTCTTCCGGAACTTGTATCGATGTTGGAGCCTCAACTGGAAGCAGAATATCAGAATATGGCTGGCACGGTCAAATATAGAGCTATGTTGTTTGTCTTTCTGATTATCAATAGAGAAAGCATATCGGGCAATAATTGGGTATATTTTCCTGAAGACGATTATGTCTTCAGCAGGATAACGGAGCCGAAGAACTGGAGTGCGCGAATGGCTCCAAAAGACAAAACATCGCTGTGTGTGGAAATACCGCTTAATACCGATGATGATCTGTGGAATATGGATGACAGCCTTGTAATGGAAGAAGTTGCTGCCGGTCTTTCAAAGGCCGGGTTTTTAGAAAGAAATGAGATAGTCGATTATTTTACACAAAAATGGCGCTACAGTTATCCCGTGTATACAGGAGATTACAGGAAAACAGTAGACAGTTTAATGCTCCGGTTATCGGATATAGGCAACTTGGCGCTTGCCGGCCGACAGGGAAGATTTGTGTATGCAACTGCAACCGATGCCATGAAAATGGGATTTGATGCGGCAGAGGAAGCTGAGCGTTACTTTGATGCGGATAATGGCAGAAGAGTTTAATATATCAGTCATAATCCCGGTACGTAATGCTGCAGTCAGCCTGAGGAGGTGTTTAAAGAGCATATTAAGTTCGGATTATAAAAGCTACGAAATAATAGTCGTAGATGATCATTCCGTTGACGAGTCAGTTAAGATAGCCGGGGATTTTCCCTGCCGTGTAATAATAGCCGGTTCCCGGACAGGCGCCGCAGTATCAAGAAACCGGGGGGCGCAAAAGGCTGTGGGGGAGATACTGGTTTTTATAGATGCCGATGTCTTTGTCGAAAAAAATACATTAGGAAAAATAGCGCGGACTTTCATGCATAATCCGCAAATAAGTGCCGTTATAGGCTCATATGCCAGGGAGACGATATGTAAGAATTTTTTTTCTGTATATAAAAATCTGATAAGTTACTATACACACCAGACCTCATCAAAGGATGCTTTTCTCTTCTGGTCCGGGTGCGGGGCGGTCCGCAAAGATGCTTTCCGGCAGGTGGGAGGATTTGATGAGAGTTTCAGTAAGACTTCGGTAGAAGATATTGAACTTGGATACAGGCTGGTGGATGCCGGCCACAGGATATATCTTAACAAGAAAATACAGGTAATACATCATAAGAGCTATAATCTCCTGACACTGGTCGCATCTGATCTGTTCTCCCGTGCCGTACCATGGACCAAGCTCATCCTGAAGCATAAAAAATTCACTAACGATCAAGACACAAGGATAAATAATATTATAAGCGTATGCATGTCATATTTAATGGTAGTGCAGGTAGCCTTTTTTATATTTGGTATTATCCCGCTAAAGGTCTTTTTTTCAGCCATGATACTGACTGTACCGTCTTTTTTTATAGCAAATGCAATACTTTTCAGATTTATTGTAAGGAAAAAAGGACTGCTTTTTGTAATCGGGTTTATACCGATGAATTATTTTACAAACCTATATTCCGGTTTTGGTTTTATATTAGGAGGAATAGATTATATATCGAGCAGGATGCTGAAATGAGAGTGCCTGATATTGCCAGACTGGCGGGTAAAGTGTTTTTTAAGACTATGCAGATGCCGGAATATATTACTTTTTTTGTGACAGGAAACTGCAATTGCAGCTGTGGCCACTGTTTTAATGTGAAAAACAGCATCAATACGGCAGATGAATTGAGTTATGACGAGATACGGCAGATTTCACAAAATGCCGGCCGGTTTTTTTTTCTGAATCTGACCGGTGGAGAACCGTATCTGCGTAGTGACCTGCCGGAAATAGTATATATATTCGCAAAGAACAACGGAGTTCAGACAATAACAACTCCTACAAACGGACTGTTATCGGACAATATTGCGGCATCTGTTGAGAAAATCCTGAAGAAATGCCGTAATATACAGTTCAGTGTAGATATTGCGATCGACGGAATAAAAGAAGAGCACGATAATATCAGGGGTCATGAAGGTGTCTTCTCCTGTGCTCTTGAAACATTCCGTATGCTGAAAGAGGTTAAAAAAAGATATAAGAATCTGAATCTCGGGGTAAACATTACTTTTTCGGCGGCTAATCAGGAGAATATAAAAAAGACTTATGACTATGTTTTCAGGGTGATGCAGCCGGATTCAATAACTGTAATACTGACCAGGGGTTATACCAGGGATAAGGCTTTCAAAGCATACAATCCGGATTATTACAGGGATATATCTAATATGGAAGAAAACGATTATTCTGAAGGACAGGAATGGGGCGGTGACAGCGGTATGTTCTCAAAGATTTATGTGCCTTTCAATATGCTGAGAAGAAAAATAATATTGAAAACACTGGAAGATCAAAGCAGGCAGGTGCAATGCTATGCCGGTAAAATGAGTGCTGTAATACAAAGTAACGGGGATGTATTTCCGTGCGAGCTGCTTGATATGAAGATCGGAAATCTGCGGGAGTCCGGTTATAGCCTGAAAAAACTGGTTTTTTCAGAAGAAGCCCGGACAATAAGAGCCCATATCAGACGGACAAAATGCTACTGCACACACGAATGCAATCTGCTCACGAACATACTGTTTAATCCTCTAAAATTAACTGATATGTTATGCAGAACGCTGGGGAATGAACTAAAATGAAAAGAAAAAGAATCCTACTGATAAAACCTTTTTCAGGCCGGATTGATGATATTGCCCCCCCCCTCGGATTGGCATATATAGCGTCATATCTAAGAGCTGAATATCCCGCTCAATGTGACATAAGAATTGTCGATCTCAGGATAGGAAACCGGCAGCCATCTGCCATCCGTTTTATGGCGGGGCAATTCAAGCCGGATATTGTGGGAGTAAGTGCCTGCAGTGAAGAAGACAGTAAACTTCATGAAATAGCCCGTTATATAAAAAAGCAGGATAAAAACATACCGGTAATAGCAGGAGGGCCTCATGCCACTATGTGCAGCGAAGATATACTGGATGATACTAATATAGATATTGCAGTAATAGGGGAGGGTGAGATAAGTTTCTGCAGGATATTTGAAAAACTGTACGATGGAGGGAATGTCTCCGGTATCCCGGGAATAGCATATAGGGAAAATGGCACTTATATTAAAACCAAACCAGTTGAACTTATCGGCAATCTTGATGAACTGCCTTTCCCTGCCTGGGACCTGCTTGATATTGACGCATATTCAAATACGGGTGTGCTAAGTATGAATCTTGTTATGAGCGGCCGTAAATATATGGGTATCATAACTTCAAGGGGATGTCCCTATAAATGTATCTTCTGCCATAATATTTTCGGCAGAAATTTCAGAAAACGGTCGGCGGAGAATGTATTCAGTGAGATAAAACTGCTCAGGGAAAAATATTGTATTGACGAATTCCATGTGTTTGATGATATATTTAATCTTGACTTAAAAAGACTTCATAAAATATGTGATATGATAATAGAATCCGGAATTGACGTGAAGATATGTTTTCCTAATGGTATAAGGGGGGATATCCTAGACAGTGCTGCCATACTTAAACTGAAAAAAGCGGGAACATACATGATAACCTTTGCATTGGAAAGTGCCTCTGACAGGATACAGAAAATGATAAAAAAGAACATAAACAAAAAGAAATTGCTTCAAAATATACGCTGTGCCAGCAGGCTGGGATTGCTGACAAAGTGCTATTTCATGATAGGTTTCCCCACGGAAACCGTTGATGAGATGCTGGAGACCGTAGACTTCGCCTGCCGGGCCCCCCTGGATTTTGCGGGTTTTTTTGTGGTTACACCGCAGAAAAAAACGGAACTATATGATATCGTGAAAGATAATTATGCTGAATTTGAATTAGATTATGATTCTTCATGTCACTATTATGCCGGGAAAACAAGTTATGAAAAGGTGATAAAAAAACCGCTTAAGAAAATTCAGCGGTATGCATACAGAAGGTTTTATCTGAACATAACGAGGATAATCCGGCTTCTTGTGAGGATGCCCAGAAAAATAATCGTTTTCAGGAATGCCTTGAAGATAACCGGTTATTTTATATAGCTGTATTATGCGGTATATCGCAGTAAAACTAACACAGATTTTGGGCCCGTTATCGGGCGTCTGGGTAAATGTCCTGTATATATGTTTTCTTTATCAGATCAATTATAAGAACAGGATCCCTATAGGACTTATGCTGCTCTTCTTTCTTCCGGTAATATTGATAGAGCTGGCAGGCGGCGGCATTTTTTTATCGCGCCGCCCGCTTAGATTATGGCCCTTGGAATTAAAAGAAAAAATAGCCGTTGCTTTAAGGATAATGTTATGGTTTTTTATTTATCTGTTCTATCTTAATGCAGTGTATTCGACTCATCAGCCGTGGGCCACAGATACTCAAATCCGCCTTTTTTTCGGGTTTCCATTACAGCATATAATTAATTTTGTGTGTGCAATATTAAGAGCACAATGGCTGTACGCACTTGCCGCATTCTTTCTATGGTTTTTGATCTATTGGGCGGTTGTAGTAAAAAGAAGAAAATTAAGAATAGTAGTGTCGCTTATACTGCCGGGGGCGTGTGCATACGGATTAATGGCCCATTTTTATTTTTTTGGCGGAATGGGTTCGGCATCAGGGAATTCGATTGCAGGGCAGCCGGGAGTAAAGATATTCTATACTGAAGATAATTTTCCCAGAAGGGATTATGCTCATTTTATGCAATGGACAAAAAAAGTGAAGTTAAATCCCGGCGGGATAATCATAGACAATAGGCAAAATGCTCTGTATGCAGTGTATGCGAATACTTTTCACGAAGAGAAAAAGATATTTCCCTGTCTATTACGTATTGATATGGAAACCCGAAGTACGGTATACCGGACATCATACTATGCCCGGAGTATCTGTCAGACATCTGATACTGTTATTATTGCACCCTGGTTTGAAAGAAAAATATATGAATTCAGAAAAGATGATCTGTCGTTAGTGAGATCATTCCCATTTGATGGCGGGATATATCCATTCAAAATCAGAGATATTCACTATAGTGAAGCGGAAAACTGCCTCTATGTAACGCATGATATGCAGTCTGTACTGCAGAAGTACGACTACAGCACGGGCTCGCTTGTCATGGAGACAGACCCTGCCGGTTTTAAAGACTATGGAACAGTAGAGTTGTGGCTTATGCAGGTTTCAGAAAAGACAGGCATGATATATATAGTCCCGCAGGCAGCCAAAGATATGAATATTATTGAAATAGACCCATCGACTTTAAAAATAACAAGAACACTTGACTTTGATATTGTAGAACCGACAGCTTTAAAGATAGACGATGAACAGGGTGTTCTTTACTGCCAGGACGGAGGCTCGTCAAGGCTTTACGAGATTGATATCAGAAAATTCACTGTAAAGCGGTTGCTGTCCGGCGAAGTCCATTCTCGCAGGATTTCTATTGACAGGCAGAGGCGCTGCCTGTATCTTTTAGGATATTTCTATGGCAGGATCGTTGCTCTTGACCTTGAATCAGGAAAAAGAAAATGGTCTTTGAAAGTCGGCGGGAAACCTTACGGACTCGCCCGTGAGGGAGACCGACTTTACATAAGTTCAATGTCCGGCATAATATATCTTGATCTAAATAGTGTGTGGAATAAATACGACAGGACAGATTAGTACGGGAAGCCGGTTTAATTTGATGCGGATTGTTGCTATAATCGAAAATAACATGATATTTAAAAGTCTCAGGAGAACAAAAGGCTTGAAATGAAGGTTTCTATTGTCAATCCGAATCTGAGCGGAGATGTTTCCATACTGGACATAGGCATAACATGTCTCTCTACGTATATAAACGAACGTACGATACATGAATCGAGTATAATCGATTTTACATTCCACCGGAAAAAATGGAAAAAACATCTGGCCGCCGAACTATGCAGCCAGGATCCGGATGTGCTGGGCATATCCGCCACATCTCTATATATGCCCTATTGCAGAGAAATAATATCAGAGGCAAAAAAGAATAAGGATTCTCTGAAAATAATTATGGGCGGTTGGCACTGTGCAGTCGATCCTGATGATTCCATAAATAATTATCCGCAAGTCGATGCTATTATTATGGGCGACGGCGAATATGCATTGGAAGAATATCTTGATAATTTGGAAAACAGTAAGCCGTTCAGTGGAATAAAAGGTGTCTGGTTCAGGGATAATACAGGAAAGATAGTAAGGAATACCACAAGGCCATTAATAGAAGACCTTGACTCATTACCGTTCCCGGATTATGATCAGTGGAAAGACATAGATAAATACCTGTTCTATAATCAGATGCTCTATGTAATAGGAAACAGGGGCTGCCCATTTTCATGTACGTACTGTTCCGAGGCATTAAAGAGGGAAAAGATACCCGGGCCCCATATCAGATGGCGCACTCCTGAATCATTTGTCGAAGAAATAAGATATCATTATGAAAAATATAAAAACAGAGGTATGCGTATCGCGCATATTTTCGATCCGGTGTTTCCGAACAATAAGGAATGGCTTTTTGGTTTTGTAACTGCGTATAAAAAGAGCGGATTATCGGGGGAGCTCCCTTTTTCGTGCTTTACCCGGGCAGATACAATAGACGAAGAACGCATAAAGATGCTGGCGTCAGCAAATTGTAGAATATTAAGAACCGGGATAGAAGCCGGGAATGAGGGTATACGCAGGGGGATATATAATAAGAATATCTCTAATGACCAATACAGGCGGGTTTTTGAGATGATACATAAAGAGGGTATAAAGATAACAGGTTATAATATGCTGGGCGGACCCGGAGAGACGCCCGAAACACTTAAAGATACATTCGATTTTGTCAGGGAACTGGATGTGGACAGGCCGATATTCTTCACATACCGGCCGCTCCATAAGACAAGATCCGCCGAAATACTGCTGGAGAAAGGAGGAAAAGTCACCGGGTGGGACGGAATAGACTCACTGCACAGGAGGTACAATATAGTAACTGACTCACTGAATCCGCGCAAAGTAGGATTATTCCGTTATAAATGTCTTTTTTATTTTACATTAAGAAGGGCTTTCCGGCTGATTAAAAAGCAGAAAGCCGGTTTTTTTATCAATCTTATCAGGTTTTTTATAGCAGGCTTCAGGGATGGACTGGATTTTGAATATATAATCGGATATTTTTTCGTATGTGCGGGTGATAATCTAACAGAATGAATTTATGCCGGGCATAAATCTGATACAGCGGAATTTCCTGATATGATAATCCTCATAGATAATTTTAATAGTCATGCGGAAGTTTGATTATAATGCCGGCATAGAGCGATGAAAGTAGGCCTCTGCAGACCATTATACCATACCCATCTGATAACGCCTCCGCTTGCGCTGGGCTATCTGAGTTCAAGTTTAAAAAAAGCCGGGATAGAAACGATTATTATAGACGGACTTAACTTGAGAATAAAAAACAGCAGGCTCGCGGCAAGGTTATCCGATTGTGATCTTGTAGGCATATACTGTATGACTGACTTTTTTGATAATGTCATAGAACTGACTGGGATGCTCAAAAAGCGGGCTGTTAAAGTCGTTTTGGGCGGTCCTCATCCGACAGCTATGCCATATGAGAGCCTGGAAAAGACCAAAGCAGACGGTGTCGTAGTGGGGGAAGGCGAAGAAACACTTCTAGAAATTATTACCAGGATGCAAGATACCGGAATTGAGAACCTGAAAATACCCGGGTTTGTGAATTCAGCGATATCCCGGGAAGGATTTATTCCTAGAAAGCTGAAACCGGATATTAATGAGATAGCTATTCCGGACTGGGAGCAGATCAATCCTTCCAAATACAGAAAAGCTCCGCATGGAGGGTTGATAAAGGGTTTTCCTGCGGCGCCGGTAATAACAACGCGCGGATGTTACTGCGTTTGCAGTTTCTGCGCTTCGAGCGGGATATGGGGTAATGTTATTCGCTTCAGAAAACCTCGCTTGGTTGTTGATGAAATAGAATATCTCGTTCGTGAATACGGGGTCAGAGAGATCCATTTTGAAGATGATAATCTATCTGCTGACAGGAAACACCTTACTTTAATATGCGAAGATATAATAAGGCGTGAACTGGATATCTCCTGGTGTTGTCCTAACGGATTGAGGGCAGAGACGCTACTTGATGATGAGTTACTTGCGCTTATGAAAAAGTCGGGATGTTATATGCTGGCTCTCGGTATAGAATCCGCAGATGAGGGAATACTTAATAATGTCCGAAAGAATACATCGGTAGAAGTTATAGGCAGGGCCATAGAGATGATTGATAGAGCAGGAATTGCTGTTCAGGGTTTCTTTATCTTTGGTCTGCCCGGGGAAACAGAAGAAACTATCGAGAAAACAATAGAATTTGCGCTGAGAAGCCGGTTGCTGCGTGCCCAGTTCCTTTTTCTTGATATTCTTCCCGGAACTGAATTGTGGGAAAAATACGGGACAGAGATCAAATCCGACAGAAAATTGAGGAGTTTTCAGTCGGTAAAATGGGTCCCGCCGACTGTTGATGAAGAAATTCTTTCTTCTGCTGTCAGGCGGGCTTTCTTGAAGTTCTTTATGCGGCCGCGGCAATTGGGAGGACTGATTGAGAACCTGAGGCTTTTTCAAATAAGATATATTATACAGAGGTTGTTGGATTATAATATACTGGGATTAAAAAGAAACAGGAAAAACTGCTGATATGAATACTAAATGGCTGCGGGATTTGATACGCAAGGTATGCTTTTTTTGTACACCCCTGTTGATTACATGGGTCGCCGGTTACTATTTGTGGCTGATCTTTCATCTGAACAGCAGGAACAGTATTCATGCCGGGGTGACTATCCTGCTTTTTATCCCGGTAATACTATATGAGTTGGTATTGTCAAGGTTGTTTCCCGACGGAAAAGTTCTTGGCCGGAATTGGACCGGGACAGTCCATGCGGTATTACGGATATTGTTCTGGCTGGTTCTCTATTTATATCTTACGGTACACGCTTATTTCCCCGATAATGATTATTGGGCGTTTCTTAATTTTCCGCCAAGATATTTTTTTTCACTGACCTGGTCTATATATCTGGCTGAATCCTACATATCTGTTCTTATGTTTATTTTGTGGCTTATTGCCTATTACGGATTTGCAGTAAAGAGGAGGGTTTTTAGAATATTCTCTTCACTTCTGCTTCCGGTGTTTTTTAGTTATCTGCTGATGCAGCATTTTTATTTTGCCGGCGGATTAGGCGATCGGCCTACGCAGGAAATAGTAAAACAGGCGGGTGTAGACGTGGTATACGCGGCCGCCGATTTCCCTAAAACGGATTACATCTATTATACAAAATGGAATGATACTGTGCGGTTTCATCCCAGGAGTCTTTATTATGACAATGCCGAGAATGCATTGTACTGCGTTTACGCAGAAACCATGATAGAAACGCCTAAAAGAATGCCGACTTTACTGAGGATAGACCTAAATACAAAAAAGACAGATTATTTTGCCGGATTTTATATACGGGATGTATGGGTCGGTAATTCATCTCTTATGGCTGCACCATGGTTCGAGAAAAAAATATATGAGTTAGAAAAGAAAGACCTGTCAGTAAGACGTGTATTTGCGCTTAAAGAATACAGGTATAATTCCTGTAAAGTGCGGGATATTTTTAAGGATCGGTCAAGGAATTGCGTATATATAACATACGATATGGATGCCAGGCTCCAGAAATACGATTATAAAACAGGGGAACTTATAGGCACTATGGAAGCAGATATTTTAAAAAAATTCGGTACAGTAGAATTATGGCTTATGCAGGTATCGGAAACTACGGGAATGATATATCTTGCTGTGCAGGGACCGGGTAAAATAGACCTGCTGGAAGTCGATCCTGACAGGCTTGAAATAACCAGGACACTTGACCTGGATATAGTCGAGGTCTGCGCGCTTAAGCTCGATGATAAGAATAAGGTTATATATTGCCAGGACTGGGGCACAAACCGATTGTGCATAATAGACATAGAATCTTTTACGGTAAAAAGACAGATAAGGGGTTGTGTGCATTCCAGAAAAATACATATAGATGAAGACAGAAACTGTCTTTATCTCCTCAGCTACATATACGGAAAACTAACTGCAGTTGATATTGACACCGGCAGGAGGTACTGGGAGCTGAATACGGGAGGTAAGCCCTACGGACTGGCTTATGGCGGAGATATGCTATATATCAATTCAAGAGCGGGCATTATCTCTGTAAAACTTGAAGAAGTCTGGAGGGCATCACAGGCAAAAAGGGAGAATAAGTAAGGGACATGGATTATACAAAGAGGGTATTAATGAAGGCGATGTCAGGCATTGTCTATTTCCTCTCTCCATTAACCTCTGTATGGATCGTCGTGGTATATATCAGGCTGCTGAGCCATTTGATGCTTAAGGACATAATCAATGTATGGTTCCTTTTAATATTTTTCGTCCCTGTTGTTTTTTTTGAAGCGGTCTGGAACCGCTGCTATTTTGATAAATACTCTGCCGGTAAACCACAGAAGAAAACATTGTCGCGTATAACTATTTTTGGCAGGATCGTTTTCTGGCTGTGTCTCTATGCATTTTGGCTTGTAGAAATGCATATGCCTGCCAACCGCATACATATGGAATTGATTTACACATTTTTTATCCCGAATCTGTTACTCGTTTTTACCGCAGAATCATACTTGGCTTGGCTGGCATTCATAATATGGATTATATCGTATTCTTTTCTTACGGTGAAAAAACGGATATTACGTATTTTCAGTTCGCTGATAATGCCCGGGGTACTGTGCTATATGCTTTTTTATCACTTTTATTTCACAGGCGGGCTGGGAAAAGCTTCACCGGAAGAAATATCGTCTCAGAATGGTGTGAAAATATTCTATTCGGCTGATGAATTCCCAAAAAAGGATTATTTTCATTATTTAAAATGGACTGAAGAGTACAGGTTATATCCGCGGGACATATATATAGATCCGAAAGAAAATGCGTTGTATGCGAATTATGCTAAAACATTCGGTAAAGATATTAATGAAAAATCTCCGAATATCCTTAGAATAGATATTGATACCAAACAGACCGAATATTCAACGGGTTATTACATAAGGGCAATGACTGCCGAAGGAGAGCATATACTTGCAGTGCCTTGGTATGAAGAAAAAGTTTATGAACTGGACAAGCGGGATCTTTCTGTTATCAGGACATTCCCTGCCGGAATAGACGTAAAACACTGGGAAACATCCGATATACGGCATGATATAGAAAGGAAAAGGATATTTATATGTACTGATATATTTGCCGGTCTTTACAGTTATGATTACGAAACAGGGAACATGCTGGGATATATGATCCCGCCGGATGCCCGTCCCGGAACGCTCTTGTGGAATATATGCATTTCAGACAGATCGGGCATGCTTTATGTCACCGGAACGAATCTTAGCGACGATATTTATGAGGTGGATCCAGAGAACATGAAAGTAATAAGAACACTGGATCTGGATATATACGGCGCTTCAGCGCTGGAAATAGATGAAGATGAAGGAGTGCTCTATTGCCAGGCCGGCGGTACGGACAGCCTTTATCTGGTTGGACTGGATGATCTGAAAATAAGGCGTGTTTTAAAAGGCGAACCCTATGTTCAGAAAATACGGATTGACAGGGAAAGAAAGGCAATATATATGCTCAGTTTTCTGTATGGCAGATTGATTGCGGTCAATATAGAAAGCGGAGAAAGACTATGGAGTGTTAAGGTCGGCGGGAAACCGGCCGGCCTGGCGGTCTACGGGGATGATATGTATATCAACTCTATGGCGGGTATTGTGAAGATAGAGTTAGATCAGGTATGGAAAAAAAATTCCCTAAAATAGAGTAATTGCTGTGCGTTTTAATACCTTTGACAAGATATAAGATATTATTATAACATAATGTTCAGTGCTGAAATATGAACATAAACAGAAAAAAAATATTTGAGGTCATATTCCCTCTGTTTTCAGTTTGGGCAATCTATATTTATATTATTATTGCCGGATTATCATGGGAATCAGCAAGCGACAGTGTTATTATGTCTCTGCTGTTTATGCCCGTGGCCTTAATGGAGATCATAGCCGGCAATCTATATGCCGGCAAAAAACCCTTTGATATATATATCCCATCGTTGAAATACGCGTTTTCCCTTTTTCTGAGAATGACGGTATGGTTTGCGGTTTTTATGTGGTTTGTGCCTCATTATCCTCCTTATATTTACAGATACATATGGTTGGATTTCTATCACACGGCAGTAATGTATAATACGAAACTCGTGTACATAGCAGAAGCCCATATGACACTTATGGCGCTGATTTTGTGGGGATTCGCTTATTATTATATAACAGTAAAAAGGCATATCTTCAGAATGACAATGTCGTTTGTTTTTCCTGTTCTCTTGTCAGGATTGCTTTTTTTTCATTTCTTTTTTTTCGGAGGAATAGATGATCAGCCGGCAAAAGTTATAGCAAAGCAGGAAGGTGTAAAAGCGTTGCTGGATCCGGAAGAATTCCCGAAAAACGATTATCAGCATTTTCAATCCTGGGTATCGGAACAGCGGTTTTTCCCAGGTGGCTTGTACAAAGAAAAGGGATCCTTAATAGCTCTTTATGCCAATCCGTACGGGAAATCCCATGCTGTTAAAAAACCTTATATTGTAGGAATAGATCTTAATTCGAAGCATATATCATATTTTCCAAGTTATTTTGTACAGGATATAGCAATGGGCAGTGATCTGATAGTGGCTCATCCATGGTATGAGAACCTGATAGTGGGTCTTGATAAACGAACACTATCCGTAAGGGAACAGGTTCCGGTAAAAATGCCGGCTGGGTCATGGCTTACGGGACGGATCGCCTACAATGAAAACAGGAATGAAATATATCTGACAAATGTGATTAAACCCGAAATCGCAAGATGCGATTTTAAGACAGGTCAAATAATTGAAAAAAGATCTCTGGATAATACAAAATATGGCGGTTCAGTATCCGGTATGGAAATATCGGAAAAAACCGGCAAATTGTATTGTGTTTCACTAAGATCGTCAGCGGATATTCTTGAGATCAATACAGAAACACTGGAAACTGAAAGGGCCCTTGATCTCGGGGCTTTTGGGATAAGTTCCATGCTGATCGATAATGAGTCCTCTTTAATATACGCGCAAGACTCGGAATCTGCCAGATTATATGAAATTGATATGAAGACATTTGAAAAAAAGCGGGTTTTGGAAGGTGAATATTGTTCATTGTCGATAACTATTGACAGAAAAAGAAACGCGCTCTATCTGCTGAGCTATCTGTACGGCTCTATGTTCGCTGTAGATATTAAGACGGGGGAAAAGATGTGGTCTGTAAAAGTGGGCGCAAAACCTTTCGGGCTTGTCCTCAGAAATGATAAGGCATATGTGAATTCGCG